>DVJW01000172.1 GCA_018716505.1 Candidatus Faecaligallichristensenella faecipullorum | reverse complement strand
ACCAAAAAAGCGGAACAAAAAATCCGGACTTGCTTTCACAAATCCGGATTTTAGTGGTCGAGGTGACAGGATTTGAACCTGCGACCTTTTGGTCCCGAACCAAACGCGCTACCAAACTGCGCTACACCTCGATAATGGAGCCAATGAAGGGACTCGAACCCTTGACCTGCGGTTTACGAAACCGCTGCTCTGCCAGCTGAGCCACATTGGCAGACACTGTCAACCGCTGCTGACAGTATCAAATTATAGCATAATTGCCGGGTGTTCGTCCAGTGTTTTACTGTGCTTAATATAAAATTAACGATTGTGCAGCCAGTTCAGGGCCATGGAAGCAGCCACGGCGCCGTCGGAAACCGCGGTTACAATTTGCTTTAAGGGTTTTTTTCGGAGATCGCCGGCCGCGAAGACCCCGGGTATAGAGGTTTGGGTGTCCTCGGAGGCCACCACATAACCGGCTTCATCCAGCTCCAATTGCCCCTTGAGCAATTCGCTGCCGGGCTGAGTGCCCACGGCCACAAAACATCCAGCCACCTCAAGCGGCGGGCGGTCCTGGCCGTTTTCATCGATAAGGCGCAGGGTCAGACCGTTGGCAGAGGGCTGGGCCGAGGCAACCCGGGTATTCCAGAGGATCTGTATATTGGGATTTTCCATGACCCGCCTGGCCCCGATACCCGCGGAACGCAGGCTGTCCCTGCGATGGATAAGGGTAACTTTGGATTGGGCGGCCAGATACAGCGCGTCCTCCACAGCGGTTTCCCCTCCGCCCACCACGGCCACCGGCTTGCCGCGGTAAAAGGCGCCGTCGCAGGTGGCGCAGTAGGAAAGCCCCCGGCCCACCAAAGCCTCTTCATTTTCCAGGCCCAGCTTGCGCCGTCGCGCCCCCATGGTCAGGATTACGCTGCGCGCCTGATAGACATGCTCCCCGGAATACAGGCGCTTGATTTCGCCGCCCAGTTCAAAGCGGGTGACCGGCCGGTATTCGATTTTGAGCCCGGCGCGCTCGGCCTGCTCGGAAAAGCGCATCATCAGCTCCGGCCCTCCGATGGGCTCGGGAAACCCTGGATAGTTTTCCAGCATATTGGTGGTGGATACCTGGCCGCCGATCAACTCGCCCTCCAGAAGCAGGCTGTCCAGCCCGGCCCGCGCGGCATAGAGCCCGGCGGTCATGCCCGCCGGACCGCCGCCCACAATCAACACATCCAGCATGGATTTACAACATCCTTTCCAAAGGCACATTCCTCCGCAAGGCTCGGAGGGGCCTTGTTTCTTTGATTATAGTATACCCGGCGCGCGTCTGTGTCAAACCGCTGTCACGCCCGCTTGGGGCATCTTAACGTAAAGTATGTAAATCCGGCGGGGAAAGCGGGCCGAACGGAAAGCCCTTCGCCTACTGGGGGAAAATAACTTAATTGTGCTTGCCAGGCCGCACGATTGCTGGTATATTGAGGACAAAAAAGACGGTTTACCGCCCGGCTAGGAGAGATGGCGTGGGCTCATGCGGTCGTGCTTTTGCATCAGCTCCCGGTAAATGGATCCGCTGCGCGGGGGCGGGGGCGTTTCCACCGTTCTGGGCATCGCATCCATGGGCATGGGTTCGGGGGACAATGGCCGCACGAAACCCGCTGGGGCCGAAGCTGAGGGAACGGGCTGCGCCGGGGCCGTAAACGGCGGCTGTACCGGCGGAAATCCACCGGCGTTTTGGGATGGCGCCGGACTCGCTGGGGCCGGCCCCTGCTGTGCCGGGTAGGGCGCAAAGCCGGCCGTGGATCCGTTAAACGAGGCCTGGGCGGAGGTTGGGCCCATGGCGGGCGACGGCGGCTGAGCCATGGGTTCCGGCGAGAGCGGATGAACCAAAGACGGGCCGTTTGAAGCCGGTTGCGCCGGGCGCGCGGCGGGCTGTGCGCTGGAATGATAGGCGGCCCAACGGTCCGCCTGGGCGCGCTTATCCAGACCCTCCAAAAAGCCGGGAATTTCGCGCAGGGTTTGACGGATGATTTCAAAAGCACTGTTCATGAAAAGGCCTCCCTTCAGTTTTTAGATTATGCGGCCGGGATAATTTTTGGTGTCAAAATCTGGGTAGTGCTTGTAAGATTTTCTGGGTATGGTATAATAAGAAAGTATAAATTGAAAAAACGGCATTTTTTGTTGTGCTCATATGTTTTTTTATTGCCGGTTAGAGAGGCGGTTGAAATATGGCGAGAGATCAGCGCGACCGCGGCAATAGCCGCTCCACAATGGATTATTATGAATATAAAAGAATGCGCGAACTCAGGCGCATGCAGGGCGCTACCAATGTGGATACCCCCACGACGCGCCAACAAAATATAAATCGGGCGTCTGAGCCTGAGATTGAGGAAAACGAGCCCCAGCCGTCCCAGCAAAAACCGGTGGGCAAGCTGTTGGGGGGAATAAAAGGCGTTATATCCGGGGTGGCCCAGCGCACGCCCGAAGAAAAGTATGAGGACGAGCCCTTCAGCATGGACGAATCCGTACCCGAGCCCCACCAGGAGGAAATGGCCGGGGAGCGGCCGGAAGAGGACGAACAGGCCGAGGCCCCCTTTGCCTCAGCCATAAACGTGGCCCGCAAGTTGGGCGGCGGCATAAAAAACCTGGCGGGCAAGGCCAGGGCCATGAAGCAAAGAAACGACGAACAAGACGAATTGGAATTGCTGGAGGATGCGCAGCCCGAAGAGGAAGCGCCCGCTCAGCCGGCGGTGCCCAGGGAGCATATGCCCTATGCCCGGCCGGTGAGCCGGGACACGGAACAGCCGCTGCCCCAGTCCGAGGAGATTCCGCAAACACCCCAGGAAGAGCCGGTGGACATTGTGCCGCCGGCGGATATCCCCAAGGGGGATCCTGAGAAGCCGGCCCAGGAACCGGAAGGCGTGTTCAGCCTGGAAGAAGAGGCCGAGGAGGAGGAAAGCCCGCTCAGCCGGATTCAGGAGAGCCCGGTGATGAAAAAGATTGGCGGATTTTTTAAATTCCTGGCCAAGGGCGAGCTGGAGGACGACGAATCCGAGGAGGAAGAAGAGGAAGACGGCGAGGAAGAGGAAGAGTCCGGGCAGGAGCAGGCCGCATCCAATGCGCCGGGACGCTTTAACCGCTGGATGGAAAAAATGAAGCGCAAAGGCGAGCGCCGGGCCCAGGAAAAAGAAGAGGATTGGGCGGAGGAGCAGCCGGGAGATCAGGACGAGGAAGAAGAATTTGAGGACCTGATCCTGGACGAAGCGCCGTCGCCCCAGGCAGATCGCAATTTGGACTCCCTTGACCGGGGCGACGAAGGCGATAAGCGGGAAGATCAGGCTGCCCAGGCGGAGATGCCCGCGCAGCCTGAAGCGGCCCAGGAAGCGCCCCTTCAAACCGAGCCCATTGCCCAGGCCGAACCGGTTCCGGCGGCCGAAGCGATTCCAGAGACCGAACCGCTTCCGGAAGCCGAACCCGCCCCGGCGGAAGCGGCCGCTCGCGCCGGCGGGTTAGAGGAAGCCGAGGAAGAGGCGGCGTCTGAGCCCATCCAAGAGCCGTCCAGGGCGAAGGTCTATGGGGATGAGCAGGATCTTCCGGAACAGACGGGCTTTGAGGATGCTGAAGAGGAAGATGAGGACGACGAGCCCTTCAATCCCTTTGGTTGGATCAAGAGCAAGCTAAATACCGCGAAACAGAAGCGGCCCGCGCCCATCAAAACACGGGCAAAGGTTGAAGATCAGGAAGACGACGAGGGATTTGAGGACGATATCGACTTCGACCTTCAACAGCCCGTTCAGGCCGCTGCTCAGAGCCCGGCGGCCCGGGGCAACCGTTTTGTTTCGGCGGACGGCCGGATTCAGGGCATGGAGCAGCCCGAACAGGAAAAAAGAGCGCCTGAAGCGCGGCAAAATGAGGGAGGAAGCCAAATGGAAGATAAGAATAAGAAGCCCAGCATGACCGAGCTGCTGGCCGCCGATTTGGACGATCAGCCGGTTATGTCGCGCCGGGCGCGCCGTAGACGGGCTGATGAGGAAGAGGCGGCCCAGGTGGATCTGACGCAACCGGCTGAAGAGACCGAATTCCCGGTGGATGAGCCCACGGTGGAGTTTAAGCCCATTCGCAGCCGGGCCGACGAACCGGCCGCCCCCAAGCCTGTGCCCCGCAAAAAGCGGCCCCCGCGGGTGGTGGAGCTTCCGGAGGAGGACGGCGAGGAAGAGGAGGAGATCGAAGAGGTGCGCAAGCCCGCGCGCCGTCCGTCTCAGCCCAAGCGCGCGCCCAAGCCTCAGCCGCAGCCCAAGAAGCGCCGGGTTTACAGCGATGAGGACTATGACGACGAATATGATGACGATTACGACGATTATGACGACGATGATGATTATGATGACGACTACGATGACGATGAGCGCGGAGGATTTGGCAAGCGCTTCCTGGGCTTCTTAAAGGTAGTGGTGGTCATCATATTGATCCTGGCGCTGAGCGTGTTGGCCCTTCAGCAGCTGGAGGCCAACGGCCGGGTCAATTTGGATTGGCTGAGGAACACGGTGGGCATGGTGTTGCCGGTGGAAAATCTGTTCCCGGCGCCGGCGCAGCCCACGGTTGTGCCCGTTGAGCCCACTCCCGAGCCAGCCGCCGAGGCCGCCTCGCCGGTGCCCGAGGTCTCAGCGGCTCCGGCCGACCAGCAACCGGCGGCACAACAGCCGGCGGCACAACAGCAGCCCACCGCCGCGCCCGCGGCTCAGACGGAAGGCCAGACCACGGCGGCATGAGCGGCAATCGCTCTTGATGAAATCGGATAACGATGCACAGACCCATCGATCGATAGAGGTGGAATTCGTGATGAGGATTTTGAAAAGGTCATATTTTATCGCTCGATAGGCAATGGTTTGCGCGCGTCCTTCTACAAGTTAAGGGCGCGCGCATTGCGTAAGGTCCGCGCCTTGACCCGGCGGCGCGGAGGGGAATGAACAGGAAAGGATGAGGGGAAATGGCGACTGGAACAGAGGAAACCCAAGGGAAGAAGGACGGCCGCGCGCGGAGAACGGGCGGCAGGAAAAAACTTACGCGCAAACAGCGCAGAACCGCGCTCATTTATACCTACACGGCCGGCGGCATTGCCCTGGCCCTGATTGTGATTTTGGCGGCGGTGCTCATTGGCACCCATCCGGATTTGGCGGAAACGCCGCCCGCGCCCACCGTTGCGCCCACCGTTGCGCCCACCGTTGCGCCCGCCGCGACGCCCAGCCCGCGCCCGACGGAAACGCCCGCGCCCACCCCTGAACCTGAGCCCACCCCAATGCCCGTGGTGAGTGCCGCGCAGCCCTCGGAATTCAAGATGAAGACCACCATCTATCAAGAGGGGGAAAAGGTTGAGACCTATCAGCGGGCGGACGAGATTCACATGGCCTCTTCGGAAGAATACGCCCAGGTGGACGGGGTTTTGACCTTCAGGGGCAACAACTATCGGGACGGCGGCGCCTTTGGGTTGGTGCCTGAGGATGCCTCCAAACTCACGATAGAATGGCAGCGGTCCATCGGCGGCATCGATAAATGGGGCGGCGTGGGCTGGACCGGCCAGCCGGCCATCGTCCGCTGGGACGAATCGGTGCGCAATCAGATGAACCTTAAGGAAAACAAAAAGAACAAAGAAGGCCTGTGCGAGGTCATTTACGCCACCTTGGACGGAAAGATTTATTTCCTGGATCTGGAGGACGGCAAGGCCACCCGCTCGGCCATCAAGTTGGGTGCGCCCATCAAGGGCAGCGTGTCGGTGGATCCCAGAGGCTGGCCGCTTTTGTACACCGGGCAGGGCATTGATACCGTAAACGGAAAGTCGGTCAAAATCGGCTACCGGGTGTACAGTTTGATTGACCAAAAGCAGCTTCTGTTCATCAATGGCAAGGAAAAGTATGCCCCGCGCAATTGGGGGGCGTTCGATTGCTCCGCGCTGTTGGATGTGGGCAGCGATACCTTGCTTGAGCTGGGGGAAAATGGCATCGTCTACACCATCAAGCTCAACACCCAGTATGACCAGGCCCAGGGCAGCATATCCATCGATCCGGCCATTGACCGCTACACCTTCAAGGCTTCCATAAGCGGCCAGCTGGGCATGGAAAACTCCCTTTGCGTATACGATCACTACGCCTATTTCACCGACAACTCGGGCATGCTGCAATGCCTGGATCTGAACACCTTTGAGCCGGTCTGGCTGGCGGATGTGACCGACGACACCGACGCCTCCTCGGCCCTGGAGGAGGAAGGGGAAGACCTTTTCCTGTACACGGCCTGCGAGGTGGATCAGCAGAAAAAAAGCGGCGGCGGAAAGAGCCACATGCGCAAGTTTGACGCACGGACCGGCGAAGAGCTCTGGGACTTTGCGGTGAGTTGTTCGGGCACGCACGAAAACAACGGCGGGGCCTTTGGTTCCCCGGCCATCGGGAAGAATCAGCTGAAGGATCTGGTCTATTTCCATGTGGCCAGAACCAAGCAGGGCGGCACTTTATACGCCCTGAACAAGCAGACCGGGGAAAAGGCCTGGTCGCTGGATATGGGGGTTTACGGTTGGTCTTCGCCGGTGTGCGTATACGACCAAAACGGCCGGGGGTATGTGATCCTGGGCAATTCCAAGGGCACGCTGCGGCTCATTGACGGATTGACCGGCAAGGTCATTGATTCCGTTAAGCTCAACGCCAACATTGAGGGTACCCCGGCGGTCTTTGAGGATATGCTGGTGGTGGGCACCCGAGGACGGAAAATCTACGGCATCAGAATTTCCTGACCCATGGGTTTAGGGCCCGGGGTTTGAAAGCGAAAGGGGGCATACGATGCGCTATATTGTGGCGCTGGACCAGGGAACCACCAGCTCGCGCGCGGTGGTGTTTGACGAGAAGGGCACGGCGGTGGCCGCCCATGGCATTGAGTTTGAACAGCTTTATCCCGAGCCCGGTTGGGTGGAGCACGATCCCCAGGCGATTTTAAACAGCCAGATCGAGGCTTTGCGCGCCGCAGTGAGCATGGCGGGCATTGAGGTGCGGGATATCGCAGCCATCGGCATCACCAATCAGCGGGAGACCACCTTGCTTTGGGAGCGGGAAAGTGGGCGGCCGCTGTATAACGCCATCGTATGGCAATGCCGCCGCACGGCGCCCTTGGTGGAGCGGCTCAAGGGAGACGGTCTGGGCAACGTCATCCGGGAAAAGACCGGACTGATTCCGGACGCCTATTTTTCCGGTACCAAGCTGCAATGGCTTTTGGATCAGATTCCGGGCGCCCGCGACCGGGCCAGGCGGGGTGAACTCTGCTTTGGCACCGTGGATAGCTTTTTGACTTACCATCTAAGCGCCGGGCGGGCTCATGTAACCGACGCCACCAACGCGGCGCGCACCATGTTGTTTAACATCCATCAGCAGGAATGGGATGATCTTCTGCTGATGGCCATGGATATACCCAAGGAGCTCATGCCCCAGGTGGTGGACAATGCCCAGGTGGTGGGCATGCTTAGAAAGGATATTCTGGGCCGGGAGATCCCCATCGCCGCCCTGGCCGGGGATCAGCACGCCGCCCTGTTTGGCCAGGCCTGCTTTGCGCCGGGCATGGTAAAGAACACCTATGGAACCGGATGCTTTATGCTCATGAATACCGGAACCCAGCCGGTCCGGTCGCAAAACAATTTGCTCACCACCGTGGCCTGGCGGTTGGACAACGAGGTCAAATACGCGCTGGAAGGCAGCGTGTTCGTGGCCGGAGCCGCGGTGCAATGGCTCAGGGATGAGATGGGCCTGGTCAAGAGCGCGGCCGAGACCGATCAGGTGGCCCGCTCCATTCCGGATTCGGCCAATGTGTATGTGGTTCCGGCCTTTACCGGACTGGGCGCCCCCTATTGGGATATGTACGGCCGGGGCGCCATTATCGGCCTCACCCGGGGCACCGGCCGGGCGCATGTGGTGCGGGCCACCTTGGAGTCCATCGCCTATCAGACCCGGGATGTGCTGGACGCCATGGCCCTGGACAGCGGCCTCAAGCCCACCTTGCTTCGGGTGGACGGAGGCGCCAGCGCCAACGATTTTCTGATGCAATTCCAGGCGGACATCCTGGGCAGCCAGGTCATCCGGCCCGCGGTCATCGAAACCACGGCCATGGGGGTGGCCATGTTGGCCGGCCGGGCGGTGGGCCTCTGGGACGATAAACAGTTGGCCTCCCTTTGGAAGCCGGCCAGAACCTTTGAGCCGGCCATGGAACAGCTGGAGCGCGAACGGCTCTATCGCCTTTGGCAGCGGGCCGTGGAGCGCGCCAAGGGGTGGGCTCAGGAATGATAAGAAAAGCGCGGAAATCCTCGATGAAGAGAGGGTTTCCGCGCTTTTTAAACAAAATAGAGGGCAAATCGCAATTTTCCTTATAAATTTGCGCCGTGACAGGCATAAGCCGCAGAGTGATCGCATATTTTGATAGAGAATTCTTTGTACAACGAGGATACGGACTGCTTGGGAACAATTTTGACGGAACTCATGATTTATGATATTATAAAAAATGAACCATAAGAATTTGAAATATGAACCATAAGAATTGATCGGGGATCATAAACTGGTTCGGGGAGGAATCGTTATGGCAAAAGTCCGGTTGATCCTGGCGGATGACAACAACAGCCTGCGTCAACAGCTGGCGGAGTATTTTTCCATGCGCGAGGAGTTCGAAGTGGTTGGGCTGGCGGCGGATGGGGTGGAGGCCTTTGAGCTTCTCAAGAGCGCCAACGCGGACGCCATGCTGTTGGATGTAATCATGCCGCACATGGACGGATTTGCGGTGCTGCAGAAATGGAACGAGCTAAAGGACCGCCCCAACACCCAGATTATCCTGTTGACCGCCTTGGGGCGGGACGATTTTATCGCCCGGGCCATGGAACTGGGCGGCGCGTATTATATTGTCAAGCCCTTTGATATGGAGGCCAGCGCCCAGCGGATCCTGGACATTTGCAAAAAGCAGGCCGCCCAGCCCCAGGTAAGGCACGAGGCCCCGCCCAGCGCCAATGCGGTTTCCAGTGAGGAACAGTTGGCCAATCTGTTTTTATCCATCGGCATTCCGGCGCACATCAAGGGATACGGCTATCTGCGCGAGGCGGTCCGGTTGGTGCTGGATCAGCCCGAGATCATCAACCGCATCACCAAGGAGCTCTATCCCGGCATCGCCCGGCGCTTTGGCACCACGCCCAGCAAGGTCGAGCGCGCCATGAGGCACGCCATTGAGGTGGCCTGGAGCCGCGGCCGGTTGGAGAACATCAATCAGATTTTCGGCTATCGGGTCTTTGAGGCCGACGACAAGCCCACAAACGGCGAGTTCATCGCCCTCATCGCCGACAAGCTTCGCCTGGGCAAGAGCGCGTAAGGCCAAAGGGACTCTCGCCGCGGCCCTGGGACTGCAATCCGGAAGTTTTGCATAAATCCTTTCCAGACATCGTAAGTATGAGCGAGGCGTAGCGCCTGTTGTTTGGGGAGGAGGAAGCGTATGGCCATCAATTTGATGAGGCAAAGCATAGAGCTGGAACAGCTCGTGGGCGAAAGCGCCACGCAAATGCAGGTAAAAGCGGAAGCGCTGGTGCCCGGCGCGGGGCGGGAAGAGGCCACCGTGCTGTTGGAGGACGCCCGGGTCATCGTGGGCAGCGTGGAGGTTCAAACCGACCGGGTGGTGTTGGACGGCACGCTCAGCTGTCAGGCGGCCTACCGCATGGGGGAGGACAGCCAGGTGCAATCCCTGGGCGCCCAGGCCGCGGTGAGCTATGTGGCCGATATTCCGGGCACCGGCCCGCGCATGGCGGCCCAGGTTCAGGCGGCGGTGGAACATGTTCAGGCCGATTATGAGAACGGCCGCATGGTCTTTACCGCGGTGGTGGCGATTCGGGTTCGGGTCAACCGGCTTCAACCGGTGGAACTCATTCGGGAGATTCAGGGCGTGGAAGGGCTTCAAACCCGGGTTCAGGACGTTTGTTCGGTAAAGACCTCGGCCGAGTCCGGGGCCACCAGCATGCTCCGGGATCAGGTTACCTTGCCCGCGGCCCTGAAGGCCAGTCAGGCGCTCATGTGCCGGGCGCAGCCCGAGGTGACCGGCTCCAGTCCGGATCTGGGCGGGGTCAGGGTGAGCGGGAACGTCCAATGCGAGCTGCTCATTGCCAGCGGGGTGCCTGGGCGGCCGGTGGCGCTGGTGCGGTATGCCCTGCCCTTTGACCAGTTGGTGGAACTGCCCGACTGGCTCAGCGGCGAGGTCAGCGCCCAGGCCCAGGTGCGCGCCATGAAGGCCGAGGTGCGCGAGGGAGAAGAGGACGAGGACGGCATATTGGATATCGAGCTGGAGCTGGATACCACGGTGCAGGCCGGGCAGAAGGAGGATCTGAAGGTCATTTATGATCTGTATACCACAGGCCAAGGCCAGCTCTCGCCCCAGCTGAGCCCCATCACCCTGTGCACCGGATTTCAACACCTGAACTTCACCGAGCCCTTTAAAGGCACACTGCTCCTGCCCGAAGGCGCGCCCGGGGTGGGCACGGTGCTCATGGTCAAGCTCCAGCCCCAATTGGCCCAGTGGAGCGTGCAGGACGGCGAGACCGTGTTCGAAGGGGTGTTGGAGGCCACGGTGCTTTACATGCCCGCGGGCAGCGACAAGGCGGCCTCGGTGAAGAGTGAACTGCCCTTCTCGGTCAGCGGCGAAGGCGAGGTGCCCCAGGATGCCTGGGTCAACATCGAATGCGGCGAGGTGGAGGCCGCGGCCCTGCTCAGCGACCGGCTGGAGCTCAAGGCCAACCTGATGATCAGCGCCGCTTTCTGTCAAAATCAGACCATTCAGACCGTGACCGAGGTGGAGGAACAGCCCGCCCAGCCGCGCAGGCATGGGCTGGTGATCGTCTATCCCGGATCCGGCGACGACGGATGGAGCATTGCCAAGCGGTTTACCTTGCCCCTGGACCAGGTGGGCGAGGTACACAGCGGCCAGCCCTTGGTGCTCAGACTGTAAAAAAATTCGCCCCCATCGCGGCTTCATGCGGCCGGATGGGGGCGTCGCGCGGTTTACAGCGATTCGTTCTGATAGGCTACCAGGGTGGCGTCCTGAACGCCGTCCAGGCTGAGCAGCTTGTTCAGCAGCAGATCCTGGCGCTCGAAGCGGATTTCCAGGGTCATCTCCACCCCCGCGCGGTTGTTGGTCTTGCTCTTGAGCTGCTGATGGCGCACGGCGCGCAGCACCTGATTGACCGCGGCCTCGGCGGTGGGGGCGTAGTGCATGACCAGAAGATAGGTGCCGGCCTTTTTAAGGCTCATGTGGCTGGTGGCAAAGGCCAGGATGGCGATGCACACGCTGGACAGCACGGCCAGGAAGAACTGACCCGCGCCCAACAGGATGCCCATGGTCAGGGCCCAGAACATGTAGGCGGTATCCAGCGGATCCTTGACCGCGGTGCGGAAGCGCACGATGGACAGCGCGCCCACCATGCCCATGGAAAGCTGAATCGAGCTCTTGATGCACATGACCACCGGGGTGGTGACCAGGGTCATCATCACCAGGGTCATGCCGAAGTTGCTGCTGTACATCACGCCTCGGTAATTGGTGCGGTAGACCCAGTAGATAAACAGGCCCAGGGCAAAGGCCACGGCCACGGCAAAGACCACCGAAAGCCAGGAGCTGGGGCCGATGGTCTGATTGGCGAACAGCTCGCTGAATATATCCTGGGTGGTGATGGTATCGGTCGACATGGGGAAATCCTCCTTCACATTCTGGTTTCCAGAGCTTATTGTAGCCACTCAATGGGCTCAAAGCGGCGGCAGAGCACATACTTGGAAATTGCGCACCGGTTTCCGGGCACGTTTTCCAAAATATCGCGGATATATTGGGGCAGGAAGCGGTCATATTTGACCTCCAGGATCATTTCCTGACCGTCCAGCGGGCTCACGGTGGGCAGATCCGGGTTAAACAAGTCGCGGCTGAACAGCCCGGTCCTGAGCTGCTTGTCAAAGGTAATGCGCACATTTTCCACCGGATGGCAATAGGCCTCGCGCACATAGTCCACGATGACCACCGGACGCATGAGCCGGGTGCGCATTTGGCGGTACATATCCTGAACCAATTCGTTTTCGGCCCGCTCCATGCCGGTGGGGTCTCCTGAAATAATCTGATCGCACAGGCGGCGGGTGATGCGCACGCTGGATTTTTGGATCAGCTCGCCCTGTTTGCGCTTGCGCTCCAGAAAAATTTCCTTGTCCGAGCATTTATAGATGCGGATTCGGTACTTGTCGCGCACCTCCACCCCGTCCAGCTTTTGAAGATAGGCGGCGTTGTAGGCGTCGTCAAAGTAGAGCGAGCGGATAAAGTAATTGTTGTTGGCGTCCCCGTGGACATCCCGCCGGAGCACCTTATCCAAAAGCCCGCGCAGGATCAGGTAATCCCCTGGATTGATGTAAAACTTCAACTCGTGGCGGGCAGGCAGCTGGGCGCGCAGCGCGTCCGGGGAAGCGGCGTTGATTCCGGCCAAGTTCATCCCTCGCTTTCGCTCTTTGCGTTGTACTCCCGAATCTTCTGAAGCGCCTCGCCGAAATACTTTTCTTTTTCCTCATCGGAAAGCTTCAGGGTTTTCACGGTGTAATCGATAATGACCTTGGGCCGCTTGCGGGCGTATTCGCGCAAGGTTTCCACCTGCTTTTTCCATTGGGATACGCTGCCCTCCCACTTTTCATAGTGCTTTTCCATTTCGGGCTTCAGCGTCTCATACATGGCGTCGATTTTTTCAAGCACCGACTCGGTGGAAAAGTCGGTGGCCAGCATCTGGCCGAACTTGGTCAGAAAGCGGTCCTCAATGGTCTTGTTCTTCATGAGCTGGACAAACAGGGTGGTGTCGGTGTTCTTGTTCACCCCGACGCCCTCAGGATCCAAAAAGCGTCTCATGGAGTTGGTGTCCAAGGTGGTAAAGGCCCAATCCAGATCAAACAGCACCCATCGCCATTTTCCGTCTCCGCTCACGGCGTTGCGGTATTTTTTGATGTTGCCCGCGTCGGTATTGCCCACAAAGATTTCCAGCATTTCATATTCCAGATAGTTGTCGATATCCACCCGGTCGGCCACATATTGGAGGTTTTCCTCGGTGGTGCATCCGTTTTCCTTGAGCCATTCAATGAGCGCCGCGTAGTCGTCCGCCGAGCCCTGCAGGGCCCGGGTGTTGGCCTTGATGAGGTCGAGGTCGTCCGGTTCCTCCCAACCCATGCGCTGGGCAATGGAGAACTTGTTGACCCGCTCGCGCATGTTGTAATGGCCCCAGTATTCGCCGTTGAGATAGACGATCACCGGCTGGGTGTCCTGATACATGACCGAGGTATTTTCGGCCAGCGAGGTGAGCACGGCGTCGCGCATGCGGGCGCGGTTGTTGTCCTGGCCGGTGCTGCGCAGCACGATGGACTGAAATTCGGTGTTCTCCCGGTTGGGGAACAGCTTGGCGTTCATGCGGCTGTTTTCGTCATATTTGGCGCGGGCGGTGATGCAAAAGGATTTCTGATCCGCGGCCCGGCTGTATTGACCATGCAGCGAAACCCCGATGCCCTGGGAGAGCAGCTGGCCGCCCTGTTCGTCCCACACCTCGATATTTCCGGCCCGTTCCCAGGTCATCCAGAAGTTGGCGCCCTTGTTGATGCTGCCGTAGGGGAACTCCTTGGTGGCGTTGGGGCCCTTGACATACATGCCCCTTTCCTCATCCCACAAATTCTTGGGATCGGTGACCAGCGAAACCACGGGCAAGGTGTGGTCGATGCCGAAGAAATAGCTGGCCGTGGTGATTTGGGAGGGCAGGGCGTCATCCGAATAGGCCCGGGCGCGCACGATAACCGTGCTGCTTACCGTTACTGGCCCCTCGTACAGGGTTGAGTTTTCGGTGGGTTCGGAGCAATCGGTGGTGTAGTAGATGCGCGCGCCCTCCGGGGCCGAGAGCTCCAGGGTAAAGGATTCGCTCTGGATGCCGCCCGGCCGGGAGAAGCCCACCTTGCCCAGTTTTTCGCTGTATCCCTGGGCCGGATTGGCCTCGCCCGGGGTGGAGGAGGACAAATAAAAAAAGCCGCTTTTGCCCTCCACCCGGCCGTAGGAAACCTCGGCGTATTGATTGCCCAAGGGCATACGATCCAGGATTTTTCCGCTGGGGTCGGACAGGGTCAGGATTTCATCTTTTTCAATCGACAGCTTGAAATTGGTCTGGTAGCTGGCCTTTTCCGTGCTGCTTTTGTTGTTGCCCGACAGATAGACCACCAGGCGTTCGCCCGGGGCGATGGAGGCGCCCGCCGGGAATTGCCATTTGCGGGCCCGGCCCGGATCATCGGACAGGCCGTATCCGCTCAACTCTATTAACTGGGTGGAGCCGTTATACAGCTCCACCCAATCGAAGGATTCCTGGTCGAAGTTTTTTCTTGTGGTGGAGCTCATGACCTCGCTGATATACAGCCCGGTGGTGTTTGACGAGGCCAACTGTTGCTCCATGGCCGCCGCGCTCTCCTGGGTGTTGGCCATGCCCGGGGTGGGCGACACGGTGGAGGCATAGCTTCCGTCCGCCTGGCGCGCCCAGCTTCGGTCGGTGCCCAGGTTGTCGATGGTCACCTGGCTCACCACCCGGCCCCGGGGATCGCTCAGCAGCACATCCTCATGCTCGGCGGAGATTCTGAAGTTGGCGTGCAGGCTGGAACCGGATGTATCTTCCAATTCCGAGGCGTACACCGTAAGATATTCGCCCGCGCCCAGGGTGACCTGGGGGAAAATCCATTTGTCCGGGTCGGTGGAATCATCCGAGAGCATATAACCGGACAGATCGATGTCGCTGCTTCCGGCGTTGTACAGCTCAATCCAATCGTGGTATGCCCCGTTTTCATCCGGCAGGTAGCTGGCGTTGTCCGCCATGACTTCGTTGATAACCAGCGAGCTGTCGCTTACCGGAGTGGTGTCGGTCAGGGCGCGGTAATTTTCCTCGGTGTTGGCCATGCCCGGGGTGTACATGGTGGAAATGGCCCATTCGCCGCTGTCCGCCACCCGCATGTAGACCTGGTTGGTATCCAGCGCGGGCAGGTTGATGGTTTCCACCGCCCGGCCTTCGCTGTCAAACAGCAGCACCCGGTCGCCTGAGGCGCTGAGCCTGAAGGGGGTATGAAAATCGCCGCTGGTCTGCAAATTGCCCGAGGCGTAGATGACGACATATTGGCCGGGCTCCAGGGTGAAATCCGGGAAGGTAAAGGGGTCGAGCTTGCCCGGATCGTCCATCAGCGACCATCCCTGGAGGTTTACCGGGCTGTCGCCGGTGTTGGTCAGCTCAATCCAGTCCGGGGAGTCCCCATTCCCGTCCACCAGCGCGCCCTTGTTGGAGCTCATGACCTCGCTGATGCGGATGGAGGTTATGGGGGAAACCGTGGCCACGGTTCTGTCCTTTTGTTCCTCCGCGGCCGGGAGCAGCCCGTTGGGGAACAGGTTAAATTGAACCACAAAGGCCAGCGCCACCGCCGCCACCCCCAGAACACACAGGGGAAGCAGGTTTCCGGAGCGCCCTTTTTTCCTCCGCTTGGCGGGCGAAGGGGACTTTCCGGGGCGTGGGGCGCCTTTGCCTTTGGGGGCGGGATGAGCGGGGGATTGGGTATTGGGCACAGAATTGGCCTCCTTTATATAGAATCCATCCGGGAACGGAAGAACATATTTATGCGCTATTCTGAGGTCAGATTAATGATATACGATTTGACGCATATCTTCAATAGATAGTTCGTTCAAATGCAGGGAAATAACAAAAAAATGCCGTAAATATTGTGTTTCGGTCAAGCGTATGATAAAATAAAAATGAAATTTTAACATGGGGGATGGAAGATGGGCGTTTCCATTTATCTTTCTACCTATATGAACAGGGTTTTGGCTTCGCGGGATCGGTGGGCGATGCGTTTCGCGAAGCGATGAGGGTAGCATCGCCGGTGAGCAGGGAGAAGCGGCCTGCCGCTTGGCGGTAAGGCTTTGTTTGCCATGGTCACCGGCACGGAGCAGGACATCATCGGATCGCCGGCGTTTCGCCGGCGGTCCTTTTGTTTTGGGAAAAATGAGGGGAGGGAAAGGAATTGCGGAAAAATTTCTATCTCTACAGGATACTTTGGCGCATCAGCCCCCTGGCGGTTTCGGTGACCGCCCTGGACCGGATGGTTTCCTACAGCTTTGGTTCATTTTATACCCTGATGTTCTTTCGGATTTTGATCGACGGGCTGCAGGGTGCCCTGAGCCTCAGGGGGATTTTGCTGTTCCTTGTGCTGTTCGCGGCCATGGATGGGGCAAAGGGGGCGTTTACCGCATGGGTGCAGGATATTCTGCTGCCCACAAAACAGCCGGAGCTGCTCAGGGTGCTGCACGATATGCTGCTTAAAAAGGCCATGGGCGGCGGCATGCGGGGCTATGACGATCCGGAATACTACGACCGGCTTTCCAGGGTTCTAAAGGATGCGGACCGTCAGGCCATGGCGCTGATTCAGTCGGTGGGCCAGCTTGTGGGCGTAGTCTGGGCGCTTTTGCTCAACGCCGGCTATGCGCTTTTAAAGGAGCCCGGGGTGCTCCTGATTTGTATCCCTGCGGGCGCGGCCATGATCCTGCTTCAGAAGCGCCAGGCGCGGGCCCGGGAGGAGATGGACCGGGCCGTCACCCCCTTTGTCCGGCGGGAACAGGCCGTCAAGCGCTACTTTTACAGCCGGGAATGCGCCAAGGAGTTGCGCATGAGCCGGATGGGCCGGGTGCTCATGCGGGACTACGAGGGCGCGCTGCAGGCGCAGGACCGGGTGGTGAAGCGGCTGTCCCCCGCGGTGGGGCGGGCCCGGTTCGGCGCGGAGTTTGTCAGCGAGGCCCTGCTGTTTATCGCCCTCAACGCCTGGATCAGCTTCCGGTATCTGAGCGGAAGCGCCTGGGGGCTCAGCGAGTATTCGGCCCTGTCCGGGGCCGCGGTCAATCTGTCCCATTTCATGGACTCGCTTTCGGAATGCGTCAAGGAACTTCAGCAGACCGCCATCTATTCGGAAAGGGTGAAACGGTTTATGGAATCAAATTACGAAATGATTTCCGGGGAATGCGTGCCCGAGTTTGAAGCCACGTTGGAGCTTGACCATGTGCGGTTTGGTTACGGGGATAAGGAGGCGCTCCGCGGGGTTTCCCTATCGATTCAAAAGGGCGAGCGCATTGCGCTGGTGGGCCACAACGGGGCGGGCAAGAGCACCCTCATCAAGCTGCTGATGCGGCTGTACGACCCGGATCAGGGACAGGTAAAGCTGGACGGGCGGGATGTAAGGGATATGAAGCTGGAAGCCTATCGGTCGCTGTTCTGCTGCGCGTTTCAGGATTTTCAGATTTATGCGGCCAGCCTGGCGGAAAACGTTCTGCTTCGGCCGCTCATGGGCGGGCAGGACGAGCGCAAAGTGGAGCGCGCCCTGGAACAGGCCGGGCTCATGGAGGCGGTGCGCGCCATGCCCCAGGGCATACACAGCATCATGACCCGGGAATTTGATGAGAACGGCGTTCAGCTTTCCGGAGGCCAGGCCCAGGCCTTGGCCATTGCCCGAATCTTTGCCTCGGACGCGCCCATCGCCATTTTGGACGAACCCTCGGCCGCCCTGGACCCGATCAAGGAGCATCAGGTGTTTGTGCAGCTCAGCCAGGCCTGCCAGGACAAGACCATGATTTTGATTTCGCACCGGCTGTCCACCACCCGGGACTGCGACCGGATATACCTGTTGGAGCAGGGAAAAGTGGCCGAATCCGGGACGCATCATGAACTGATGAGCCGGGACGGGCGCTATAGGCAGATGTTTGAGCTACAGGCCCAGGCGTATGGGGAGGGGGAGCGGCATGAAGGGGCATAAGGTATTCAGGCGAAACGGGCGCATACTGGGGATATTTTTCAGAAACGCCCCGCTGTACAGCGCCCTCAGCCTGTTGGGCGGGGCGCTGAGCGCGGTTTGTCAGGTGGTGAGCAACACCCTGCTCGTTCAATTTTTGTACGACGCCCTTCAGGCGGGGGCGGGGTTTACAGGCATAGGATGGGCCCTGGGCGGAGTGCTGGGGCTGCTGTCCTTAAAATGCGGGCTGAACTGCTTTGTGGAGGAATGCATGGCCCCAAAGGCCATCAACCGTGTGCGGCGCAGCATGCAAACACAGCTTTTTGAGCGGGCCCAAAGCGTGGGGCTCATGGCCTACGACGACCCGGAATATTACGACCGGCTGGTCTTTGCCATGGAACAGGCCGACGGGAGGGCGGTGGAGATCTTCTCGGACCTTCGGCGCATGGTGGAGATGGGGGTGTGCTACCTGGGGCTGTTGGGGGTGATTTTTACTTTGGATGCCGGGGCGTTTCTGCCGGCGCTGGGCTGTTTTGCGGTGAGCTATATTTCCGGCAGGAGGCGGGCGGATATGGAGTTTAAGCGGGAACAGCAGGGGCTGTTTCCCCGCCGAGCCATGGGATATTTTCCGGAATGTATGATCCGGCGGGGATGCGCCCAGGAGATGCGCACGAGCGGCATGGGGACGGTGCTGAACGAGGGGCATGACCAAGCGGCCCGCACGCTTCAGGGCGTCAACGGGCGATGGGGCGGAAAGCTGTTTCGAACCGCTGTTTTGGGTACCCTGTTGGGAGATGGGCTGTTTTTGGACTTTGGACTGTACGGATATTTGGCCTATCTGTTTTTGAGCGGGGGATTGGATTCGGTGGGCGCCATGATGGGCCTGGCCTTTGCGGCGGAAAACACCATTTGGCGCACCGAGGAGCTCATTCGCCTGGTGCCGAGGTTTTCCGGGCATGCGCTCTTTGTGGCCCAATATGAGGAATTTCTGGGGCTGGAAAGATAAAAAGGTCAGGGTGTTGACAAAGTCAACACCCTTCGAAAAAATGAATTTTTCATTTTTTCGAGTTGCATCATTTTCCTGTCACCTCCGGTGACGGCCGGAAAATGATAAAGGAAACGGCCACTTGGGCCGCTCCGACGGCGCGGCGTCAAAATCTTCGATTTTGCCGTCCGCGGTCGCCTTTGGCGACTTGGAAGCCCAAAGGGCTTCCAACCTTGCTGCGTACATGCCGCCGCTGCGGATTGAAT
>DVJW01000171.1 GCA_018716505.1 Candidatus Faecaligallichristensenella faecipullorum | reverse complement strand
ACCGGAAACATCAAGCTGCCGGATGGCGTTGAGATGGTTATGCCTGGCGACAACATCGACATGGAGATCACCCTGATCACGCCCATCGCGTGTGAAGAGGGCCTGCGCTTCGCTATCCGCGAGGGCGGCCGCACGGTTGGCTCCGGCGTTGTGACCAAGATCCTGGGCTAATCGCTGATAAAAGAAATTGAATGGAAGCGGGAGAGCGACCTCTCCCGCTTCCTCAATGTAGGGCGTAGTTTATCTTATTTTTGCGTGAACAATGGGCTTTGGGCCGGAGTTGAACCCCCAAGACTGTTGACAGATATGGCGAAATATGATAAATTGAATAAGCATGTTCCGTTCAACGGGATATGCCCCATAACTTCTGTGTAGGAGGTGCGAAACATGCGCGTAAAGATCACGTTGGCCTGCAGCGAGTGCAAGCAGCGCAACTACAATACCATGAAGAACAAGAAGAACGATCCCGATCGTTTGGAGATGACCAAGTATTGCCGCTTCTGCAAGAAGCATACGAGCCACAAGGAAACCCGCTAAAAGCGGCTCAACTTGAGCGCTGTTAAGGATGTGAATCGCATGGCCACCAAAAATGAGGTCGAGAAAAAGGGATTCATGGGCTTCATGGCGAAGGTGGGCAAGTTTTTTAAGAGCTTGCCCGGGCGTATCGCGCGCAGCTTCCGGGAGATGTTTGGGGAACTGAAGAAGGTCACCTGGCCTTCTCGCAGTGAGCTGATTAACTACAGCGTCGTTGTTTTGGTGTTTATGGTCGCCATGGCGGTGATTATAGGCCTGTTGGACGCCGCTTCCGGTCAGCTGATTTCCTGGATCGTCAAATAGTAAGCGCCTGACCATCCCGTGGGGAGACGCAATATGGCTGAAGAAGAAAAAGCCCTATGGTATGTAGTGCATACCTATTCCGGATATGAGAATAAGGTAAAATCCAACCTGGAGATGGCTGTGGTCAACAACGGCTTTCAGGACGTAATTCAGGAAGTTCGCATTCCGGTGGAAGAAGTTGTCGAAGTCAAAAACGGCAAGCGGCGCACGGTTCAGCGCAAGCTGTACCCAGGCTATGTAATGGTGAAGATGATTCGCACCAACGAGGCCTGGTATTTGGTGCGCAATACCCGGGGCGTGACCGGCTTTGTGGGCCCGGGGTCGGATCCCATTCCGCTGGCCGATAATGAAATCGATATGATCAATACCGTTCGCCAACCCACCAGCATTGACATCGCCATTGGCGATGAAGTCAAGGTGCTGTCCGGATCTTTGGAGAACTTTACCGTTAAGGTAGTGGACATTGACACCGTGAACCAGAAAATCAAGGCTCAGGTGGTCATGTTCGGCCGCGAACAGATCGTGGATTTGGATTACGATCAGGTGGTTCGCGTAGAATAAGGCACAAAGCTGCTCGCAGGGGCCAATTCCCATGCGTGTGGCTATTTGTGTGCATTTGCTTGAATATCGCGCCTGCGCGCGCGTTTTCAGGGAGTGGGAGGGGCGCAAGACGTTCCGTTTCACCACATACGAGTAGAGGAGGAAATCCCATGGCCAAGAAAGTTACCGCGTTTATTAAACTGCAGGTGAACGCTGGCAAGGCTACCCCCGCGCCGCCTATCGGTCCCGCGCTGGGTCAGCACGGCGTAAACATCCCCGGTTTCTGCAAGGAATTCAACGATCGCACCGCCAAGCAGGCGGGCCTGGTGATCCCGGTGGTTATTACCGTTTACCAGGATCGTTCGTTTACCTTCATTACCAAGACCCCTCCGGCCGCTGTGCTGATCAAGAAGGCCTGCGGCATTGAGTCCGGCTCCGGCAAGCCTAACCGCGACAAAGTTGCCAAGATCACCAAGGCTCAGATCAAGGAAATCGCCGAGCTGAAGATGCCCGATTTGAACGCGGCCTCCGTGGAGGCTGCCATGAGCATGGTGGCCGGCACCGCCCGTTCCATGGGCGTTACGGTGGTCGACTAATCCCGAGCCTGAAGGGGCGCCGGGCACGGCCCAAGGGCCGTGTGAACAATTTGTGGGAGGACATAGCGCCGCTAATACCACAAGGAGGAAATGAACATGAAGCAAGGCAAAAAATATCAGGATAGCGCGAAGCTGATTGACCGCAACAAGCTGTACGATCCGGAAGAGGCCGTGGAGCTGGTCAAGCAGACCGCCAAGGCCAAATTTGATGAGACCGTTGAGCTGTCCGTCCGTCTGGGCGTCGATCCCCGCCATGCCGACCAGCAGGTTCGCGGCGCGGTTGTGCTGCCCCACGGCACTGGTAAGACCGTGCGCGTGTTGGTGTTCGCCAAGGGCGACAAGGCCACCGAGGCCGAGAACGCCGGTGCGGATTATGTGGGCGCCGAGGAAATGGTGGCCAAGATCCAGGGCGGCTGGTTCGATTTTGACGTGTGCGTGGCCACCCCGGACATGATGGGCGTGGTGGGCCGTTTGGGCCGCGTGTTGGGCCCCAAGGGCCTGATGCCCAACCCCAAGTCGGGCACCGTGACCATGGACGTGACCAAGGCTTTGAATGAAATTAAAGCCGGTAAAGTTGAGTACCGCGTGGACAAGACCTCCATCGTGCACGTTCCGGTGGGCAAGGCTTCCTTTGAGGCCGATAAGCTGACCGCCAACCTGCGCACCCTGATGGAAGCCATCATTAAGGCGCGTCCGTCCACCGCCAAGGGCGTTTATATCCGCTCCGCGGTAATCTCCAGCACCATGGGCCCGGGCATCAAGCTCAACTCCCTGAAGTTCTAAGGGAATTAACTTGACAGTCCGAATGCTGTGTGATAAAATTTTTGCTGTTGAAAAAATTGGCTGTGCCATAGACAGTGGGTGCGTAGCATAATGCCGGAAGGCTTCCCACCGAGGCGCGGGGGGATAATGTAAGACTGTGTCTTGCTGTGGCAAGGTTATATTTGCCGCCCTAGCGCTGTGTGCGCCAGGGCGGTTTTTTCAATGGCAAACTCCGGGCAAGAGGGAGGTGCAATACTATGTCCAAGAACAATCTGGCTTTCAAAACCAGCGTGGTGGAAGGCGTTAAGGAAAAGATGCAGGCGGCGCAGAGCATGGTCCTGATCGATTACCGGGGCCTGACCGTCGCTGAGGTGACCGATCTGCGCAATCGCTGCCGCAAGGAAGGCGTTGAGTACGCGGTTATCAAGAACACCATGATCCGCAAGGCGGCCGAGGAACTCGGGATCGAGGGCCTGGATCCCATGCTGCATGGCCCCACGGCCGTGGCCTTCGGCATGACCGACGCGGTGGCGCCGGCCAAGATCCTGGTGAACTTCATTAAGGATGTCAAGAAGACCGAGATCAAGTGCGGCGTCATGGAGGGCAAGGTGCTGGACGTCAAGGGCGTCGAGGCGCTGGCCGAGCTGCCGCCGAAGGAGGTCTTGATCGCCAAGATGATGGGCAGCTTGAACGCGCCCATTACCAACTTCGTGGGTGTGCTGTCCGCCACGCTGCGCTCGTTGGTGTACGCCATCGAGGCGGTTCGCAAGCAAAAGGCCGGCGAATAATTCGCCTGGCAGGATGAACATCAATTTAAAATTTATTGGAGGGTTTTCATTATGAATCGCGAAGAGCTCATTTCCGCTATTGAGTCCATGACCGTCCTGGAGCTGGCCGATCTGGTAAAGGCTCTGGAAGAGAAGTTTGGCGTTTCCGCCGCCGCCCCCGTGGCTGTGGCCGCTGCCGCCGCTCCCGCTGCCGCCGCTGAGGCCGCCGAGGAGAAGACCGAGTTCGACGTTGTGCTGAAGGATGCCGGCGCCGAGAAGATCAAGGTTATCAAGGTTGTGCGCGAAGTCGTGTCCGGCCTGGGCCTGAAGGAAGCCAAGGAGCTGGTCGAGGGCGCGCCCAAAACCCTGAAGGAAGGCGCTTCCAAGGAAGAAGCCGAGAAGATCAAGGCCAAGTTCGCCGAAGTTGGCGCCACCGTCGAGATCAAGTAATTATTGCACCTTTCAAAGGCGTTCCGCACATTGTGCGGAGCGCCTTTGACCATTGACAAACCTATTTTTCCCGTTTGGGGATGCATGAAGGGGCCGGGGCCCCTTCATATTCAATCCGCAGCGGCGGCATGTACGCCGCGAGGAGCGGCCCAGGTGGCCGCTTCCTCTATCATTTTCCGGCCGTCACCGAAGGTGACAGGAAAATGATGCAACTCGAAAAAATGAATATTTCATTTTTTCGAAGGGTGTTGACTTTGTCAACACCCAGAGGCGTTCCGCACATTGTGCGGAGCGCCTTTTTGTATAGTGTCAAAACATGGCTTTAGTATTCCTCCGGGAATCCCTTTTCCCGCAGCGCAGCCCAGAACGCCTGCTTTTGTGCCTGGGACATGCGGGGCAAAGGCGCGTTGGGCTCGCCCACGTCGTAGCCCTGCAGCTCCAGGGCGGCCTTGGCCGCGGCGATGACGTTGTATTGCAGATACAGCTCGATGAGCTCGTTGGCTCTGTGCTGCAACGCCGCCGCCCTCTGGATATCCCCGGCTTTGAATGCCTCATACAGTTGCACAAAGGTGCGCGGCATGTTGTTGTAAGTGGTGCCAATGGCGCCGTCCGCGCCCATCAACAGCCCCAATACGCAGGTTTCGTCCGGCCCGTTGAGGATGTTGATGTTGCCGTTGTCCAACTTTTTGTATTGCGCCATGCGGAAATAGTTGGGATTGGTGTATTTCATGCCGATAAAGCCCGGAATCTTGAGCATCTTCTCCACCGTGCTTACGGGCAAGGGCTCGCCGGACAGCGGCGAGGCATAGATGAGCAGGGGAAGCCCGTCCGAGGCGTCCGACATGGCCCGGTAATAGTCGATGATGCCTTGCTCGTCGTATGAATAAAAGAACGGCGGCACCGAGGCGATGGCGTCCAGACCGATGGCACGGGCATGCCGGGCCAGCTTTTTGACTGTGGACAGATCCGTGGCCGCAATGTGGTTGATGAGCTTCATGCCCTGGGGCGCGCAGTCCTTTGCGATCTCGGCCAGCTCCATGCGGCGCGCCGGATCCATGATGACCCCCTCGCCCGTGCCCCCCAAAAGGTAAAACCCGGTAATCCCGGTGGCGGACAGATCGAGCACCAGCCTGCGCAACACCGCTTCCCGAATGCTGCCGTCCTCGTTGACCGGGGAGACCAGCGCGGGCATGATACCCTGAAACAGAATCCGATTCATGCGTTCGCCTCCTTAAATCTCCAAGCGCCAGCGGGTCCAGAGCAGGCTGGTTTGCGTATCTTCCCGGTATTTCTGATAATACACCGTGAAAATATCCCCGTTTTCCAGCTCCACCGAACAGGGATACCCCAGATCATCATCCGGCCCGTCGTCCCGCAAAATCCATTCCTCGCTCCAACTGGCCCCAAAATCCCGGCTGATGCGCGCCCGCTGGCCATAGCCCGGGTGGCGATAGCCGTACGAGAGCACCAGCGCGCCTGAGGAATGCCATAGCAAATGGGGCGGCGATCCCTGAAAGCCCAGATCCCGGGGCAGGCTCCAGGTCTTGCCGCCGTCCCGCGATCTCGTCTCATAGATGCCCAGGTTCCCGCCCTCCTGGGGCGTGTAGTGATAGCGGATCAGGCATAACAGCGATCCGTCCGGCAGCTCGGCCACATGGGGCTCGTGAAATTGATCCAGCGCCTTGCCCTCGGGCAGTTCAACCTGTCCGATTTCCCGCCATTTGGCGCCGTCCTCGCTCACCGCGCAGGAAAGGTTGCCCCACGGCCGGTTGTAGGGCGGAAGAAACTGCTTGCCCAGATAGAGCAGGCTGCCGTCTCTTCGCTGAATCGGCCCATGGGGCGCGGAAACCGGGCAGCGCACCGGCGCCTGAAAATGCCGCCCGCCGTCCGTGCTCAGCATGGTCCAGGAACCCGCGTGCCGGGCCACGGTGGACTCATCCCAGCCCTTCATATATTCGCTCATTTCCGCGAAGGCGGCCCCACCCGGGGATTGAGCCAGGGAATCGGAAAAAATCCGGGTATCCAGGGTAAACCAGCTCAGCAACAGCCGGTTTCCGTCCAACGCCGTCACCCCCACGTCCCGGTCGTCCAGCGGCGAGTCGTTAACCACCCGGGGCGGCCCGAAACGCCCCTGTCCGTCGCCCAGGATCAGCACCGTCTTGCCCCAGGGGTCCACATGATACCGGCGAAATCCCGAGCAGCCCACGGCCAGACTCCCGTCCATCAACCGGGCCACCGAGGGCCAGCCCATATAGCCGTCCGCACGATCGGGCAAACGGCAGACGATTCCGTGTTCGGCCTGCGCGCGTTTGGTCATGGA
This sequence comes from Candidatus Faecaligallichristensenella faecipullorum, assembly GCA_018716505.1. Classification (GTDB taxonomy): domain Bacteria; phylum Bacillota; class Clostridia; order Christensenellales; family Aristaeellaceae; genus Faecaligallichristensenella; species Faecaligallichristensenella faecipullorum. The sequence goes on along the minus strand of DVJW01000171.1, from coordinate 4,451 downwards.
ATTGCCTCCCCTCAACAAATTCTTTCGAGGAAGTTTACCGTAAATTTTCTTTAGGATACCCCGCCCAAGGCCTGTTGTCAAGTCAACCTCACGATTTTTTATCCCACTCCGGCGGTGGGGGCTTCGAGGACCGTTCCCCGGCGCACGTCCAGGATGTGGCTGGCCACCCGCTCCACAAAGCGCTGGTCATGCTCCACAAAGATCAAGGTGGCCGGGCATTGGGCGAGCATTTCTTCCACCTGCTCCCGGGATTCCAAATCCAGATAGTTCAGCGGCTCATCCCAGATATACACATGGGCGGGCTTGGCCATGGCCGCGGCCAACAGCACCTTTTTGCGCTGTCCCATGGAGTATCCGCTCATATCCCGCTCAAAGGCCTCCCGGGGAAAGTCCAGCTTGCGCAGCAGCATCAGGAAATAGCTCTCGTCCAACCCCTCCCTGCGGGCCAGGTTTTGGGGCGTGCCCGCAAGATCCTGGGCCTGTTGGGGCATTTGGCTGATGATGAGCCCGCTGGCACGGGTCATCTGTCCGCCGAGCAGGGGCAGCTCCCCGGTGATGAGCTTTAAAAAGGTGCTCTTGCCCGCGCCGTTGGGCCCGGTGACGTTCAGGTGCATGCCCTGCTGAAGCTCCAGGGTGAGCCCCTCAAACACCGGCCGGCCGTCATAGCCCGCCGAGGCCTGATGCAGCCGCCACAGCACCTTGGCCGGATGGGTCAGGGGATGGAGGGAAAGGGCCGAGGCGTATTCCAAATCCTTGAGCAGCCCCTGCTTTTCCTCGATTTTGCGGTCGATTCGGGTTTGGATGGTGAGCGAGCGCTTCATGGCCTTGGCCGCCAAATGGCCGATGCGCCCCCGATCCGTCGGGCCGTTTCCGATTTTGGTGTTTTCCACCGCGTTGCTCCAGGCAGCCTTTTCCATGGCGGTCTGCTGAAGCCGGTTGATTTCGGTCTTCAGCTTTTGATTTTGTTCGATTTCAAAGGCGTCGCGCAGCGCCTTGTTCTCCCGATAGCTGCTGTAATTGCCCCGTTCAATGCGCAGGGCCGTCTTTTCCAGGGCCGCGATGTGATCCACGGTCTGATCCAAAAACCACCGGTCATGGGAGACCAGAATAAAGCCCTGCTTGCCCCTGAGGTAGTTGGCCGCTGCCTGGCGGCCCGGGGCGTCCAGGTGGTTGGTGGGTTCGTCGATGAGCAAAAAGCGGTTTTTGCGCAGAAACATGGCCGCCAAAAGCAGCCGGGTGCGCTGGCCCGGACTGAAGGAATTCAAGGGCCGGTTCAGCTCGCCCGGATCCACCCGCATCTTGTCGGCCTCGGCCTTGAGCAGATCCTCGATGATATATCCATCGCTCAGGGCATACTGCTGCTGAAGCTCGCCCCATCTGAGCAGCGCCTGCTCGCTTCCCTGGCGGATGAGCTCGTCCATTTCCCGCTCCCACTGCTCGAAGGGCGCCACCGCCTGTTTCATGCAGGCCAACGCGGGCAGGCTTTCATCCACCGGAAAGGGAAAATAATCGAACTGAAGATTGGAAACCATGCGGCCCGAGCCCTGGAGCGCCCCGGACAACAGCTTGAGCAAGGTGGTCTTGCCCCGCCCGTTCCGGCCCACCAGCCCCAGCCGCCACCGGCTGTCAAAGGTAAAATCCAGCCCTTCAAACACCGGGGTATAGCTGCCCGGATAGCTGAAACTCAAATTGGAAACCTGAATAACCGACATAGCGCATCCCTCCAACTTGGATAAAGATTCAGCGGACGGCGGCCACAAAAAAAGAGCCGCGGAGACGTTCCGCGACTCAATACACCGCTCCCAAAAATCGGAGACAGCCCATCCAGGAGTGCAGCAACCGTCCGGCAAAATGGGCACGGCCAAAAAGCCCAGGCCCTTTCCTTCTTACCGACGGTTCATGCTCAATGTTCAAGTCCTCCTGACAGAAATTCCGGCCTTAGTATACCACCGGCGCGCCCGATTGTCAACCATGGATCGCGCCTTCCGACTTCAGGAAGTTTTCAAAGAAGTTCCGCCTCCGCACCGCGCCGGTCAGATCCACCGCCTGTATGGCCGCCCCATAGACGGGCGCGCACCGGGGCAAAATCAGCATGCCCCGCATTTCCCGGGGCAGCTGCCGCGCAAAGACGGCCCGGGCCAGCGGATGTTTCCACACCCCGCCGCCCAACACCATGGGCAGCCTTCCGGCCTCCATGCGCCGGATCAGCCCCAGGGCCTGCTGAGATAGGGCGCCGAAACTCTGTTCCAGGGCCTGAAGCGCCAGCTCGTCCCCGGCCTGGGCACAATCCAGCACCGTGGGGGCCAGCTGGGGCAGCGCGCCGCGCCCGGCCCGATACAGCGGGGCAATGCATTCCCCAAGGCTGTTCGCCTCGAAATGCCGGCATATGGCCCGGCCCAATGCGCCCGCGCTCAGGCCGCGGTCCGTCTTTTCCAGGCAGAGCGCCATGGCCCGGCGGCCCAAATCAAAGCCGCTGCCCTCGTCGCCCAATAGATACCCCCAGCCCCCGGCGTGGAGCTCGATGCCCTCGGGGCTCATGGCCACGACCAGCGAACCGGTGCCGCTGATGATGCCCACGCCCGCGCCGCCGTGGGTGCCGCTGTACAGCACGTTCAGCCCGTCGCCGCGCACGGTTATGGGAACTTCCCCCAACAGGCCCGATAAAACGCCGCGCATTCGATTTTCGGATTCGGCGGAGGCGCAGCCCGCGCCCCCCAAAAATGCCGCGTCTGGCCTGAAGCCCGATTGCAGCATGGGCAAAATCAAATGGCGCAAATGGGCCTCCAATGCCGCGTCGTCCAGCAGCGACGGATTGCAGCCCTGGCCCCGGGCGCGCGAAAATACCTGGCCCCCTTCGTCCACCAACACGGCCTCGGTCTTGGTTCCGCCTCCGTCTATGGCCAATACCATGGGCACGGCGCCTCGCCTCCCTCTGTTTTTTTAACGCATGGCTAAATGTTTGTTTTTTCTTTATGGTACCCCCTGAGACGGCGTCCGTCAAGCTTGTCATGCGGGCGTTTTCATGCTATTCTGCTAAGCAGGCGGGCCCTTTGTCTGTGGCCTTTAAAAACGGAGGAAAATTGCATGAAATATGAAGCGATCCTGTTTGATTTGGATGGAACGCTGCTCAATACCCTGGAGGATTTGAAGGATAGCTGCAACGCGGCGCTGGAGGCCTGCGGTTATGCGCCCCGGACGCTGGACGAGGTGAGGCGCTTTGTGGGCAACGGGGTGGGTCTGTTGATCCGGCGCGCCCTGCCCGAGGGTGTGGGGGAAGAGGAATGGGCGCGCTGCCTGGCGCTGTTTAAGGCCCATTATCAGAATAACCTGGACAACAAGACCCGGCCCTATCCGGGCATAGAGCAGGCCTTGGACGCGCTTTTGGCGCGGGGATACCGAATCGGCGTGGTGTCCAACAAGTTTGACGCGGCGGTCAAGGCGCTGTGCGCCCATCATTTCCCCAGGATTCAGGTGGCCGTGGGCGAGCGCGAAGGGGTGCGCAAAAAGCCGGCCCCGGACAGTGCGCTGGCCGCCGCCCAGGCGCTGGGGGTGCAGCCCGCTTCGACGCTGTATGTGGGGGACAGCGAGGTGGATATCCAAACCGCCCGCAACGCGGGCATGGACTGCCTGTCCGTGGATTGGGGATTCCGCCCGGAAGCGGTGCTCAGGGAGGCCGGGGCCACCCGCATCATCCATTCGCCCGGCGCGCTTTTGGACGCCATTGAAAAATAAAATTTTTGAAGTCGGGTATAAGCCGCCTTTTGCCGGGAAGAATAAATCCCGAACAACGCAGAGAGAGGCGATACAATGGCCCTTATGGAATGCTCCGGCTGCGGCCGGGCGGTGGACTCGCGCAGCATGACCAGCTGCCCGGGCTGCCACGAGGCGCTTTGCCCCGAGTGTGCCCGGGAAAACGGCGGTTATTGCGCCGAATGCGCGGGCGAAGCCCAATTGGAAAAATAATGGATTACTCAGGAACGCAGGCGCAGCCTTGATTTTTCACTGTGCCGACCGTGAAATGTTGGAGGATGTATGAAGGGGTCGAGACCCCTTCATATCTTCGTCCCGTCCCCGTTATTCGTTCGTGTCCGTCCGCCCGACGGCCCCGGCCGCGCAAAGCGCGGCCTTCGAAATCCGCAGCGGCGGCATGTACGCCGCGAGGACGCGGCCCAAGTGGCCGCTTCCGCTATCATTTTCCTTCTCGCCCCGGGCCGCGTTTCACTTGCCCGGGGTTTCGGCCCTGCGGAGCGCTAAGGCGCTGTCCTCGGGCCTCCAGCCGCGTAAACGCGGCCTCCGACCGGCCGTCACCGGAGGTGACAGGAAAATGATGTGGCTCGAAAAAATGAAAATGGTGAAAAGTCAAGTCAAGTGCAACAGTCGATGGGGAAACGCCAACCAAGACACTTTCTGGGACGGCGGTTCATCTTGTAGACAAAAGCTTGAACCTCTGA
>DVJW01000170.1 GCA_018716505.1 Candidatus Faecaligallichristensenella faecipullorum | reverse complement strand
AATTGCTGTAATAGCCGAGAACATAATTGGACAGAGCATACATACATCCGGCACAGGCCGCAATATCCCATCTGCCCGACAGCTTTTTGCCCATATACCAGGCCATACATAGCCCGATCAGCCCAATCTTTAAAAGCATTACAATGGTCACCGCGTCGTTAACATACAAAACCTTCATCAGCAAAAGAATCAAGAGATTAAAAGGGCTGCTCAAATAATAGGAAAACAGGCTGAAAAAGCTGTATCCAAGCGCATGACCGGAAAAGGTCCAATCCAGCCCTTTGCCCACTTGATTTGCCAGCTCCTCATAGAACCCGAGGTACTGATGCACCCCATCGATAACCAAAGCCGAATATCTGCCGAACGGCCAAACCCCCATCCCCGCAAAGCCGATACAACAAATTAAAATGGGAAAGAAAAACGCGGTCAAAAGAGCGCTTCTCCGTCCAAAATAACGCGGCGTTCTCACTTTCAAACTTTCTTTGGAAATTCTCTTATGTAACACACTGATGCCCTCCTGACGGCAGTTAAAATGAGCTTTCAAGCGGCTCGCCTACGGCCGTTACCCTGTCCAATATTCAGCAAACGCCGCAATACATCAAGCACGGCCACAAGAATCAACGAAAGGACGGTCCCAATCAAAATCCGGCTTATCATCCCGCCGCTAAGGGCCGTGACCTCAAAGAGCGACGGAAAGAGCGCCAGCGCGCCCAGGGTCCCCAGTGCCATGGTAACACAAATTCCCGCGCGGAGCGGGCTGAACGGAATGCAGCTTTTGACCACCGCTGCCATGGAAATCAGGACCAGGTACGCGTACATCACGGTCTGCTGCTCCCGGGCCGGTAGCGCCGTTTCAAAGCTGGTCAACGCGATGATAATGGTCATGGCAATCGCAAAGGGTGCGGCATGAGCGATGGCCGTGGGCAAGAATCGCTCCTTAATCCGCCTGGTATCGGACTCAAAAATCGTAAGAAAGGACGGGTAGGCCTCGATACAGGCGTCGATCAGGGTGATCTGAATCGGAATAAAGGGGAACGCCTGATTGGTCAACAAGCAGAAAAGCGACACCAACACCGAATAGATGGTTTTAATAAAGAATACCTGAGCGGTTCTTGTCACATTATGGATAACCTTTCTTCCCTCCATCACCACCTGCGGCAGGTTGGTAAAGTCCGAATCCAGCAGCACTACTTGGGCGATTTGCCGGCTGGCATCGCTTCCGTCCGCCACAGCGATGGAACAATCCGCTTCCCGAAGGGCCAATAGATCGTTTACGCCATCCCCGGTCATGGCCACCTGATGTCCCTGCCGTTTCAGCGATTTTACCAACTCCTGTTTTTGTTTGGGTGTCACCCGGGCAAACACAGAATATTTTTGACAGAGAAGGTCATAATTCGCCGTCTCCCCGAGAGCTGACATGTCAATCGCGTTTCTCCATCCATGCAGTCCTGCCCGCCGCGCAATCTGCGATACTGTGGTTATGTGATCTCCGGAAATGACTTTCACATCCACGCCTTCCTTTCGGAAGAATTCCAGGGTTTCCCTGGCATGGGGACGGATGGTATCTTCCAATATCACGGCGTACAGTGGCCGAATCCCGACTGGCAACGCTCCGCCGTCCGTCCATATTCCTCCGGTATATCCGATGACCACGACTCTACGGCCTTTCTCCATCTGTTGCATCAGGTTCTCCGGCACCATGTCGAGCATACGCTCCGGCGCGCCCACAAACACGGTCCCTTCCGCAAAACTTACGCATCCCCATTTCCGCTTTGAAGAAAACTGAATTTTGTGGACGCTTTCATATGCCGCCCTTGCCGGAAATTTTTCTTTCAACGCCCGTATGGTGGCGTTATGGTCATCACAGGCCGCCATATAGGATTGCACCAGCCGGTCAATCTCGCCTTGTGGAAATAGCGCCATGGGAATTATGGAGTGAACCTTTAGATTTCCATCCGTGATGGTGCCCGTTTTGTCCAGGCAAAGTGTATCCACATGGGCCAACGTTTCCAGGGAAAAGATGTTCTGTACCAGGATCTTCATCTTTGCCAGCCGGATCACCCCCGCCGCCAACGAGACCGAGATCAGTAGTACCAGTCCCTTGGGCAGCATGCCCAGCAACGCCGCCGCCGAAGAGATCACCGCTTCATCCACGGCCGCATTCCGAAGAAAAAACGCCTCCAGGAACATTAAAATCCCCAAGGGTATGATGAGCGCGCTGGTAAAACGCGTTACTTTCCTCATGGAGCCCAGCAATTCTGATTGTATCCTTTTCTCTTTTTTCACCTCATTGGCCAGTTTGGTGGCATAATTTTCATCGCCCACATGGGTAACGCGCGCATACGCCCTGCCCGCTACAACGGAGCTTCCGGAGAGCAGCGGCGCGCCTTTCTCCTTTACGACCGCATCACTCTCTCCGGTGAGCAACGACTCGTTGACTTCCAGCATCCCCTCCACCACAATGGCATCACTACAGAGCTGATCTCCACTTTCCAGAATCAGCAAGTCATCTTTTACCACTTCTTCCAAATCCACAGACTTCTCCAGATTATTCCGCTTTACTTTAACATGCGGCCGGTTTAGGATGGACAATTCATCCACCAATTTCTTCGCCTTAAATTCCTGCGCAATTCCAATGATGATATTTAGAATGACGATTGCAATAAAGAGCATGTTGGAGTAGGCACCCACCGCAAAAAGCAATCCCGCGATCAGAAAATTAAGAAAATTGAATAGCGTGAGCACATTGTCCTTCACGATCTGTGAGCGGCGCTTTGTGATCCGTTTCCCGCCGTTTTCCCCTTCCCCGCGCTGCCGCCGCTCCGCCACCTCGCGTTCTGTTAAACCCAACAATTCATTTCTCTCCATAGATAATCAGCCTCCCATGCGCCTCTTTCTAATTCAAAGCGTAGCACAGAAGGCTAAACATTCCCCGGGTATTGGATAAACAAATTCTAAACAATGCGTGCCGTTTTGGATATACACAAAAATATATTCATTAGCATTAGTTTCACTTCTGGATGGAATCGCTTTGCAGCCTTGACTGCCGCAGCTGCAAGGCGGTCAAATCCACCGCAATGGCCAACGATAAATTCTGTGACACCATATTCAACGATATGCTGTTCGATAGCCGCATACAATGCCGGGTAAATTTCTGCTGATGCCTCTCCATGCCCAATGAAAAAGCAGCTCTTCGTATCCATCTTATATCCTCCAACCCTTTTGAATTAGTTTAACTCAAAAGGGTTAAACTTTTCAAGAGGAACCGGGTATCATCATCAGTGCAAAGAGGTGATGCCCATGAACATCGGTGAAGCTGTTAAGGAGCGCATCCTGGAACTGTGCAGTGAGCGTGATATTTCCATCAACAAGCTCTGTAGCATGAGCGGTGTGACTCAATCCACAGTAAACAACATCATCAGCGGACGAAACCGTAGCGCCACCGTTTCTACGATCAAGAAGCTTTGCGATGGTCTGGGTATCACAATTGAGGACTTCTTTAATTCTGAATTATTCCGAAATCTGGAACAGGAAATTCAATAGAAATAGCTTGTCCGCGTCATACAGACGCCGCCCGGCTGCACGAGATGCTCTGTTTCGGACATCAAGCCTCTGACATGTTGGAGGTGGGCGAAATCTCCATAGAGGATTGCTCCAGTTTATTGCACAGAATAAGAAAAAGAGAGCGAACTGACGCATCAAAATCAGTTCGCTCTCTTTTAATAATGAAAAAATGTTGCCACAGAGGGCCTTAATCCCTCAAAACCCAGTTATATCAAGCTTTTCCGGGCCTCTGGAATCATTCCCACTCAATCGTCGCCACCGGCTTGGGCGACATATCATACAGCACCCGGTTGCAGCCCTTAACCTCGCTTAAGATGCGGCTGGTGATCTCATTGAGCACCGGCCAGGGCAGGCACTCGATGGTGGCGGTCATGGCGTCGATGGTATTCACCGCGCGCACGATGACCGGATACTCAAAGCTGCGGGCATGGTCGCGCACGCCCACCGACTTAAAGTCGGGCACCACCGTGAAATACTGCCAAACCTTGCCCTCCAAGCCATGCTCCTTAAAGATCTCGCGCAGAATCGCGTCGCTCTCGCGCACGATCTCCAACCGCTCCCGGGTGATGGCGCCCAGGCAGCGAACGCCCAGGCCCGGGCCCGGGAAGGGCTGACGGTACACCATATCATGGGGCAGGCCCAGCGCCACGCCGCAGGCGCGCACCTCGTCCTTGAACAGCATCTTCAGCGGTTCCACCAGCTTAAAGTTCAAATCTTCCGGCAGGCCGCCCACGTTGTGGTGCGATTTGACCATCTTGGCGGTCTTGGTGCCGCTCTCCACGATGTCGGGGTAAATGGTGCCCTGGGCCAGGAAGGTAATGCCCTCCAGCTTGCGCGCCTCTTCCTCGAACACCCGGATGAACTCGGCGCCGATGATCTTGCGCTTCTGCTCCGGGTCGCTTACGCCGGCCAGCTTGTCCAGGAACCGGTCCACCGCGTCCACATACACCAAATTGGCGCCCATCTCCCGGCGGAACACGTTCACCACCTGCTCAGCCTCGCCCTTGCGCAACAGGCCGTGGTTTACATGCACGCAGGTGAGCTGATCGCCGATGGCGCGCAACAGCAGCGCGGCCACCACCGAGGAGTCCACCCCGCCCGACAGCGCCAACAGCACCTTCTGATCGCCCACCTGCTGGCGGATGAGCTCAATCTGGTCGGCGATGAAGTTCTCCATATTCCAATTGTGCTGCGCCCCGCATTTATCTAAAAAGTCAGACAGAACCTTCTGGGTATCCTCGGGCCAGTTCTCCAAGTCCATGGCGCGATGCGCGGATTTATGATTGACCACCAGCATGGGTAAGCCGCAGTTATACACTTCCGCGCTGGCATCGATGGCCACCCCGTCGATGACATTGTTTTCGCCGCCATTGACGATAACGCCGCGCACGCCAGGCAGATTTTTGAGCTCTTCGGCACCGATATCATGGGGATAAATCTCGCTGTACACACCCAGGGCGCGGATATCCCGCGCGATGCGGGTATTTTCACTGCTGCCCAGATCCAGAATAACGATCATATCCTGTATCATGTTCCATCCTCCCGTAATCCTAAAAATCTGATTTTACATTAAGGGATTTTTACCCGTTTGTCAAGGCGGGAAACCATATGCTCACAAGGATTTAAACCGGATTTTTCATAGCTCCATATCCGGCCGGATCTCCCTTTCTATCCATCATAAAAAGGCATTCCGCCCGGCCCCGAGGCCCAGCGAAATGCCCATTTATCCCTACCGGCAGACCTCTTCCATGGCCAGCTCGGCCCAACGCCAAAGCCGCTTGGGATCGTGTCTTACGGTGCTGATATCCTTTAAAATAAACTCCAGATTGACCCTGTGCCGTCCGGCGGCCTGCATGGTCCTGCGCAGGTCGTCGCGCACCATCTGCTCATCCAGTTGGTCATAAGCCAGGAAGGCCGGGGTGGGCTTGTTGCTCATCACATACCGGCCAGGCAGGTTGGCCGCGAAGCGTTCCCGGTCGCTCCAGGGGCTGCACGAAATCTTGCGCACCTTGGGCAGCTGCTCGATGATATCCAACCGGTCGTCCAGCCGGTCGCAGCATCCATAATAGATGGCCCCGAAATAGGGGAATACCCGCTTCATATAATCCACCTCAAACTCCTGGGTGATGGCGGGCGCCACCGAGGTGAACAGCTGCGCCAAACCAAAGGCCCAGGCGTCCTGGGATTGGGGATGGCTTTCACTGCCCGGCCGGGGCAGATCGTGGGTGAAGGTCTGGGAACAGTGGCAAAGATTGCTGGTGATATCGAATAGCCCCTGCTCATTCATCTGTTCGATCTGGAAAATCAGCCCCTGGGTCAGCTTTTCCATCAGCGTATGAATCATCTCGGGCCGGTCCATGATCTCGATATAGCAATTCTCCACCCCCATCCAATAGGCGATGGTGTCCCAGATGCCCAAATGCATACATACGCCGGTCATCTTAAAATCGATGATGCCGTCAAAAAGCTGGTGCGCGGTTTGGATGATTTCGTCCTCCCGCTGCTTATCCAGGGTAATCTTGGGCATCTGAATCTTGTCTATATCCTCATAGCCGTGAATCAGATTGTGAATG
>DVJW01000169.1 GCA_018716505.1 Candidatus Faecaligallichristensenella faecipullorum | reverse complement strand
AGGAAGCGGCCACTTGGGCCGCTCCAGCGGCGCGGCGTCAAAATCTCTGATTTTGCCGTCGCGGTCGGCGAAGCCGACTTGGAAGCCCAAAGGGCTTCCAACCTTGAACCGCAAAGCCGGTTCTGCGGATTAAATATGAAGGGGCTGCGGCCCCTTCATGCATCCCCAAACGGGAAAAATAGGTTTGTCAACGGTCTGTGGCGTCCCCTTTCTGAAAAGAAGGGGGACGCCTCGTTTATTTTGGATTTAGGTCCGGTAGCAGGCCACGATTTCGCCGAAGAACATGGTATGATAATCCCCGTCTGGATAGGCGCGCTTCTGAACCTCCGCGTCCATGCGATTGGGCGTCATATCCTGCTGAAGCAGCAGCTTGCATTCGAAATGCAGCCCGCATTCGGCCACGATGGGCGCGCCCACCTTTTGGGCCGGAGCCGCGGTCAGCCCATGCCCCTGAAATTTGTTCACATCGCGGCCCGAGGCGCTGCCCGCAAAGCCCAGAAGCGGCTTGAGCGCGTCGCTGGTGGGCACGCTCACGGTGAACTCGCCGCTCTTGATGAGCATATCGTAGCTGTGACGCGAGGGCCGAACCACCACAGTGAACACCGGCTTGCCCCAGTAAAATCCGATGGAACCCCATCCGATGGTCATGGTATTGGGCGTTTCTCCGCCCACGCTCAGGAATACTCCGCCATGGGACATGCGCTCGGTGGCTTCGGCCATGGCCTGGGTGTAGTCGATATTTTGCATTGTAAAAACCTCCTTTTGGCCCCATTGGGGCATATTCCCATTATAGCGCAGATACCCCTTGGAAAAAAGACTGTTTTTCATTTGTCCGAGCCAATTTATGCGCGGATGGCTGCGTCTTAGACCACCCGGGGCCGCCATTGGGCGATCAGGGCATCCACCGCGATGTTTCCTCCCTTGGGCCGGAGCACCACCGCATGAGGGCCAAAATCCAGACCATCCAGATGAAACAGCGGCTTGGAGGGCGCCGGAGTCTCGCTTTTCAGGGGCAGACTGGCCACCAGCGCGCCATCCAGATAGATCAGCATATCCCCAAGCTCCGGCCCCTGGGGCGCGCAGAGGGTAAAGCCGTCGCCTAAAAAGTTCCACTTGGCCCGAACTGTTCCCTGGCCGGTGAACAGGCCTGTACCCCTGAAACCAGCGCCCGGGACAACCTGCCAATCGTCCACGAGCTGGCCGGCGTTCAGCAGCGCCTCCTGGGCGCAATAGCAGAGGCTGCCCGCCTGCTCATCGCCTTCCAGCTCAAAGGAATCGCATTTCAAAATGGAAAAGCAGTCCGCCCCCAGGGCCAACACGCCGCCGGACGCCGGCATTTCCGCCGAGCCCAGCGCCTTTCCGTTGAGGCTCAGAATGGCTTGGCCGCCCGTTCGCCTGAGGGCAATCTGGCGGATGGGGGAATCCATGATTCCCGAGAGCAGCGCCTGATCCGTTCCCGAGGCATCCCGGTGGATCAGGGCATAACGCCCGTGCTCATCCATTTGCAGCAGGTTGGTGCATCTTCGGCTCATGGGGTGGGGCGCGGCGTCCGAACAAATCCGGTCCGGGCCCAGGACGCCTTGGTAGTCAAAGTAGACCGCCACCCGGCCCGTGACCGTCACCCGCGCGTTCAGGGAAAAATCCTGAACGCTCTTGAGCAGCGGAGCAACGGACGGGGCCGCGTGGCCGGAAAAGGTGAAGCCGTCCTGAATGGGCATATCCCAGGGCCGCCGGGCCACCGACAGCGTGCCGTAATCCCGGCTGTCCTTGGAAGGATAGACCACGGTGAGCTGGTTGTCGTGCACAAAGCCGTTGTAGGTCTGGCCCCAAATGCCGTATTTTTCATCTTCCAGCGCCCGGCCATGCCACACGCTGCCGTCCGATTCCAGCTTCCAGGCCGAGGGAATATGGGCGCGTTCCACATCGCAGGCAAACAGCGCCTGATAATTCCGGTTGCCCGCCACCGAGGTGGCCGGGGCATACAGCTTTCCCTCATATTGATAGCAGGGGTAAAACTCCACCGGCGCGGGATAATAGAGATCCGTTTCCGGGCTGAGCACAAGATGGGGCTCGGACCAGGGGCCTTCGGGCGCGGGCGCGGTCAGGGCGGCCAGGGCCCAGGCGAAATGGCGGCCCGAATCCAATAGCACCAAGGCCAGGTAATCCCGTTCCCTGGGAATGACCGTGGTGGCATAGCCCCGGTCAAACTTGCCCAGACGGCCAAAGCTCTTGAGGCAACTGAAGATCGGGGTGTCATAGCGGTGGAAGGGGCCGGAGGGGCTTTCCGCCCAGGCCAGCGCCGATCCCGAATCGATGCGCGTCTGCTGATGGGCGGTTTCCCAGCTGAACCCCTCATCCGACCAATCATAGGCCAGCAGATACTTGTCCAGCCGCCGGTCGTAGGCCATGACCGCATCCGGATAGGAAGCGGCGGGGGTGGGATGGCCCCGGAATTGAAAGCCCTTTTCAAAGCCAAAGCCCAGGGGTTCGAAGTGCTGGCAGCCGTCCAGGGAGCGGTAGATGAAGAACTGGGAGCGGGCCTCCTTGCGCACCGCGTAGCCATGGGCATATAGCCCGGCGAACAGATAGCAGGCCCCGTCCTTGGGGTCGCGGAACAGCGAACCGTTTACCGCCCATTCATAGGGCGGTTGGGACTTGTGTACCGTCTCGCCCAGCTTTTCGAAGGTATCAAAGGAAGGGTCGCCCAAGACCGGATGGCGCAGCCAGCTCAGATAGTGCTCTTTTTTCGCGTAGTCAGTCAAACCATTCGCCTCCTTAAACCTAAAGACAGGGCGGGGAAGCGACATGCGGCCTCCCCGCCTGATGAATTATTCCAAAATCCCGTCCTCAGCGATTTCGCCGGTGGAAGGATTCAGCCGCAAGGTCAGGATCTCAAAGGGTTTGAGCGAGACCTCGGCGGAAGCGCCTGAAATCGGGAAGCTCAAACGCGCGCGCCTGTCCTTTCCGGTGCATTCAAACAGCCGGACGATAAAGCCCTTTCCATCCTGGGCCGGACGCATCGCGCTCATCATGACCCCGTCCCCGTAAAGCTGGACTCCACAGCCCGGGTTGCCCTGGCTTTCGGCCGGGAAGAAGGAGAGCGCGTAGGGCGGCTCGTTTAAAATCTGGGCCTCCCGGCTGGCCTTTTCCAGGCGCTCACCGGCCGCTCCGCCCTCCAGTACAAAGCGGTACAGCCGCTCGCCCTGATCCATGCGGGGCGAGAAGCGGTCCTGGGGCATGATGACCCGATCCCCGATGGGATGGGCGGTATACGCCGCGCCCCGAATCAGCGAAGTGCGGATCTCGCCCTCCGCGAAGTCGCTGCCATACACCCCGTTGTTGAGCAAGGTCAGCATTTTGCCATCCCCCTGGGCCGCGGTCCACTGCTGGGCCACGGTTTCGCGGCCATCCATAAAGAGCCGCTCCACCCCAAAGGCCACCTGGCCCAGATAGCTCTCCTTGAGCCGGCTTGGCACCGACAGCTTGACCATCCTGTCCTTTTCCGCAAACAGCAGGCGCACTTCCGCTTCCATGGCCGCACCCCGCTTGGGCAGGAAATAGCGCACCACCGCCCGGGAATCCTGGTAGCGGAAGCAGGCCTCGATCACCGTGCGCACCTTTCCATCTTCCACCACCCGCACCGGGGGCAGCGCCTCCTTCATCACTCCGGCAAACCGTGCGCTTTCCCCTTCGTCCATCAGGCTGAACGAACCGGCCACCTTGCGGAATTCCTCCACGGTCATGCCCCAGGGATCCACCGAATCCTCGATCACCAAAAGGCGCATGGCCGGAGCCTGCAAATATTCAAAGCCATTGACCTTGTAAGACTCCAAAAGTCCGCTCTCCAGACCGATTTCGGCGTGCAGGCAACCGTTGTCAAACACATAGCGTCCGGCCTTCACCGGGCAATCGGGCACGGGTTTTTGGCTCAGCACGTTCAACCGGCAGTCGAAGCGGTTCATCTGCATGGGTTCCAAGGTGGCGCGGAACACCACCCGCTTGCGCCAATCCAGGGGCAGGTTGCTGTTTTCCTTTTCCACCTGGCTGTCCAGGCGGGTATCGCCCCGAAATACCTGAATGTCGGTGAACTCCTCCTTCCAGTTCTGGTCGGCCAGCATGAACTCGCAGGCCACCTCCTGCTCCACCGGATAGGGGAAGGGGTTGTAGACCAGAATCGGGATTTCCCCGGGAGCGGCCGGTTTTTGCCCGGCGGACAGGGCGAAGAAGGCCCGGGCGCGCAGGCGGCTCACGATTTCCATGCCGTGATGCAGGGTTTGAAGGGAGGTGTCCTCCACCGGCTGGATGCAGGTTCCGGGCAGAATATCATGGAATTCCGAGAAGCACAAATCCCGGGCGGCCTCCAAAAGCTCCTGGGCCGGATATTCGATCAACCCGGCCATGGCCGCATGGCTGAGCATGCGCTCGGTCTCGTTGAGCATGCCTTCCAGGGCCCGGTGCTGCTGCTTGATGCGGATCTGGGAGGTATAGCAGCCCACGCCCCAGGGGTTTAAGGAGCGTTCCACCTTGCTCAAGCCCTCTTTTTTCAGGCTCAGCGAGTGGAAATACTGCTCCGGGGTGGAGTGGCGCAGGCCCCTTTCCGGCATGGCGGCTTTGAGGGCGTTGAGATCCGCGATGTCTTTGCGGCTGGGCCCGCCGCCGTGGTTGCCCACGCCCCAGGGAACCAGTCCCAATCCGGCGTCCGGATGATCCTTCAGCCATTGGCGCACCTTGTCCGCCGCCCCGCCCAGCGGGGAGTTGTAGCCGGTGTTGATGCGGTGGGCCATGACCTCGGAGCCGTCGAAGCCCACCCAGATAAAGTCATCCCCGGGCAGATCCAGGTGGCTGGAATCCGGGCGCATGAACAGATAGGAATCATAGCCCGCCTTTTTCAGCAGCTGCACCAGGCCCCGGCTGTGGCCAAAGGCGTCGAAGCTCACGGCCGTGGTGTTTGTTTCCCCGAATTTTTCGGCAAAATAGGCGCGGCCCAGCTGCATCTGGCGGATCAGCGATTCTCCGCCGGTCATGTTGCAATCGGGCTGCAGGTACCATCCGCCCATAATGTGCCACTTTCCGGCCTTGACCAGGGCCTGAATGCGCCGGAACAGCCTGGGCTCATATTCCTCCACCCAGCGATAGAGCAGGGCTTCGTTGTGGCAGAATACAAAGTCGTCGAATTCCTCGCAAAAATCCGCCGCCGCCCGGAAGCTGGAAACCGCAGCCGCCGCGCCCTCTTCCCATTGCCATTGCCAGACCGGGTCGATATGGGCATTGCAAATCAGGTGAATTTCAGCCATTGAGTGTTCCCTCCGATTTGTGGTAATGAGACGGCCCGGAGGCAGATTCCACCGGGCCGAGAGGGGTCAGATTTTGTTTTCGCCCGCGATGTCCAAGCCCCCGTGCAGCGGGGGAACATAGCTGGCGAACAGGTATTCGGGCGCCTTGGAGAATTCCATGGCGATCACTGCCACGCCCGCCACCTCGTCCGGGCATTTTTCCGGCAGGTTTTTCAGTACGATCCGGTGCCCCTTGAGCTCGAAGTCGATGGGCGTATGATCCGAGAGCAGATAGACCCGCTCCGGTGCCTCGCGATAGCCGCCCAGGGCCATTTCCCCGCCCTTGGGCCAAATCCAGTTCCAAAGATAGATGGTCTTTCCGTCCAAGGAGCAGGAGGCTCCGCTCACCCCGTTGCCTCCATAGGGCTGGCTGAGCCAGCCGCCCCGGCCGGACTTCTTCAGGCCATATGCCGCCTCGCCGTTGCGCTTCAGCCATTGGCCCACTTTTGTCAACGGTTCCACCGCATCCTCGGGCACCGAGCCGTCGGGGGCCGGGCCAATGTTGAGCAGCAGGTTGCCGCAGCCGTTTGAACAGGTGTTGAGCATGCGCAGGATGCGCTGGGCGTTGTAGGCGTAGGCGCTGGCCTGCTGGGTATCCACATAGCCCCAGCTGATGCCGTTAAAGGTCATGCAGGCCTCCCAATCCCGGTCGCTGGCCGTGACATGCTCCTCCGGGGTGCCGAAATCCTCGCTCAGGCGGCTTCGGTCGTTGATGATGATGTGGGGCTGAAGCGCGCGCAGGCGTTGGTTCATTTCCAGGGAGTTCCATCCCTCGTAATGCTCCATGGGCGCGGGCACATCATACCAGAGAATGTCAATTTTGCCGTATTGGGTGAGCAGCTCGGTGTTCAGCGCCTCAATATAATCGTTAAAGCGCTTGCGGGCCGCCGAATCGTATGCGGCGCGGCCGCCGTCCGGATGATGCCAGTCCATAAGGGAGGAATAGAAGCCGATCTTCAGATCAAACTCGCGGCAGGCCTCCACAAACTCCCGCACAATATCCCGGTGGGGACCGTAATTTACGCTGTTAAAGGGGTTGGCCTTGGAATCCCAAAGGCTGAAGCCCTCGTGATGGCGGGTGGTCAACACCATGTACTTCATGCCCGCGGCCTTGGCCAATTGGGCCCATTCCCGGGGCGCGCCCGGCTTGGGGCAGAAGGTATCGGCCAGTTTTTCATATTCAGCCACCGGGATATTTTCCAGCGCCATGCACCATTCGTTGCGGCCGATTTGGCTATACAGCCCGTAATGGACGAACATGCCAAAGCGCGCCTCGCGCCACCACTGCATGCGTTTGTCGCGGCTTTGAGCCACCTGGGCCTCGTATTCGGCCTTGCACAAAAGCTGAGTCATGGAAGTCCCTCCTTTAATATGCGCCAGACTGGACGTTTTATTGTTCCACCGGCGGAATCTGTTCGCAACGCGCCTCGTTAAAGACGATGGCGGGATAGGTGGGCGCGGCCCAACGTACCGCGTTTTGAATTACACGCTTAACTTCGGTCTGATAGTAGATGGGATAGGTCTCATGTCCCCCTTGAAAATAGAAGATCTTTCCGGCGCCCCGCTTCCAGCAGCATCCGCTGCGGAACACGTTTCCGCCCGAGAACCAGCTGATGAACACCAACTCGTCCGGGGTGGGGATCTCAAAATACTCGCCGTAGGTTTCATCCTTGGGAATCACAAAACTCTCGCCCAGTCCGGCGGCGATGGGATGGCCCGGGCTTACGCACCAGACCCGCTGTTGCTCGTCGTTTTCCCGCCAGCGCAACACCGGGGAGCGGGTGCCCAGGAGCAGGCTGAAGGGCTTGCTGGCATGGGCGGAATGCAGGGCCACAAAGCCCATGCCGTCCAGCACCCGGCGCTGAACCCGCCGGGCGACCTCGTCCGAGACCTGGTTATGGGCCAGATGCGCCCACCAGATCAACACATCGGTTTCATCCAGCAACTGCTGGGGCAAACCATTTTCCGGCATGTCCATGGTTACGCATTTTACCGTAATATCCTCGATACCGCCCAGCGCCTGGGCGATGGCCCCATGAATGCCGTTTGGATAAACCTCGCGCACCTTTGCCTCATTGCGCTCATGCACATATTCATTGAATACAGTAACCCGAATCATATCCTAGCCTCCCTGGAAAAGATGGATGCCGCTATCATGATACAGCGAAAAAACCGAAAACGCAAGCACAATTTAACACTTGCCGCAGAAAAAGGATGCCGCTCGATTTCCTATATGAAAACGGCGGCACCTGAAAAGGTCTTATGGAATTTCACAGGAAACAGACGTGGACCTGCACCGCGCAACTGCCCTGGTCGTTGGCCCCGACCTCAAAGTCCACCTTGACCCCGGGATGAATTCGATCCCGGCTTTCGCGCTCCACCTGATTGTAGTGGAAAAAGTAGCGGGCGTTTTCGGTCTGTATGAAGCCGAAGCGGCGCTCCGGGTCATACCGCTCCACCACGCCCTGCTGACGGGCGTTTTCGGCGCTCAGGGCCACCAGGCGCCCGGTATCGTCCCCGGGATAGCCGTTTAACAGTTTTTGGGCGCGAATATCCTCCAACAGGTTTTGGGCCTTTGGGTAGGCCGAGGCGTATTGGGATTGTTTGAGTTCCACAGCCTGGGCGGCCTCGGATTCGGCCTTGTCCAAAAAGCCCAACTTCTCGCACACCATGGCCATGCCCAGATGGTTTTTGTGGTTGCGCGGATTGATGCGCAGCGCCCGCTGGGCCCATTGGAAGGCCTGTTCATAGTCCTGGGCCGCGTAGTACATGGAGGCCAGCTTGCGGTTCAGCGCGTCCGAATTGCGCTGTTTGGCCGCCAGGCGGATCAGGCGGAAGGCCTCTTCTCTTTGATTCAACTTCCAAAGGATATCCCCGTGCAGCTCGCTGATATAAAATCGGTTATCCACCGGAGGGAGGGCGGAGAGGGCCTGTTCGTAATCGCCCTTTTGATAGGCGATCAGGGCCAGGTTGTAGTCGCAGTCGGCATCCGGCTTATCCGACAGGGATTTGGCCCGGGTAAAGCATTGGGCGGCCTGCTCCCATTGATGGCTTTCCAGGAGCAGCTTGCCCTTTTGAAAGCAGCTTTTTTTGTATATGGCCTTGTGCTCGGCCTGTTCCGGGGCGTCCATGGAGGCGTACAGCGCGCCGCACCGGTTGAATTGATTCAACGCTTGATAAAATTCCTTCTGGCGGTAGGGCTGGTAATCCCCCAACAGGCGGACAAAGGCGTTGCCCAGCCGGTAATGGGCCACAAAGTAGTTGGGATCCAGTTGAATGGCCCGTTCGAACCATTTGACGGCCTCCCGGGTGTGTTTTTGAGAGGCCATTTGATAGCCCACGCTTTGGGCCCACCGGGGCTCATCCGGCTGAAGTTCGCTAAGCCGCATGTACAGCTTGGCCGAGCAATCGAATTCTTTGGCCAAAGAGGCGCACCAGGCGGCCTGGGCCAGGGCGTCCAAATCGCCCTGTTGCTCATAGGCCTGAAGATAGAGCGGCCAGGCCTGGGCCCACTTGCGGGCATGTTCCAGCTGCTGTGCCTGAAGTAACATATTCATTCCTCCGATTGATGTTCGATGCCATCAGTATACCACATAAGCGCGCCCCGCGCCACCGCTTTACAGCCCATGCCGGGGCTGATATACTGTAATAAAATGATAAAGGAAGCAATAAAGGAAGCGGTGGATATGAAGAGCGTGGTGCTTTGCGGTTCACCCCGGGAAAACGGGGACACCCGGGCGCTTATGGAGGCCATGTTTGAAACCCTGGAAGGGGAAAAGCGGGTATTTTGGGCCTATAAGGGGGAGATTGGGCCCTGCATAGACTGCCGGTATTGCCAAACCCATGCGGGCTGCGCCGTCAAGGACGGTTTTTCGGAATTGGACCGGGCGATCCGCGAAAGCCGCAATATCATCATCGCCTCGCCCGTGTATTTTTCTGAGCTCACCGGCCCGCTGTTGTCCTTGGCCAGCCGGTTTCAATGCTATTGGAGCCAGCGTTTTTTCGGAAAGCGCGAGCCCCTGGAAGGGCGGCGGCGGGGGGCGATTTTGCTGGCCGGGGGCGGAAACGGAGCGCCTGATAAGGCCATCCAGACCGCGCGCGCCCTGCTGCATATGCTGAATGTTGGGCGGGTTGAAGAGCCGGTCATGAGCCTTTTGACCGACCGTCTGCCCGCGAAAGCGGATCAAAAAGCGCTCAGCGCCGCCCGGGAACTGGGGGCGAGGCTGAGCGGGGGAGAATAGGGGATCAGGCCTCCAAACTGCGGCTGATGCCGGTGGTATTCTTGAGCCACCGGCCGCTTTTATAAAACCACATGCCCAATGCCAGCGAGCCCAGCGAGGCCATGGGCGCGGCCAGGCCGATGCCGGTCAGGCCCAACGGGGTCATGGACAGCAGATAGGCCACCGGCATGCGCAGGATAATGGAGCTCAACATGCCGTTGATGAGGGAGAAGGTGGTGTGTCCCGAGCCGTTAACCAGGCCGTTGATGCAAAACACCGTGGGCACCACCAGATAGTCAAAGCTAAAGGCGCGCAGATAGGACACCCCGCAGGCGATGACTTCAGAATCATTGGAAAACAGGCTCAGGATGGCCTGGGGGAACAGCTGGACCAGGGCAAACACAATGATGCTCAAGGCCATGGCGATTTTGACGCCCATACCCAGGGATTCCCGGGCGCGGTCAAATTGATTGGCCCCGATATTCTGGGCCGCAATGGAGGAGACCGAGGCCGACATGGCCAGGGCGGGCAGGATGGCGAAGCTGTTGAATTTGCTGGCCACGCCCGCGGCCGCGGTGGCGGCCAGGCCAAAGCCGTTGACCAGCGCGGTCATCAACAAAAAGGAAAGGTTGGAAGTTACGCTCTGAATGGAGTTGGGCAGGCCCAACTGAAACAGAAGCCGCATCTTATCCTTCTTTATGGCAAAGCTTTTGAGCTTAAAATCGAATATAAATTTGTTTTTCGCCAGAAAGACCGCGGCCAGAATCATGCTGATGCCCTGGGCCGCAATGGTGGCCCAGGCCGCGCCCGCCGGGCCCATTTCAAAGGGCCCCACCAAGAGCAAGTCCAGCCCCACATTGATGACACAGGCCACGGCCACAAAGTACAGCGGGCGCTTGGAATCGCCCAGGCCGCGCTGAATGGAGCTGATGGCATTGTAACCGAACACAAAAATCGTGCCCAACAGGCAGATATTTAAGTATTCCTTGGCGGGTTCAACGGCTTCCTCCGGGGTTTGAAGGAGCCTGAGCACCGGCTCGGAGAAATACAGCATAATCAGCGAAAGCGCCACGCCCAGAAGGGCCAAAAGGCTAAACAGCGTGCCGATGGTTTCCTTTACGTCCTGTTCTTTATGAGCCCCGAAATATTGGGCCACAAGAACCGTTCCGCCCACCGTAAGGCCGGAAACCAGCATGACCACCAGGTTGGTCACCTGACCGCCCATGTTGACCCCGGCCAGCGCTTCGGTGGAACAGAACATGCCCACAATCAGCATGTCGGCCACGCTGTACAGCGCCTGAAGCAGGTTGGACAACAGGAACGGCAGGCTGAACTTTACCAGATGCTCGGCGATATTGCCTTGGGTAAAATCCTGCTGCAATTTGCTCAATGGAATCCCCTCCCGCATAGTATGGCTGGCAGGCGAATCATCACATGGCGGTTAAATAATAAGCCTGCTAACAAATTGATTGTATCATGACGCGGGATATACTTCAACGGGGTATATAAAATTTTGAAGACAAAAAAACAGGCCCGGAGCTCCGGGCCTGTCAGCGGCACGCTCATTCGGCGGCCGTATCGCGATCCACCGCAATCATACTTGGGTATCTTTCGGCTAAAAACTCGTCCGGGTAATGTTCGTCCAGATAGACGGCCAGCGCGGTGTCAGCGGGCATATTCAGACTGCGCGCGCTTTGACGGCCCACGGCCAGGGCCGAAATGCCCATATCGTACAGCATAAAGGCCAAGAGCAACCAGGCCAACACCTTATAAAACCTTGCGGGGATTAAATCGATAATATGACACAGGAAAGGGTTGAGGGCTTTGAGCCATAACAGCGCCAATACGCCCCAGCAGATCGAGGCAAAGAGGTTGATGCGTCCGTTCAGATTGAGGGGCATATCGCTGTACTCCCAGGAAACGGTGCCAAAGACGGCCTCCTGAACCC
>DVJW01000168.1 GCA_018716505.1 Candidatus Faecaligallichristensenella faecipullorum | reverse complement strand
TGTACATTCAGTGCGGCGCAGGCACAGTGGCGGAAAGTTATGAACATGTGCTTTTTTGTAATGAGCTCGGAGTGGATGGCGTGGGTTTAATGACCCCCGTGTTCTTTCCCATGGACGATCAGGCAATGTTCCGGTATTATGAAGATATTCTGCCCAAGGTGCCTGATCTTTGCGTATATGCCTACAACATTCCCACACGCAGCGGGAATGACTTGAGTGCGGCTGCGTTGGGCGAACTGATGTCAAAGCATAACAACTTGATGGGGGTGAAATATAGCTATCCGGATCTTCAAAGGGTTCAGAAATACATCTTTTGCTGTCCGGACCGTCATGCTTCGGTGTTGATTGGCTGCGATTCTCTGGCCACTGCTTGCATGACGGCCGGCGGCGACGGCTGGGTGTCAGGTCCCAGCGCTGTATTCTGCAAACTACATGTAGCTCTGTACAATGCACTGAAAGACAAGGACCTGGATACAGCAAAGATATTGCAGCACAAAATCGTCGAAATCTCGGAGCGTATATCCGATATTCCTGAAATTCCAGCCATCAAATACATGCTCAAGCGTTCAGGAATAATTCAGTGTGAGACCTGCCGGGCGCCACTCCGTCCTTTGACAAGCGCCGAAAAACTTCGCTTGGACATGCTGGTGGAGGAGGAACTGGGCTGACAAAGCCGTTTATAATCGAAGACTACAGGCGGGGCCGTGGCTAAAATTTGCCGCAGCCCCGCTCGACTGTATGATTGACTTGGGCAAATTCGGCTTTGGCTTTACAAACCGTCTCCAAATCCGCTATAATACAGAAGAAGAACTATGATTCGGAGGAAAAATCCATGCCTATGGACGGCGTTATGCTGGGCTGTTTGCAGCGCGAACTGGCCCAACAGCTGATCGGCGGCCGGGTGGACAAGGTCACTCAGCCCGAGCGCGATGAACTGAATATTCTGATCCGAAGCCTGGGCGAAAACAAGCTGCTTCTGCTTTCCGCCAGCGCCAACAACGCCCGGGTTCATCTGACCGCTTCCCGAAAAAACAACCCCATGGAGCCCCCCACCTTTTGCATGTTGCTGCGCAAGCATTTGCAGGGCGGCCGGGTTTCCGATGTCCGTCAATTCGGCGGCGACCGGATTTTGGAAATTGATGTGGAGAGTCTGGACGATTTGGGCGATATGACGGTTAAAACCTTAATTTGCGAGCTGATGGGGCGCCATTCCAACCTGATTCTCACCGATTCCAAGGGCAAGATCATCGACAGCATCCGCCATGTAACCGACGAGATCAGCCGGGTGCGCGAGGTCTTGCCCGGGCTGATGTACGAACGCCCCCCGGCCCAGGATAAATTGCCCTTCCGCGAGCTGGAGGAGCAGGCGCTGGGCGAACGGCTGAGGGCAAGCGGCTCCGGCCCGCTGTTTAAGGCGCTGGCTGCGCACATCAGCGGCCTCTCCCTCCAGACCGCCCGGGAGCTCAGCTTTCGGTTCGCCGGGGATGAAGAGGCCCATTTGGAAGCCCTGGACGCGGCGCAAATTGCCCGCCAGACCACGGAGTTCTTTGACGCGCTGGACCGCTCCATTCATCCCAGTCTGGTCTTGCGCGAGGATGGCTCGCCGCTGGATATGACCGCGTTCCCCTTCCTGAGCCGCGCGGCGCTGCCCCATCGGGATATGCCCAGCCTTTCGGCCATGATGGACGAATATTACAACACCCGCGACCGGTTTGAGCATCTAAAGCAAAAATCCGCCTCGCTCCACCGGGTGCTCAAGAACAACATCGAGCGGTGTGAAAAAAAGCTGGGCCTCCAAATGGCCGCGCTTCAGGACAGCGCGCGCATGGAGGAATACCGGATCAAAGGAGAGTTGATTACCGCCTCGCTGCATGCCTGTAAAAAGGGCCAGCGGGAGGTACTGTTGACCAACTATTACGATCCGGATTGCGCGCCGGTGAAGGTTGAGCTGGACGAAAAGCTGTCGCCTTCCCAGAACGCCCAGCGCTATTTTAAACTCTATCAAAAGGCCAAATCGGCCCAGACTCTGGCCGCGGATCAAAAGCGCATGACCGAGGCCGAGCTGGCCTATCTGGAAGGCCAGATGGACAACCTGGGCAAATGTGTGGAAGAGGCCGAGCTCAACGAGCTCAGGCAGGAGCTGGAAAAGGAAGGCTATGTGCGCGCCAACCACAACCGCCGCCAGCTCAAGCAGCTTCCGCCCTCCAAGCCCATGCACTATCTTTCCAGCTCGGGCATTCACATTTTAATCGGCAAAAACAACCTGCAAAACGACAAGCTCACCCAGACCGCCAACCCCACCGACTATTGGCTGCACGCCAAGGATATGCCCGGCTCCCACACCATCGTGGTCAGCGCCAACCCGGACGAGGTCACCTTGCGCGAGGCCGCCATGTTGGCCGCCCATTACAGCAAGGGAAAGGGTTCTTCCCAGGTGCCGGTGGATTACACCCAGCGCAAGTATGTCAAAAAGCCCTCGGGCGCCAAGCCGGGCTTTGTGATTTACACCCATCAAAAGACGCTGTTCGTCACCCCGGATGAGGAAAAGATCAAAAAAATGCAGACGCTATAGCGACGAGAAGGGCGCTGTCACGGCAAAACCGCGACAGCGCCCTTGGCATATGTTCACAACGTTTATACCCGCCAATCAAAGGGCTCGGGCAATTGGGCAATGCGATCCACCCATTTAAGCATTTGATCCGGGTCATAGCTGGGGTAACCCGAAATAAAGTGATTGCCATAGCGCTTTCCATCGATCTCCCAGGTGATCAGATAGAGCTTTTGACGCCCGGCCAACTCGCGGATATGGCCCAGGGAAACATTTTCGTTGGCCGGCGAGAGCCTCTCTCCTTCCAACAAAACCTCTCCTGTGTCGCCATCCTCCACTTTATAGCGCACCTGCACGCTCTGGCGGCTGTCGTTGCCCAGAATCACCTCGTGGGTCCAGTCCACCAGCTCGTCCATCATGACCGCCACCGGTTGCTGAACCCGCTTGATGTAATAATAGGCCAGCTTCTTGGCGTAGTAATAATCCACCACCGCATCGGAAATCTGGGGCCAACCATCGATCATATTCCACCAGATCACCCCGGTGCGCCGCCACTTCTTAATGCGCGTGCGTTCGATAAAGAACTTCTTTGCCTCAGCCTGGGAAATCTGCGAGAGCCGGGCAAAGCGCTCCAGATCCTGCGGTACCGAGCCAAACAGAATATCCACCTGATCTTGCATCAGCTGAATCCGGTTATAGCCCCGCGCCCCATGGGGCAGGTAATCGGTGTTGTGGGTATCCCAAATGGGATTGTCGATCCAATGATTCAGATCCTTTTCCGGAATATAGCGCCGCAGGGACTCCACCGCCGGGCAGCCATGATAGCCGCATTCGCTGATAAAATGGGCGGTGGAATGCTTATAGAAATCATCCTTAAAATAGGCCCGGGCGCCCCAGTTATGCTGTTCAGGCGTCTGATAGCGGGCGATTCCATCCGGGATATAGGGCGAAGAGGGAATATAGAGCCGGTAAGGATCGTGCATGCGCACCACCCGGGGCAAGACCTCGCGGGTCAGGGCGTTGTAGCGGCTGGAATCCGTGGGCAATTTCAGTACGCTTAAGCCTTCATCCACCTCGTTATCCCCGGCCCACAGCAGGATGGACGCGTGGTTGCGCAGCTTTTTCACAACCGCCGTGGCTTCCTCCTCAATCTCCCGGGCAAACTCAGGCGCGGGCGAATACACCGCGCAGGCCATGGCAAAATCCTGCCAAACCAAAATGCCGCGCTCGTCGCACAAATCAAAGAAGGCATGATCCTCATACACGTTGCCGCCCCAGCAGCGCACAATATTGCAGCCTGCGTCATCCAACAGGTCATGCGCCGCCTGAAGCCTCTGGGCATCCCGGCTATGCAGCGCGTCCAGGGGCACCCAGTTGCTGCCCTTGAGCAAAATGGGCCAGCCGTTCACCGAAACCTTAAATTCGCCCTCATCCCCGGGCTTGAGCACATGATCCAGATGAATCTTGCGGATTCCGATGCGCTCGCGGCGCTCGTCCAGGACTTCCCCGTCCCTTTCCAGGGTCAGGCAAACGTCATAGAGCGGCTGGTCGCCGTAGCCCTTGGGCCACCAAAGTTTGGCCTTGGGGATCCACAGCTGTAAAGTTCCGCTCACAAAATAGGCCGGCGCCGAGGCGGAAAAGCTGCTGTCCCCCGAACGGCCGGAGACGCGCATGGTAAAGCCCTGCAGGATGGGCGCATCGGTGGCATATTGATAGCGCACCAACAACTCAGCATCCCCGTCCGGCGAAATATCCAAAGTGGTGTAATAGGCTTCCACTATCCGTGTGGGCTTCATCCGCTGCAAACTGACCCCGCGCCACATGCCCGCGGACAGGAAACGGCCCATGATATCCCAGCCGAAACTGGAGGGCGGCATGCGCAGCATGGCAAATTCGTCATTTCTGAGCATGGCCGGGAAATCAAACCCACGCGCCACATTGAGCGCCGAGCGGATGCGCACGGTCAGGTGGTTGACCGCCCCGAATTTCAGGGCGCCGGTGACCTCAAAGCTATGCTCAATAAAGGAGTTATGGCTCTCCCCCACCTTGACATCGTTGACAAAAATCTCGGCAAAGGTATTAAGTCCTTCAAAGACCAGCGCCCATTTGCAATTATCCTGTTCCGGCGCGATAAAGTCGCGTTCAAACTGCCAGCGGTAGAATTCATATTTCCGGAACCGGTAAAGATTATCCGCGTAAAACGGATCCTCCTCCTTGCCCGCCCGGCAAAGATCCAGCTCCACATTGCCCGGCACCTGGGCCGGAATGCACTCGCCTTTTTCCCGCAACGCACGGAGATCATCGGAAAGCGATGGTTCCTCCAACGCATAGTACAGCGTCCAATCCCCATTCAGCGAAATCTGTTTTTCTTCCATTGCCTCTTTCCTCCCTGCTCCTCTTATTTTCCCTGCCAGGCCCGGGCCGCCTTAAACATGGCCACGATATTTTCCGGGGGCACGTCCCCCTGCAGGTTGTGCGCCGCGGCAAAGATATAACCTCCGCCAGGCTGCATGGCGTCAAGCAGCGCAAACACGCTCTCCCTCACGCTTTCCTCGGTTCCGCCGGGCAGCACGCTCTGGGTATCCAAGCCGCCATGGAACACGATTTGATTGCCGAAAGCGGCCTTGAGCCTTGCAGGCCGCATATCCTCCCCGGTGGGCTGGATGGGGTTTAAAATTTCCACCCCACAGGCCATGAGCTGGGGAATCAGGCGGGACACATTTCCGCAGGAATGATGCAGGTACTTGGCCCCGCATACCCGCTTGGTGCAGTCGATGCGCTCCTTGAAATAGGGCGCCACGAATTCCTCAAACATGGAGGGAGAAATAAACAAACTGGACTGGGTGGCGAAGTCATCCCCGCTGGAGGTGTAATCGATATAGGGCGCCAGCGGCGGATAATAGCGTTCGATGACCCGCTTTTGATAATTCAGCACAATTTCAAAGAAGCGGTGCACAAATTCCTCATCCAGGGCCATGCGCACCATGAACTCCTCAAAGCCCACCATCCAGCAGCCCAATTCAAAGATTCCATATACCGGGTGGGAGGCGCAGACCACATAGTCTGTTTCCTCGTGCAGGCGCCGCGCCTGGCGGACAACGCTATCAAACACCTCGGGATCAATATCGTCGGGGTCGGGCCAGGGATAGTTTTCCAGATCCTTTAAAGTGGCGTTGGCCAGCGGATATTCGACAATATCATAATACAGTCCGGTAAAGCGCCTTCTCACGCCCCAGGCATCGATGTATTCGGTGTCGCTGATGCGCCTTGCCAACGAACTGGGCGGCTCTATGACGCAGCCCACCCCGCGGGTATCCACATCCAGCGCGCGGAACAGTTTTTCCCGCTTTTCGGCCTCCTCCCCCTCAAAGCCCATGAGCTTATACAGCCCATCGGCCGCATCCTGGGAAAGATCCGACAGCGGACAACCGCCCAGGTCGATGAGCACCTTTTCCGGGGTCTTGTGGTTGCAAATATCCTGAAATACCTCTCTGCGTTTCATCTCTCTTCCCCCTTCAGGAAAAACACGCGATCTATTTCCCCCAGCCTTGATGCTGCAAAAGTGGCCAAAGGATAAGGAAAATCCAAAGTCTATTGGCCAAACGCCTCGGGATGGCTCAAAAAACGGTCGATCACCAGCGAAGTGGCCGCCTGCATGGCCATGATCGGACTGTTCCGCATTCGATGAATCAGGCGCACCACCACAGAACGGTTTAATCAGTTCATTTATTTAATTTTAAATGAATTCTACCACGCCCCTTAACTTTTTTCAACGGTCTATTTCACTTCCCTTTCGACACGTTTTCACGCTTTGATTCCCTTCCCCCGTCCAGCCATCCCTTTCTTTATGGACAAACGCATGCGTTGGCGGGGCATAAGCCCCCTCTCATTGAATCTTAAACAAAAAACCGACTTTCTTCCAGGAAAACCATCCCTTGAACGCGTATATATAATGTAAGAAATCCAATACATTCCTTCAGGAGGACATTATGTTCGCATATACTTATCAACGGCAGGGAGAATTTCAATTGATCCAAAAACCCCGGCCCCAATTGCAGGACGGCCGGGACGCCATAGTTAAGGTCACCCTGGCCAGCATCTGCACCAGCGATCTGCACATCAAGCATGGTTCGGTGCCCCGAGCCGTTCCAGGCATTACGATAGGCCACGAAATGGTGGGCATTGTGGAAGAGGTGGGCGCGCAGGTCAAAAATGTGCGGCCCGGGGACCGGGTGGCGGTCAATGTGGAAACTTTTTGCGGCCAATGCTTCTTTTGCAAGAAGGGATTTGTCAACAACTGCGAAGATCCCAACGGCGGATGGGCGTTGGGTTGCCGGATCGACGGGGGCCAGGCCGAATACGTCAAGGTGCCCTATGCGGATCAGGGTTTAACCCGAATTCCCGACGGGGTGAGCGACACTCAGGCGCTGTTTGTGGGCGATATATTGGCCACCGGATTTTGGGCGGCGCGCATATCGGAAATCTCCCCCGAGGATACCGTGCTCATACTGGGCGGCGGCCCCACCGGGCTATGCACCCTGATGTGCGTGTTGTTAAAAAATCCCAGGCGCGTCATCCTGTGCGAAAAAGATCCGAGGCGCCTTGATTTTGTGCGCAAACATTATCCCGAGGTGCTGGCGGTGGAACCCGATGGGCTTCAGCAATTCGTGAGGGAACACAGCGGGCACGGCGGCGCGGATGTGGTGCTGGAGGTGGCCGGAAGCGAGGACAGCTTCCGCATGGCCTGGCAATGCGCGCGGCCCAACGCCATCGTGACCATAGTGGCGCTGTACGACCAGGCACAGACCCTGCCGCTCCCGGAGATGTACGGAAAAAACCTGACCTTTAAAACCGGAGGCGTGGATGGATGTGACTGCGCGGAAATCCTGGAGCTGGTGGCCGCGGGCAAGCTGGACACCACCCCGTTAATCACCCACACCTACCCGCTTCAGGAAATCGAAGCCGCCTACCGGCTGTTCGAGAACCGGCAAGACGGGGTGATCAAGGTGGCGGTGGTCTGCGGATAACGTCTGCGAATCCGCCGTGCTTTGCCGCCGGCCAGCATCCGCCCAACAGGCTTTACATTGTTGTGTTGGAATCATGCAGTCAGATATGCTAAAATAGATACGTTATCTACATACATAGAACTGCCGCAGGCAACGAGAAAAGTCAAAAGGCGGTTGCGGTCATTGCGGCGGCAATAAATGGATTTGATGTTTGGAGGGACGGCACATGAAACTGGCATTTTCAACTTTGGCATGTCCGGATTTTTCCTGGACCGATATCTATTCCATGGCCAAGGATATTGGGTTCGACGGAATTGAAATTCGTGGATTGGGCAACGACATTTTTGCGGTTAAGGCTCCTCCCTTTACCGATGCGCAGCTGCCTGAAACCATTAAAAAGCTCCGGTCGCTGCATTTGGAAATCCCCTGCCTTTCTTCCGACTGCTGTTTAAAATTCGCGGATAAGGCCGAAGAAAACAAGCGGGAAATCTCGGAATATATTGCCTTGGCTCAAAAACTCTCCGCGCCCTATATCCGCATTTTGGCGGACCTTGCCCCCGCGGCCGACGGCGAAGTGGACGACGAGGCCGTGCTGGCCCAGCTCAAGACCCTGGTGCCTTTGGCGGAAAAGGCCGGGGTGACCTTGCTCATCGAGACCAACGGGGTATATGCGGATACCGCCCGGCTGCGCCAGCTGTTGGAAAAGCTCTCCAGCGACGCCGTGGCCGCCCTGTGGGATATGCATCACCCCTATCGCTATATGGGCGAAACGCCTGAGCAGACCGTTCAAAACCTGGGCGCGTTCATCAAGTATGTGCATGTAAAAGACTCGGTGATGACAGACGGCCAGGTGGAATACCGGATGATGGGCGAAGGCGATTTGCCCATTCCCGAAATGATGATGGCGCTGCGCTCCATCTGCTACGAGGGCTATGTCTCCCTGGAATGGGTCAAGCGTTGGGCCAGCAACCTGAGCGATGCGGGCATCGTGTTCCCCCAGTTTATCCATTATATGGAAAGCTTTATGGATCGGGGCACCACCCGCAGCGCGCTCTTTGACAACAAGGCTCACACCGGAAAGTATGTCTGGGAAAAGGATACCTTGATCGACCTGACCTTCCCCCAGGTATTGGACCGCATGGTGGAGGAATTCCCGGATCAATATGCCTTCCGCTTCACCACCTTGGATTACACCCGGACGTATGCCGAATTCCGGGAGGATGTGGATACCTTTGCCCGCGCTCTGATTGCCTTGGGCGTGAAAAAGGGCGACAAGGTGGCGATCTGGGCCACCAATATCCCCCAGTGGTACATCACCTTCTGGGCCACGGTAAAAATCGGCGCGGTGCTGGTTACAGTCAATACCGCTTACAAAATTCATGAGGCCGAATATCTGCTGCGTCAATCGGACACCCATACTTTGGTGATGATTGAAAGCTACAAGGACTCCAACTACGCGGCCATCATCAACGAGCTCTGCCCCGAGCTCAAATCCACCGTACCCGGCCAGCCGCTGCACTGCCATCGCCTGCCCTTCCTGCGCAACGTGATCACCGCGGGCTTTACCCAGGAGGGTTGTCTGGATTGGGATGCGGCCATGGCCTTGGCGGAAAAAGTTCCGGTGGAGCAGGTGTACCAGCGCATGTCGCTCATCAACCGCAACGACGTATGCAATATCCAGTATACATCGGGCACCACCGGCTTCCCCAAGGGCGTCATGCTCACCCACTACAACGTGGTCAACAATGGCAAGAATATCGGCGACTGCATGGATCTTTCCACCGCGGACCGGATGATGATCCATGTGCCCATGTTCCACTGCTTTGGCATGGTGCTGGCCATGACGGCCGCCATGACCCACGGCGTGACCATGTCGCCCATTCCGGCCTTCTCGCCCCGGTTGTCCTTGGCCTGCATCAACAAGGAAAAGATCACCTGTTTCCATGGCGTGCCCACCATGTTTATCGCCATGTTGGAACATCCGGACTTTGAAAAGACCGATTTCAGCCACATGCGCACCGGCATCATGGCGGGCAGCCCCTGCCCGGTTAAGGTCATGCAGGACGTGGTGGACAAGATGCACATGACCGAAATCACCATTGTATACGGCCAGACCGAGGCTTCTCCGGGCTGCACCCAGAGCCGGGTGGATGATCCCATGGATGTTCGGGTCAACACCGTTGGCCGCAATCTGCCGGGCATCGAATGCAAGATCGTTTCCCCCGAGACCGGAGAGGATCTGCCCGACAATGTGGACGGCGAGTTTGTGGCCCGGGGTTACAACATCATGAAGGGCTACTATAAAATGCCCGCCGCCACCGCCGCGGTCATTGACGAGGACGGTTGGCTGCACACCGGAGACCTGGCCCGCAAGCTGCCGGACGGAACCTTTAAGATCACCGGCCGCATCAAGGATATGATTATCCGCGGCGGCGAAAACATCTATCCCAAGGAGATTGAAGACTTTATCTATCATCATCCCAAGGTCAAGGATGTTCAGGTGATCGGCGTGCCCGACAAGCAGTACGGCGAGGAGATCATGGCCTGCGTTATTCTTAAGGAAAACGAGACCATGACCGAAGAGGAGCTCAAAGCCTATGTGCGCGACCATATGGCCAAGCACAAGACCCCGCGCTATGTGGCCTTTGTGGATGAATTCCCCATGAATGCGGCGGGCAAAATTCTCAAGTACAAAATGCGCGAGATGGCCGTGGAAATGCTCAAACTTCAAGACGCCAATTCCATCGTTACCGCGTAAATTCCCTTTTCATGAGTTCGCCGGGGCGCATCTGCATGCGCCCCGGTTTTCTTTTCCTGAAAAAACTTGATTTTTCCCAGAAAATATAGTAGAATAAAATGTATTCTTGCTGAAGTGGCGGAATGGCAGACGCCGGGGACTTAAAATCCCCTGTTCGCAAGGACGTACGGGTTCGAGTCCCGTCTTCAGCACCAAATAAGGACTGAAACTTTGATACAAGGTTTCAGTCCTTTTCTTTATGTTCTTGCAGAATCCTAATGCAAAACGGCAAATGCACCCGGGAATATGAATAAAACAGGAACGTTTTCTTCGCCGCCGTCCCCGGGACGAATCTTCGCTGAAAAACTGCATAGATACAATGCACCCACCCTCTTAGGCGGGTGCATAACAAAACGATTGCTCAGGCTTTCGTTTTGACATTAGGGCTTTCGTTTTGTCGAATAGCCCTTTCGTTTTACTTTGGGTGCAAATTATAGAAATTCTGAGAAAATGCAATAATTCAACTCTACGAAACATCAGCGATGATTGCAGAATTTGGCTTTTCTTGCTATAATGATAACGTGGATTTTTGTATCCATCTATACGTTCGTATCCCGACTGAGTATGTGGTTGGGTTTTTGTTATAGCGGCAACTTCCGATAATTTGACGTTATGGGAAGTTATACAAGGAGGAACGTCCATGAGTGATCTGATGAGAAAGCACGAAATGACTGAAGAGGATATCAAGCTGCAATTCATCACTCCTGCAATTGAAGGGGCAGGCTGGGATAGGCAGCGTCAGATCCGCATGGAATATAACTTCACGGATGGCCGCGTTATCGTCCGTGGAAATGTTACTGCGCGCGGCAGAAGAAAGCGGACTGACTATCTGCTTTACTACAAGCCCAACCTCCCGCTGGCAATCGTTGAAGCAAAAGACAATCGTCACAGTCTCGGAGCGGGCATGCAGCAAGGCATCGAATATGCTGAGTGCCTCGATGTACCGTTCGTTTATAGTTCCAATGGTGATGGCTTCTTGGAGCATGACATGAAGTGCGGCACCGAGCGCGAGTTGAAGCTTGATGAGTTCCCTTCCCCGGAAGAACTGTGGGCGCGTTATAAGGGC
>DVJW01000167.1 GCA_018716505.1 Candidatus Faecaligallichristensenella faecipullorum | reverse complement strand
TCGAAGGGTTGGCAACGCCAACCTGAAGGTGTGCGAATGAATTCGCACACCGAAACCCCGGCCCAGCCGAGCTGAGGCCGGGGCGCAGACTTTGACGGGCGACAAAGGAAAATGATGCAACTCGAAAAAATGAAAATTTTTTCGACTCATGGGCGCATGATTTTTTATCTTTTCTTTCCCTTTACCCCCAAAAAATGGGTCACGAAAAAAAGACTCGGCTTCTTTTAAACTGTAATGTAAAAGTCATTTAGAAGTCAAGCCTCTTCCACTTAGAACCCAAAGGATTTTCGCCTCCTGACATCGCCCGCTCAGCGCCAAATAACGCCATCCTCCCCGCGACGGTCCCGCGGGCCTCCTTCCCTTAGTTCTGGCCGTGGGATTTGCAATATTCGACGACGATGTTTCTCAGGTGAATGTAAGCCGGCCCGCTGAGACCGCCGATCATCGAAACCAGCGCCTCCGCGTCCCGCGGCGTGGTCTTCCCCTCCAAGATAAAATCCACGCTGACCTCCAACACCCTGGCTAACATCACAATATAGTCGCTCCTGACGTTGGTGCGTCCCTGCTCCACGGAAGATATAAACTGAACCGACACATCCGCCGCTTCGGCCAACTCCTCCTGTGTCCAACCCTTTAGCTTTCTTAAGTAGGTTACCCTTCCTCCGACCGTATCCAGGTTGCATTTATCCATATTTCGATCTCCTAGCTCAATGGGCATACTAGCATTGTAGCCGAGATCATGCTATAATATAACCGTTCTTCATATTACGAACTACTATACTTCTAATAGTTACCACAGTAGACAGGAGGTGTGTGTCATCCCTCATGATGTGGCGCTAAACCTGCGCGAAATTGGCTTTCGATTGCGCGATGCCCGCCTGGCCACCGGCCTGACCGCTGCTCAGGTCTCTTTGATTTTGAAGATTCCAGAGCCGCGCATCAACCTGATAGAACAGGGCGCGCGCAAAATGAGCGTGGCCGAGCTGTGCTTTTTGGCCTGTTTGTATCAGCTTTCCACCGATTATATCCTGTGGGGCGATGACCCGAATTAGTTCATCGCCTCCCTCCAGGGTTGAACGCCCCGGCATGGCGAACGGAAACCATGCCGGGGGCGTCTTTTTTATGCCTCCCATTCGGTGATGAGCACGTTCTTCACCGGCAGACCGGCCTGATCCGGAATATAGAGCGTCTTGATCTCAAAGGCCTCAAGTCCGGCCTCAAATTCGCGCTTCATGGCGCTCAGGCACACCTTGACCGCAACCGCCTTGCCGTCCCGCTCGGACAGGCGCAGGATATAGCCCTGACCGTCCTCGGAGCGCTTGATGGCCTCCATCATAACCCCGCTTTCGCTGAGGCGGATGCCCTCCATGCGCTCGGGCAGTTCGCCCGGGTGGTAGGTCTCCACCACATGGGGCAACGACCGGTTGAGCAGCGCGGCCCGGCGCTCGGGCCGCTGATCCCGCCAGCTTCCGCCAAAGGGCCGAAGCGCATAGCGGCTGACCATTTCCCCCTGATCCATGAACAGACAATCCTGATCCCGCTGTTTCTGCCCATAATGGTCGGCAAAGATGGCGGAATGCGCTATGGTCATGCGCAGCTCGCCCTGCTCCACGCTGTAGCTGTACCGTCCATCGTTGAACATCATCAATCCGCCTGCGGCACTGTCAACGGATACATAGCCCAGGCAGGGATCCTCCTCGCCCACGCCCTTGCGCTCCAACGCCCCGAAGGGAATTTCGGCATGAACCTTGTGATCCTGCCCGGCCACCGGGAAGCAGAGCTTGACCATTCGATGGGGCTCATGAAAATCCAGCTTGACCTGCATCTCCAGCTGGTCCGCCCCGTCGTACAAGATGTAATCGGTCCGCAATAAGGAGCCGCCGAAGCGGGTGGTGATCCTGAGCACCGCGCGCACCGGCCCGCGCTCCACAATCCGGAATTCGGGCTTTTCGAACACCCCGGCCTCCCGGTCAAAGCGGAACACCCCGTGCGCCCAGGTGTCGCAATGCTCCACGTCCATCAGCCGCGCCTGGGCCGGGCCGGAAAGCGCCTCCTGGCCCGACGCCTTGTCCAAAAGGCTAATCATGGCCCCGGTCTCCGGGTCGAAGCGCACCGCGATCTTCTGGTTTTCCATGGCGTATTCCGAAATTTCCAGTCCGCCGCCCTTGGCCGCCGCCTGCCCTTCTCTCCATACCCAATACAGCCGCCAACCCAGCGCGGGCACCTGGGCGGTGAAAATCCCGTCCCATTTGTCCTCGCCGTTGGTGCGGGTGGCGCGCACCCTCTGGCAGGCCACCTCATGGCCGCTTTCGTCGGTCACCCGGCCGATGGTTCTGCGCAGCTTGACCTCGCCCCGGGCCTCAAAGCCGTGGGGATTGAAGACCACCACCGGAATGCCCAAGTCCGAAACGCCCCATTGGGTGAAGTCGCGCCCATGCCGGGCCGAGGGATGCTCTTTCATGGTGTCAATGCTCCAGGAAATCCGCTGAATGGCCGCGTTTTCCTCCCGGGCGGCGATGGAAACGCTCTCGCTCAGGGCTGTGCAGGCGTCCTCCAGCGCCTCGGGCAGCGCGCATCCGCCCATGATGTCATGAAATTCGTTGAACATCAGGTTGTCCCATGCCTGGCGCACAAAATCCCGCCTGGGTTCATGGCCGGTGCAAAGCCGCGACAGCACCCCCAGCGCCTCCATGCGCAAGAGCCGGTGCTCGGCCAGCCGGTGCAGCGCCTTGGAGGCCGAATGCGCCGAGTAACATCCGCTGGCGTGGTGCTGCAACTCGCCCTTCCATACCGGAAGCCGGCTTTTTTCACCCTCCAGCGCCCGGAAGTACAGATCCGGCGCCGAATAACACACCTCGTCTCCCCGGGCGTTCTCCTTCTTGAACGCGTCGATCTCGGCCAGGTTTTGAATGGTGGGTCCGCCGCCGTGGTTGCCCACCCCGTAGAAGCACATCATGCTCTTGCCCAATTCATCGCCCAGGCGCATTTCCTGCTCAATCTTGCGGCCTACCTCTTGAAAACAGGTGTACTCCCCGTGAATCCGAAAGGCCATGATTCCTTCCCCGTCCGACCCCTGCCAGATCATGGGGCCCTGGGGAATATCCGGGTTTTCATGCAAACCGGGCCGCATCCAGACATAGCTGTCCATGCCGGCCTTTAAAAGAATCTGGGGCAGCATGGCGTTGTGGCCAAAGGTGTCCACGTTGTAGCCGGTGCGGACGGTAATGCCGAATTTTTCCCGAAAATAGCGCTGGCTGCGCAGCAGATGGCGGGCAATGGATTCCCCCTGGGGCACGTTCATGTCGGGCTGAATCCACATGCCGCCCACCACATGCCAGCGGCCCTCCCGGACCCGCGCCCGCACCCGTTCAAACAGCTCGGGCGCATTCTGCTCCACCCATTCATAATAGGCGGCGCAGGCGCAGGTAAAGATAAAGCCCGGATGTTCGTCCAACCGGTCCAGGGCCGAGAGAAAGGTGGCCTTGATCTCGCTGTATCCCTCGGGCCATTGCCATAGCCAGACCGGGTCCAGATGGGCGTTTCCAATCATGTGTAAACTCATGAT
Organism: Candidatus Faecaligallichristensenella faecipullorum; assembly: GCA_018716505.1. Classification (GTDB taxonomy): domain Bacteria; phylum Bacillota; class Clostridia; order Christensenellales; family Aristaeellaceae; genus Faecaligallichristensenella; species Faecaligallichristensenella faecipullorum. The sequence continues at coordinate 39,015 of DVJW01000167.1, read as the reverse complement.
CCATCCTCCAAATCGCATTCATTTTATGGGGCAAGGCTTGAAACCCGCCCGCTTCATGGCTTATACTGAATACAAAAATCCCATTGTTCAAGCGAGGCCTGTTATGTATCATTATTTCGCGCCCATGGAGGGCATAACCGGTTATGTCTTCCGAAACGCCCATAGCGCCTGTTTCGGCGGGGTGGATAAATATTTCAGCCCTTTCCTCTCCCCCAACGCCCATCATAAATTCAGCCATCGGGAGTTTGAGGACATCCGGCCCGACCATAACCGGAGCCTCACGCTGGTGCCTCAGCTGCTGACCAACCGGGCCGAGGATTTTATCTGGGCAGCCGAAGATCTGTATGCCATGGGCTATGAGGAAATCAACCTGAATCTGGGCTGTCCCTCCATGACCGTGGTGGCCAAGGGCAAGGGCTCGGGTTTCTTGGCCCAGCCCCAGGCGCTGGACGCCTTTCTGGATCAGGTCTTTGCTTCCACCCGGGCCAAAATCTCGGTCAAGACCCGCCTGGGCAAGTCCCAAACCGATGAATTTCCCTGTCTCATGGAAATTTTCAACCGCTATCCCATCCATGAGCTCATCATCCATCCCCGGCTTCAAACCGACTACTACAAAAACGCGCCCCACCTGTCCCGCTTTGAGGCCGCGCTGAGCAGCCTGCGCGCGCCGGTGGGCTATAACGGCGACCTGTTCAGCGCCCAAAAACTCAGGGATTTTGCGCGTGCCCATCCGGGCCTGAACTCGGTGATGCTGGGCCGGGGCCTGCTGGCCGCGCCCGGCATGCTGTCGCCCCATCTGGATGAACGCCGTTTGAGGGCCGCCCTGCGCGCCTTCCACGACCAAATCCTGGAAGGATACCTTGAGACGGTTTCGGGCGAGCACAACGCGCTGTGCAAGATGAAGGAACTTTGGCTGTATATGATCTTCGCCTTTGAGGACGCGGCCAAGCCGGCCAAGCGCATCAAAAAGGCCGCGCGCCTGAGCGACTATCAAGGCGCGGTGAACGAGCTGTTCGAAAACAAACCGCTTTCCCCGGCCCCGGAATTTTGCCCGCCCCGGTAAACGCGCCTCAGGGCCTGAGCTCGCTCCACTTCTGATAGATGCGGTACACGTTGTCCGGATTTCCGCCCGCGCCAAATTCGCACTGGGCAATGCAGCCGCCGTCCTGCCAGAGGGTGTCGTACACCTTCTGAACCGCCCGGTCAATCTCCTCCAGGCTGGCGTGGGGAATCAGGTTTTGCCGGTCGATCTCGCCCCAGAAGGTGATCTTGCCCTTAAACGGCCGCAGCTTTTCCACCCCAATGCAGAAAATCTGGGTGTTCAAGGCATCCAGCCCCAGGTCGATGAGCCGGGGAATGATGCTTAAGGTGTTGCCGTCCGAGTGCATGAACATTTTCTTGCCGTGGGCGTGGGCAATGTCGATATAATCCCGGTACATGGGCATAAACACCTTTTCCCATATCCTGGGATTGATGAGCAGGCTGTTCTGCGAGCCCCAATCGTCCATCATGTTGAGGGCATCCACATCGGTCTGGGCCCATTTCTTGAGCAACCGGCAATAATAGTCGTGCATCTTCTCCAGGAAGGCCCAAAATCCCTTGGGCGGATCCATGAGATCCATGTACAGATTCACCGTGCCCCGGATGAACTGAAGCTGCTCAAAGGGCCGGGGGCAACATCCGGCGATCAGGAATTTGTCCGCCCGCTGCGCGCAGCTCCTGTTGACCTGATCCACATCAAAGGAAAGATATTCCTCCGGAATATGCACCTTGTCCGCGTCGCTCCAATCCTCCTCCGTCACCAGCGGGTGTTTGACCTCGCCGATCACGCCCCGTTGGATATTGGTGAACACACATCCCCATTCGTCCACATATTCGCCCACCGCGTAGGGATCGCCCGAGGTCTTGGGCGTCTGGGCATAGACCGTTTCCGGCCCGCTGAAGTCCCATTCGAAGTCCTTATCAAGCTTTTGAATCATCTCCGGGCAATGCTCATTGGCCCAGGGCAAAGTCCAAAGCTGGCGCGGAACGCGCAGCGAGGTATTTCGAAACTCCAACGTGCTGATTACGAGCTCTTTGGATGTCAAGGGAAATCCCTCCCATATTCTACAATTTGTTTTAACACTATACCCCATTCCCGAGCATTTTGCAAGCCCATAAGGAGCGGGCGCTCCCCAAATTTGGAAGCGCCCGCATTGTATTTATTCCTGATCCTTAAACACCCGCTTGATGGCCTCCAAATAGCCGTAGCCATACAAATCATCGGGCTGCAAATAGCTGGTCTCGGTCCATTCGTTCCAGCTGTTGATGGTGATAAGGGGCGGCTGGTTGGGATGGCTGTCCACATATTCCTTGGCCATGCGCAGGGCCCGCTCAATCTTTTCCGGGGTGCAATCCCGAATGATGCCCGGCCTGAACTCGATGAAGCGCGGATTGTTGTCCCATCCCATGGACACATGGGGGAAATACGGGAAGTCGAACTTCTTTTCCAACCGCGCCCATTCGGCCTTGACCTGGGGCAACAGGTCCGCGTAATCCTGATCCACGTTCAGGAAATGGGCGAACTGATAGTGGCTGGTGCTGTCAAAGCCCAGCTCTTTAAAGCGCTCGGCGGGCACGTTTTTCTCCCCATCCACCCCGCTCAGGTTGGTGGCCGCGTCGCTCCACATGGTGAACTGCAAATGCAGCCCGGGCAATCCGGCCCGCACGCAGGCCTCCCGGAACCATTCAATGGCCTCTTGGGCGGCCTGAACCCCGCCCAACCCCTTGACCAGGCCCGGAATGTCGTAAATCATGAACACCGGCTTGCCGTCAATGGTGTAATAATTGGGCAGATGAAAATATTTTTCAATAACCCGGGACATGGCCCGCTTGAACTCGGCCAGCTCCACCCCGCCCTGCCAGACCACGGTCTCCAGGTCGTGGCTGTTGCGCTTATCCCAAAGGGCGCCCGCGTCATGGTTGGCCCACATCAGGTAAAACTTCATTTTCCCGTTGTTCTTGGCCTTCAAAAAGCCGTCGTTTAAGCAGTTCTCCAAAAACGGCCGCCGGTCGTACCAATACCAGTCATAGATGAACACATTCACCCCATGATCCACCGCGGCCTCGATTTCCATTTCCATGACATAGGGGTCGGCCTCGTTCACATAGCCCCAAAGGGGTTTGCGCGGCCATTGATGCCCGGGAAATTTGGCCTGGGCCGCCTTGACCGACTGCCATTCGCCCATGCCCTCGGGCCAGAAAATACGGGTCCTGGGCTCGTCGCCCGTGTACGCGGGCCAGATATAGGCCGCCACGTCGTACTGCTTCTTCATACATTCTTCCTCCAAAAGCGCTGGTTTTTTTACTCCTTTTCGCCATGAGCGTTTCCCTGAAAACCCTTCTGCGCAAGCGTCCTTCAGGGCCTTCATCCAAAACCGGTTCGTCCGGCGGCCCGGAAAGACAGCATCCCTTGAAACGATTCCGCAGAATACTGACATTATACACTGGAACCGCGCCGGGCACAATAAGACCAGGCCTCCAACCGGATCTTTGCGCAATTTTCCCATCGGTATGCCGCCGGAAGGAGGAAGAATCCGCCATCCGGCCCTCATCCCGGGGTATTCAATTTTAAAAAGCTCAGGGTAACCGCCCCGTCGGTGGCCGTGCTGGAGCTGTTAAACGTTAAGCTGAACAGGGTTTGTTGGGCTGCCACCAGTATGAAATGGGCCGAGCCGCTGGCGGAAGATCCGTTGGCGCTGGTGGCGAAGTATATGCCGGTTTCCAAATGAGCCACGCCATTATAGAAGGGGGTAACCTGCATATAGCTGGGCGTTCGAAAGATCACCGACACGCCGTAGGAAACCAGATAAGTACCTGGATCCAGTTGCACATGGGTTTCATCGCTGGCCACAATCTGCCCGGTGGGATCGCCCACACTGGGAAAGATGGAAATCAGCTGTCCATCGGCGTACTGTCCCATAAAGCTGACAAAAGAGGCAAAGGAATCCTCGGGCGCCTCTCCCGCCGGGCCAGTGGCTCCGGTCGCCCCGGCAGGCCCGGTCGCTCCGGCAGGCCCAGTCGCTCCGGTCGCTCCGGTCGCCCCGGTCGCTCCGGTCGCACCTGTCGCCCCGGCAGGCCCGGTTGCCCCGGTCGCTCCGGTCGCCCCGGCAGGCCCGGTTGCCCCGGCAGGCCCGGTCGCCCCGGCAGGCCCGGTCGCCCCGGTTGCACCGGTCGCCCCGGCAGGCCCGGTCGCCCCGGCAGGCCCGGTCGCCCCCATATCCCCCGCTATTCCCGTGATTCCCGTCATCCCGGTGGCGCCCGTCATCCCCGTCTCGCCCGCGATTCCGGTGGCGCCCGTAAGTCCGTCATGCCCCGCGGGCCCGGTTGCCCCGGTGGGTCCGGTGGGCCCGGTCGCCCCGGTGGATCCCGGTGGCGCCCGGTCTTCCCGTCATTCCCATGGGACCGGTGGGCCCAGTGGGACCCGGTCTTCCCGTCATTCCCATAGGACCGGTCGGGCCGGTGGGACCTATCCCCCCCGGCCTTCTGGGCGGGGCAATGACGCAGTTTCTTCCGCATCTTTTCCGGGTTTGAGTGGCATACACCACGCCCGGCCACCCATAGCCAGGATATGTAACGCCTCCATAGTATCCGTTCCAAAATTGTTGATACCATGCCATGTGAATCCCTTTCTTTCCTTGGATTTACTGCATTCTATTCTCCCCCTCGCGCCATGGTGTGCCGGGCCGGGAAATCCCGGAAGAGCAAAGGAAAAGGGCCTATCCCTTTCGAGATAAGCCCCAAACCAACGCCGCTGTGTGCGGCCGGCCTATGGCCGGTCCTCCCCGGCCAGTTTCATGGTGAAATAAAACTCCGAACCCTCGCCCGGCGTGCTCTTGACGTCGATATTCTCGCCCATGCCATTTAAAATCTCCTTGGCAATGGACAGGCCCAACCCGCTGCCCAGGCCGCTGTGGCTCTTGTCCACCTTGTAAAAGCGATCGAACACATAGGGTTGATCCGCCGGCGAAATGCCGATTCCGTTGTCCCGCACGAACAAAACCAGCCGGTTCTTCTCAATCCGCCCGCCCAAGGCAATCTTTCCGCCCTCGGGCCGGGCAACTTTGGTATACTTGATGGCATTGTCCAGCAAAATGACCAACACCTGCTCAATCCGATCCGCATTGGAGACCACCATCGGGCACTGCCCGGGATCCAACTCCATGGTAAACTCCATGCCCGCCTCAGCTGCGGTGGAGCGGTATTTTTCCGCTATGTCCTGAAGCAGGGTATTCAAGGAGATGGGCTCGGTGGTCAAGGCCAGATTGCCGCTTTGGAGCTTGGAAAGCTGCATCAAATCGTCAATCAGCCGGCTCAGCCGCAGCGTTTCCCGCAGGATGATGTCATAGTAGCGCTGGCGCGCCTGTTCGGATTTGACCATTCCGTCGCGCATGGGCTCCACCAGCGCGCGCATAGCGGTGAGCGGGGTGCGCATTTCGTGGCTCACGTTGGCCACATAATCCCGCCGGGTGCGCTCCAGCCGTTCGCTCTGGGTGATATCGCTGAAGAGCCCCACCGCCCCCGCCGGATGGCCCTCCTCGTCGGCCAGGGGACTGATGATAATGCGCAAGACCCGATCCGGCAGGTTCAGGCTGCGCATGACCGGGTTGCCCTCGCTGAGCGCCCGGTCAAAATCTTCCCAAACGCTCTCGTCCGGTATAAGCTGCATGCGCGCGTCGTCGCTATGCCGCGCCTGCCGCTCAAAGAGCTGAACCAAAGCCGGATTGTGGTGGGTGATGTTGCCCAAGGTATCCACCGCCACAATGCCCTCGCTCAAGCCGTCGATGATCTGTCTGAACCGGTTGCGCTCCACGGTGAGTTCAGAGATATTGTGGGAAAGCTCCCTGGCCAAAAAATTCAGCGAGCTGCCCAATTGGCCGATCTCCCCGCGCTGGGTATCGTCGGCGCGAATGCTGAAATCGCCGTTCGCCATGGCGATGGCCGCGTCACGCATGGTCTTCAAGGGCTTGACCACATATTTGGTCCCCATAAAGGTAAGCAGCAGCATGAACGGCATGACCAGCGCCAGCGACAGGAGCAGCGCGCTGTTCAGGCTGCCCATGGCCGCCATGGCCTCCACCATGGGCACAAAGAGCATGGCCGCGCCCTGAACCTGACCCGAGGCATCCACAATCGGGGTGCCCACGCAGACCATATCCATCCTGGTGTTTTGCAGATACGCGCTGGCCGCCACCTGCTCGCCGTTAAAAATCCGGCTCATATAGCCGCTCAGCGGCTCCAAATTCACGTTTTCCAGAAACGAGCTGCTCAAAATCATCTGCCCATTTCGATTCACCACCAGCGCATAGGCCCCCAAAATGGAATCGCTGGTCTCTCCGCTCACTTCCAAAATCGCGTCCATCAGCTCTTGGGCCACTCCGCCCTGTTGATAGCGGTAGGCCAGCCTGCTGAGCAGCTGAGCCTTGGGCAAAAGCTCGTTGGCCTTGAGCCGGGTAAAAACCGTCCGGCTGATGGCCGTGTAGGCCAGGGCGGTGAAGAGCACCGTCAACAGCACCGCCAGGATCACCATGCCGAAGACCCGGCGCATCAGCACGCTCTTTCTCATGATTCAACCTCAAATTTATAGCCCACCCCATAGACGGTCTTCAGGCTCCAGGGCACCCCCTCCTGGGGCAGCTTCTGGCGAATGCGCTTGATGTGGGTATCCACCGTCCGGGTGTCCCCGAAAAAGTCATAGCCCCATACCCGGGACAAAATCTGCTCCCGGCTGAACACCTGGCCCGCGTGGCTGGCCAACATGTGCAAAATCTCCACCTCTTTGGGGGTGCAGGGCAAAACCTGTCCCTGGGCCTTGACCTGATAGTTGCTCAAATTGATCTCCAACTGAGGAAAGCGCAGCAGGTTCTCGTTCTGGGTCTGGGGCTCCGCAAAGCGCCTGAGCACCGCCTTGATGCGCGCCAAAACCTCCCGGGGGCTGAAGGGCTTGACGATGTAGTCGTCCGCCCCCAGCTCCAGGCCCAAGATGCGGTCGATCTCCTCGCCCTTGGCCGTGAGCATGATGATGGGCAAGGTCTTGGTCTGGCGGATGGTGCGGCAAACGTCCGTACCCGACATGCGCGGCATCATCAGATCCAGAATCATCAAGTCCGGCTGGGCGCTCTCCACCATTTTGAGTGCCTCCTCGCCGTCATAGGCCGAAACGTGCTCATACCCCTCGGAATCCAAATACAACCCCAGGGATTCATGCACCACCGGGTCGTCATCGCAAATCAAAATCAATGGACATTGTGCCATATGCTCTCCCACCTCGCCGGAGTTCTCCTGAAATAGGCCTGTAAACCCCTTTTTTATTTATTATACCGGATTTTTTCGCCCGTGCAATCACTCTTGCAAATATATCACATTGCCGCCATATTTGTTCGGATTTACCGCCCACCCTCCGCCATCCGGCCCAAAATGATTTTCGGCCCAGGGCTGAAGCAAGCCCTGAGCCGAAAATCTTTATGATTGATGGCAAACAAAATAGGTTGCGTTCCGCTCCTGTCCCTGAACGGAACCGCCGAAAAATGTCGGGCGCACGGCTTATCCGCCCATGGCGGCCGTGTAGCTGCGCCCAAAACAGTAATACTCCAGCCAAACCGACCGTTCGGCCTGAGCGGCCTCGTTCCTGCAAAGCACCACCACGCTCAGGTTGGTCCTGTGCAGGCCGGTCAAATCCATATTGCCCAGGGGCACCATTAAAATATCCCCCTCCGCCGGGGTAAGCCCCACGCTGATCATCTCCGCGGGCAACAGGCCGGGGTTGAATACCTCCATGTCAATGTAGACAAAGCTATATTCCGACGCCTCGCCCAAATCGCCCGACTGATATACATCTCCGGTAAACTCGCCGCTCTTGAGGGCGGCCGCAATCGCCTCAAATTCCTGGGCGCGCTCGCTGGCTGGCACCACCCGCGCCCCTTGGGCCTCCACCTGCAGATGAACCCCATACAGGAGATACACCACAAACAGCATAACCACCAAGGTTATGCCGGTTATAATTTTCGCAAACGCGCGCATCCTACCCCAGCACCACCATTTCCATTTTCGGGCGTGCGCCCGCTTTTTCTATCATATCATGTCCCATCTGCCCTGTCCATATGCCCTGACAAATTTTTCCCTGAGCCGAAAAAAGTCTTTTCAGCCCTTGACATCGGGCCGCAAACCGTCTATACTGTATCTATCGTACATGTACAGTATGAACATAGGAGGCGCATGAATGGATATCCATATCTCCACCTCAGACGGAAGTCCGATCTATGAACAGATCGCCCGCCAGATCAAGGGCCAGATTCTTTCGGGCGTTCTGAAGCCGGGCGATGCGCTCCCCTCCCTCAGGCTTTTGGCCCGGGAGCTGCGCATCAGCCTGATTACCACCCAGCGCGCCTATGAGGAACTGGAGCGCGAGGGGTTCATCGTCACCGTGGCCGGAAAGGGCTGCTTTGTGGCCGGTGAAAATTTGGAAGCCCTGCGCGAAGAGCGGCTGCGCCGGCTGGAGAGCGACCTGACGCGGGTGGTGCAATCCGCCCATTCGGCCGGCGTGGGCATTGAGGAATTAATTCAAACCCTTCGACTATTGTATGGAGAGGAAAAGCAATGAACGATGCCATCCAATTGGAAAATCTGACCAAGCGCTATCCCAACTTTTCGCTGGACAATGTGAGCCTCAGCCTGCCCCGGGGCTGCATCATGGGTCTGATCGGCAAAAACGGCGCGGGGAAGACCACCACCTTAAAGCTGCTCCTGGGCCTGCGCCGGCCGGACGGTGGAAAGATCACGCTGCTGGGCCTGCCCCTGGAGGGTCATGAGGCCGAAATCAAATCCCGGCTGGGGGTGGCGCTGGACGATAACCGGTTCAGCGAGGCCTTTAGCCCCAAGGATGTGAACCGCATTCTGCGCCTGGTGCACAGCCGCTGGGATGAAACCTATTTCCGCTCGCTGGCCGACCGGTTTGGCCTGCCCTGGACGATGCCCCTGAAAAAATACTCCCGTGGCATGAAGATGAAACTGTCCTTGAGCGCAGCCCTGGCCCACCGCCCGGAGCTGCTCATCATGGACGAGGCCACCAGCGGCCTGGACCCGGTGGCCCGGGATGAAATTCTGGATATGCTCCAGGAGTTCATCTCCGACGGCGGCCACAGCGTGCTGCTTTCCTCCCATATCACCGACGATTTGGAAAGGGTCTGCGATTATATCAGCTTCCTGGATAAGGGCCGCCTGGTCTTTTCCGAGGATCGGGAGCGGCTGCGCGAGCGCTACGGGGTGGTGCGCGCCGGTCAAAGCGCGCTCGCCGCCTTGCCCAAGGACCATATTCTGGGCGTCAAACAGGGTTCGCTGGGCATGGAAGCCCTGGTGGATAACCGCATGGAACTCACGGCGGCGCATCCGGACTGGGTAATCGATCCGGCCTCGCTGGCCGAGATTATGGTGCTGTATGGAAGGGAGAAATAGTTCATGCTGGGCTTTATGATGAAGGATTTCCTGTATTTTCGGCGCAACACCCGGCTGTTTGCCCTTATGGTGGTGCTCTACCTGGTGTTTGGTTTTTCCATGAGCAACGTGGCCGCCATTTCCGGCATGCTCTCCATGCTGGGCCTGATCGTCGTGCTCAACTGCTTTACGGCGGATGAGGCCGCCCATTGGGATGAATACGGCCTGTCGCTGCCGGTGAGCCGCAAAAACGCGGTCAGGGCGCGCTATCTGCTGGGGCTCTTGCTGATGCTGGTCTCGCTGGTGCTGGTGCTGATTTCGGCGGTGATCCTGTGTTCGCTCAATTCGTCTCTGGTGCTCTCCGAAGAGGTGAGCGCGTGCATCCTCACCCCAGTGCTGTTGTTATTGATAAGCTCCGCCTCCATGCCGCTGTGCTATAAATACGGGGTGGAAAAGGGACGCGTGGCCATGATGGCCATGATAATGGTAATCTTTCTGCTGATCTTTGGGGGGGCCACCTTGCTGAGCCGCGATGGTTCGGTTTCCAGGGCCATTTCCCAGGCCTCCGGGGATGAATTGCCCGCGCCCATTTTGCTGTGTACGGCGCTCATAAGCCTGGCTCTTTACTATGTCTCCTACCGGTTCTCCCTTCGCTTCTATATAAATCGGGAATTTTAGCGTTTTTCCTCAAAAATCACCTTCCCATGTCAAAGCCGAATTGAAACCCGCCCGACTTTCCTTTATAATGATAGGGATATTACGCCCTGCATGTTAAAGGGTAAGAAAGGCGGAACCCCCATGGCTGAAACTCGCGCGGCCCGCTTCTCCCCAAAGATCACCTTCTCGGCCATCGAGGCGCTGTACTGGATGAGCATGAGCATGGCGCCCTTTCAGGTGCTGTTTTTGCAGAGCCGCGGGCTTGACAGCGTGGCCACCGGCCAGGTCATGGCGGTCATCAGCCTGATCGGGGTGGTCATGCCTTCCCTCTGGGGCTTTGCCTCGGATCGCCTGCGCTCCATCAAGCGGGTGATGATCTTCTGCATCCTGACCACCGCCCTGCTCCGGCTGTTGATTCCCGTCATGAGCTGGAGCCCGCTGGGCAATTCAACTCTTGAGGTGGGCCTGCTGCTGGTCATGACCCTGTTTCAGGTGGGCATGACCCCGCTGCTGGATGCCTGGCTGGTGAGCCTGATCCAGCGCCACGGAAATTTGGATTATAGTTCCATCCGCATGTGGGGCTCTTTGGGATATTCGGCGGTGGTGGCGCTGATGACGCCCTTGATCGGCTGGTTTTCGGTGGATGTGGTGTTTGTGGTGTGCGTGGTGCTGGCCATGCCCTTCTTGATGCTCTGCACCCGTCAGGAGGACGTGAAACCCCTGACTCCCCAGGAGGACCAACCAAAGGCCAACCCCATGCTGCTCCTTAAAAGTTTCCCCTTCGTGAGCTTTTTGATCTTCAGCACCTTGATTTACATGCCCACCACCGTGGTCACCACCTACGCCGCCTATATGTTTGAGGCCATCGGAGAGAACACCAACCTGGTGGGCCTGCTCATCGGGCTGCGCACCGTCATGGAGGCGCCGGGCATGCTGCTGCACAGCCGCATGCGCAAAAAATACAGGGTTTCGGCCATCATGCTGCTGGCCGCCGCGCTGTATGTGGTGGAAATGGCGCTGTATCAATTTGCGGGCAGCGTGGCGCACCTCATCCTGTTGGGCATGGTGGACGGGCTGTGCTACGGGCTGCTATTGCCCGGAATCGTGTGCTATGCCCCCACTTTGGCCCCGGAATCCCTGCGCTCCACCGCCCAGGCGCTGTGCAATGTGGTTTGCAACTCGCTGGCCGGTGTGCTGTTGGGCCTGGTGGGTGGATGGATGATCGCCGCCTTTGGGGCGCGGACACTGTATGTTTCGGTGAGCGCCGTGGCGCTGCTGGGCGGACTGCTGTTTTTCATCTCCCTGTTCGTGCAAAAGCGGCGCACAGGGTTGGAATAGAAATCCTCAAAAGGGCGGTTTTGTGAAAGCCGCCCTTCAGCGTGTCGAACAAGTCGACACGCTGTCAGGAAAATGAATGCTTCATTTTCCTGAGTTGCATCATTTTCCTGTCACCTTCGGTGACGGCCGGAAAATGATATCGGAAGCGGCCACCTGGGCCGCTCCTCGGTCCGGCAAAGCCGGCCCTGCGGATTGAATATGAAGGGGCTCCGGCCCCTTCATGCATCCCCAGAGTAATGAATTAGTTTTTTGACAGTCTAATGGCGGTTTTGTGAAAGCCGCCCTTTTCTTGCGCCAATGAATTGACAATCTTTCCGCCCCGGTTTAAGATGAACATATGGCCCATTTTCCATCAAATCGCCCGATATCGTCCATTCAGGAGGGATCGCGTATGCTTCAACAGGTGATGATTGAACCCAAAAAGATCGAATTCCGTCAGGTGGAAACCCCCACGCCCCAAAAGGGCCAGGTGCTGGTCAGAATCCGGCGCATCGGCATTTGCGGCTCGGATATCCACGTCTATCACGGCAAACACCCCTTTACCCGCTATCCGATCACCCAGGGCCACGAGGTCTCCGGAGAGATTGCCGCCCTGGGCGAAGGGGTCACCGGCCTGCGTCTGGGCCAAAAGGTGACCATCGAGCCCCAGGTGGTGTGCGGAGCCTGCCACCCCTGCCGCCATGGCAAATACAATCTGTGCGAAAATTTAAAGGTCATGGGCTTTCAGACCACCGGCACCGCCAGCGAATACTTCGCCGTGGATCAACAAAAGATTACCCCCCTGCCCGACGAAATGAGCTATGACCAGGGCGCCATGATCGAGCCCTTGGCCGTGGCCGTGCATGCGGTGCGCCGGTTTGGCGATATCCAGGGGCAGCGGGTGGCGGTGCTGGGCGCCGGACCCATCGGCAATCTGGTGGCCCAAACCGCCAAGGGCATGGGCGCGCATTCGGTGATGATCACCGACATCAGCCAGCTAAGGCTGGATCTGGCCCAAAAATGCGGGGTGGACTACTGCGTCAACACCAAGGAACGCGATTTTGGCCAGGCCCTGGTGGATTGCTTCGGCCCGGACAAGGCCGACGTGATCTACGACTGCGCCGGCAATGACCTGACCATGGATCAGGCCATCCAAAATGCCCGCAAGGGCTCCACGATTATCCTGGTGGCGGTGTTCGCCGCCCGGGCCCATGTGGATCTGGCGGTGCTCAACGACCATGAGCTGGATTTGAACACCACCATGATGTACCGCCATCCGGATTACCTGACCGCCATTCAGCTGGTAAACGACAAAAAGGTGCTGTTGGATCCGCTGATGAGCCGCCATTTCCCCTTTAAAGACTACCAGGCCGCCTACGAATACATCGACAGCCATCGGGAAGACACCATGAAGGTCTTAATCGACGTGGACGCCTGAATTCCTCTTTTATATCTCCTCAAGCGGCCCGGGCGGCCGCTTTTTTCATGCCTTCACCCTTTCGCCTCCGGGGGCATAGGTTAAACCGTAATTCAATTTCAGGAGGTGCCCGATATGGAAAGCAACGTCACCCCGGTCGTCTGTCCCCGGGGCGCCAGCCGCTATACATGGCGCGAGGGCGACACCTTGCGCGATCTGGCCATCTTAAACGGAGTCAGCGAGCAGGCCATCCGCCTGGCCAACCAGGGCCGCGATTTGTCCGCCCTGGAGCCCGGCGACGAGCTCTGCATACCGCCCCAGCAGCTCAGCTGCGTGAGCGGCGATCTCTATACCGTACAGCGCGGCGACACTTTTTCCTCCATTGCCGAGCGGTTCGGCATCACCACTTTGGAACTCAGCGAGCGCAACCCCTTTGTGGACCCTTCCAATTTGCGCTCCGGTGAGGTGCTGTGCGTACCCGAGACCGTGGCAACGCCCACCCCGCCTGAGGACCTGCCCACGCCGTCCCTTCCCTCCACGCCGTCAAGGCCGTCCACACCCTCTACACCATCCCTTCCCTCCACGCCGTCCACTCCTTCCACGCCTTCTACGCCCTCTATTCCGGCGCGCAGATGTCCCAACGGCTACACCGCGGGCACGGTGCAATTTGGCCAGAGCTACGCCGACCTGTTGCTCCGGTATAATGTATCCTATCAGGCCTTCAGGTTGGCCAATCCCAATCTGAACCCCTCCCGGCTGTTCCCGGGCCAGGCCTACTGTGTACCGCCCTCTGGCTCCCGCGGATTGTGCAGCGGAACCGAGCGCAGCTACATCATCCAGCAAAACGAGAGTTTGAGCAGTCTGGCCCGCAAGTTCAACACCACCCAGGGCCGCCTGCTGCGCATCAACCCCAACCTTGCGCCGGGCGATTTTATCCCGGGCCGTGTGGTCTGCCTGCCTTGATTCTCCCAATCCCTCCGCCTACATAAAATATTCCCCCTGTTGGTTACCAGCCAACAGGGGGAAACAGCGTGTCGAAAAAGTCGACACGCTGTCAGGAAAATGAATGCTTCATTTTCCTGAGCTGCATCATCAGCTTATATCCGTGGGCCGGTGCTGGCCCATGTGAAAGCGCTGGGTATCGCCCATCTCGTCCGGCTTGTCCGCCACGCCCACCGGGGGCATGTGCCGGGCCGGCCTCCGGCGCGCCTCCTCTTTGCGAGGTCTTGCCTTGCGCTGAACCGCCGCGCGCTTGCGCTGGGCCATGCGCTTTTTCCGGCCCCGCATGCCCGCGCTCAGGGCCAAAATGAGGATAATCGCCAGAAAGCCTCCGGCCAGAATCATCATGTTGCGGAAAGTCTCAGGATTTTCCGGCAGTTTGAGGGCATTGCCCTCGGCCTGGGTTGGCGGGGGCGCGTCCGCGTCGGGCGATGCCACCACCGCGGCCTCCCCGCTGCCCACCTCAATCTCGATGGGATTGGAGAGCACGGTCAGGCTCCCACCCTGACCGTCGGAAACCTGGGCCACAAACACAAAGGTTCCGCTCTGGGTCAATTGATAGGTCTGCTCCAACTGGGTCTCGCCCGGGGCCAAAACCGCCATGCGCTTGATGTCGCCGTTGGATTGTTCGGACAGCATGACGTCCCGTATATCCAAATCGCCCTCGTTGTACAGGTGCAATGTAAAGGTTACCGGCCCAGGGCCGCTGATGGATTGGCTCGTGGTTTCTGCCTCAAGCCGCAAATGAATGCCGCTTTGATCCTCGTTGAGCACCGAAACCGTGCAAACGTTGGATTTGTAGCTGATCTCTTTGTTGGTGGCACAGCGGCCGGACACATGGAACTGAAAGCTGGTGCTGCTCTTGATGGGCACCTCTTTGCTGAACACATATTCCTGTCCGGCCTTGAGATCGTTGGCCAAGCTGCCCAAATCGCCCAGAACCGGGTCGCTGATGCGCAGCTTGCTATAGGATACATTGCCGTTGTTGATGAGCCGAAGGTTCAGGTTGATGGTCTCGCCCGGGGTAACGCTGGTGCGGCTGGCGCTGAGCTCAAGGACAAGCTCTTCCCTGGCCAACGCGATCTCGCTGGATTTCAACTTTTCGCTATAGGTCTTTTCGCCACCCTCATAGGAATAGCTGACCTTGGGCTGGCTGATCTGCCCCTCCTGGATGACCACTTTTTGCGTAAAAGTCTTTTTTTTGCCCACATCCAGGCTGGACAACGAACCCACCTCGCCGCCCAGTTCGTCGGTAACCTTGATATCGGTCAATTTGACGTTGCCGGTGTTGCGAATGCGGTAGGTCAAGGTGACCTCACTGCCCTCGGTTACAAACAGGCTGCTGATTTCCCTGGAAAATTCTATTTGGGGGCTGGCCTTGACCTTTTTGACCTCAATCAGGATCTGTTTTTCGATGGTGCGCTCGCTTTCGGTGCCCTTGTCCAGCACAAATCGCGCCGCATAACCGATCTGCCCGTCGGAAAGCTGGCCCTTGGTTACCTGAATATCCTCGCTGTAACTGCGCATGCCTTCGCTTTCCCCGGCCGGAATCTGAACCGGCCCATAGACGATGTTGCCCTCCGCGTCGTAAAGGGTCACATCGTCCAATATGGCGTTTGTGGTATTGCCCAGGTTGATACGCACCGTGGCCTCGCCTGCGGTGACCATCTGCTCAGGGGTGATGGCCGAGGTAACCTTGAGCGCCTGCTGATCAGCCTCCGGGTCTATGACCCGGGTGGGCTCAGGGGTGACCTCGGGCGTGGGTTCGGGGGTAACCTCGGGCGCCGGGGTGGACGCTTCGGCGGGCACCGGGGTGGCCTGGGCTTCCCCGCCCTCGCCCAACGCAACCTCCTGCGCTTCGGGCGCGCTGCCCGGCGCGGGCTGAGGGGTTCCCTCACCCAACGCGGCCTGATTCATCCATAGCATGAAAACGAGAAGCGCCATAAAGCCGCGCCAAAGCCGCGATTTCTTTTCCTTTTGTTTGTCCATAGCGCTCCTCCTTTCCATGTAATTCTTGAAGCTCTATTATTCTAGTTCATTCGCCCCCGAGCTGTCAAGAAAACCGCCATTTCGCGAGAGTTTGCGCCATTTCTATTGCAATATATTTTCCATTATATTAAAATTTTATTTCTTTATGATTGCGTCCCTCAGGCCATGCCCAGGGCGTTCAGAATCAGCTGAAGAACCAAAACCGCGGCGCAGGCGCTGAGCGCCACCACCAAAAGGGGTTTTTCCTTCCAACTGAGCACCAACGCCACCCCAAAACCCGCCACAGCGGTCAAGGTGTTCCCGGTGGAATACAAAATATCCGGAAGCGTCATGGCGCCCAGCACCGCATAGGGCACATAAAACAGAAAGGAACGGATGAACCGGCTGGTGATCTTTTTCTTGAACACCACCAGCGGCAGCATTCGAATCAAATACGTCACCAGGGCCATCACCGCCACATAGGCCATAAAGCGTGCGGTAGTCATTCCTGCTCCACCTCCCTTACCGGGAACAGCCACGCGCCCAGCGCCGACGCGCTCACCGCGCACAAGATGATCACAAATCCGCCGGAGATCTGGTTCAGGTACGGGGTATAGCGCATGACGCAGCTGAGAATGGCCGAAATGGCCACCACCACCCGCACGCTTTTAAGCTTTTTGGCCGGCGGAATGAATATGGCCAAAAACATGCCGTAAATGGCGATGCCCAGGGCGTTGCGCACCATGACCGGAAGCAAGGATCCGGCCGCCGCGCCCATGAGCGTGCCCAATGCCCAGCCCAAGTAGGGCGTCAAAATCAATCCGAACAGATAGTTCTTGCCCACCGTGCCCGGCTGGCCGCTGGCCACCGCAAACACCTCGTCGGTATTGACGAAGGCAAAAATCATGCGCCTTAAACTGTTCATGCTCTCGTCCATCTTTTGAGAAAGCGAAAGGGACATCAGCGCATACCGCAGGTTGATGGTCAGCTGGGTGAGCGCCATCTCAATCATGCTGCCCCCGGCCAGCATCAGGTCCAACCCGGCAAACTGCCCGGCCGAGGTCACATTGGTCATGGAGATCAGCACCGCCTGCCCGATGCTCAATCCCTCGCTCACCGCCATCATGCCAAAGGTAAACGCAACCGATATATAGCCCAATCCAATGGGAATGCCGTGGCGTATGCCCTGCAAAAACTGCTTCACCAATCTCTTTCCCTTCTGTATTTCGCCTCTGCTCGCGTGATCGTAAAAGCGGCCCTTTTGGCCGTTGATATACTATTTTAGGCCCGCGAGGTAAAGTTTTCAATCCAACAATCCGCCCGCAAGCCATTTTTGTCCCCCTGAGTTCATATTTCGATCAAAATTATCGGGTATACTGTCTTTACTCTCATATAAAAGGATGTTGTATCATGAAATTCTTGGAGCGTCTACAGCTTTCCCTTCAAAAATTTATGACCGGCCGCCATGGCCTGGATCACCTTTCCCTGGCCCTGACCTATGCGGCGCTGCTGCTGTGCCTGCTGTCGATGATCCCGGGCATGAGCTTTTTGAATTTTCTATCCTTGGCCCTGCTTGTCTATACGGCCTTTCGAATCCTGTCCCGAAATCGCGAGAAGCGCATAAAGGAAAACGTCTGGTTTATGAATCTGGTGAACCCGTTTTTGACCCGGGTGCGCCAGGCCTTCAACCGCTTCCGCAACCGAAAGCTCTACCGCTACTTCGATTGTCCCAATTGCCATCAAAAGCTGCGCGTCCCCCGGGGCGTGGGCCATATCACGGTGACCTGCAAAAGCTGCGGCCACAAATTCGATCAGACCGCCTGACGCTGCAAAGCACAAAAGGGGCGTCCGATTCATTCGGACGCCCCTTGATTTTGCCCCAATGATTAGGCCAGCGAACCCATGGGATCCCAGGGCTTGAGCACGATGGGCTCCTGCTCAAAGGCCTTGCGCTGCTCGTCGGTCAGATACTTCTTGTTGATGACCACCTGATAGTTGAACTCGTCGAACCACTCGTCGGTCATCAGATAGTAACCGTCCTGGCCGCTCTTGTCGCTCCAGGAGTTTTCCACCTTCCAGCGGTTGGGCTTGCCGTTTACCAGGTTCACGCCCAGGAACACCATGGCGTGGGTGAGCACGCTCTCATGGTAATCCAGCCGCTGGGCCTTGTCCATGCCGAACTTCACGCCCAGGAGCTGCTCCATGCCAAAGTTCTTCATGCCCATGATGCCGCTGTCCCGGGTGAGGAACTGGCCCACGTCGCATCCGAACCAAACCGGATGGCCGTCCTCCAGCTGCTTGATGGCCAGCTGCTTCTGCTCCTCGCTGGTGAGGTTCAGGTACTTGATCTGGCGTCCTTCGCAAACATTGCCCAGATAGGCCACGGTGTAGGTGCGGTTGTAGGGCTTGTCCGCGGTGGGCGCGTTGATGATGGAGATGAACTCGTCCAGCTTCTGGCCCACAAACTTGTCGAAGAAGGCCTTGGGGGTGAGGTTCTCCTCGCGATGGAAGTTCTTGTCCTTGTCGCGGTATTCCCAGGTGAAGGTCTGCGGGGGTTGGCCCAGGCAGATGCACAGCATGCCGTACACCTCGCCCATCATCTGCTCCTTCATCTGCTCCAACTCGTCCATGCCCTTGCCCGCCTTGGCCGCGTCGCGCAGCTGCATGGCGTATTCCCGCAGCTTCAGGGTGATGTACTTGTTCATCATGTTGCTGTTGCTGCTCTGGAAAGTCTCGGGCATGACGCTCTTGGGCACGCAGCCGTATTTGTCCACCAGCGCGCAGAACATATCCCACTGGCCGCCGTCCTGAATGGGCGCGGTGAGCAGATGGGCGATCAGCCGGCCCTCCAGCGGCTCATCCAAGGTATTCAGGATGCTCTCCAGGAAATAGTTGGATTTCTCCAGCTTGTCGAAGAACATGGCGTAGTTCTGGGAAAGCTCGAAGGTCTCCAGGTTGCATTTCTGCATGATCTCGTACCGCATGGTGTTCAATCCCGCGAACAGCCAGCAGCGGCCCGAAGACTTCTGGTTGGTGATTTTGCCCGACTCCAGCTCGATGGAGAAGGTCATGGGGTTGTCGATATATTCCTGCTGGTTCTCCGCGGCGTCGCTTAACCCGTTCTTGACCACCGCGTTCATGCGCATGGTGTTGACCGGATCGGCCTTGAACGCCTGGGCATAGCGCTTCAGCAGTTCCTCGGAAAGTCCCTTCATATCCTAACAGCTCCTTTGTTGCTTAGGTTTCCGCTCCTATTCTAACGCGGTTTGGCGAATCTGTAAATCGCCCTTTCCAAACTTTAACCCATCCGGCTCATAATCTCCCGGTTGACCCGCTCCCTGAGGTTTAAAATGTATCCGTCCGAACGGGGATAGCGGCTAAAGGTGATGGGCTGATCCAACCCGTCCTCCATGAGGCCCATGACATACTCATAGCTGGTGAGCCCTTCCAGCATCTCAAAGGCGCGCAAATCCTGAAGCATGTGCAGAATCACCATCAGCCTGATGGATTCCAGCGGCTTTCCGTCCGGGCCCGGATAGACCTGGAAGGCGTCGCCCGAGAGGGTGAAGCCGTCGGCGTCGGTGTGCTCAAAGGGGTTGACCGCATACCTCGAGTATTGGCTGTTGTAGAAGTTGTAGCCCCATTGCAAAATGCCCTCAATGTGGTATTTGTACAGCTGCTCGGCAAAGATTCGGGCGCGGGCCGAGGGCATGGCCATGAACAGATTGCTCACGTCCTTGTATTGGCCGATGCAGTAATACGTCCACAGTCCGGGCACCTTGTGCTCCAAAAAGGGCTCGATGGCGTTGTTGGCCGGCACCGGCTTGGTCACGGCCCCGGATTCATAGAACGCATACTCGCTCAGCGCGTCCATGATGATGCAGCCCTTGAGATAGGGCTCCACCACCTTGCGCGCGGCCTTGTAGGCCTCGATGTGCTCGCCCGAGGGCTCGTCGGAAATATGGAAATAGGTGTTCTGCTCAATGCCCTCCCGCCTGAGCACCTCTCTCAGCGCGGGCAGATACTCGGCCACGAAGGCCTTGTATTCGTCGCTGGTGGCCGAAACGTCCCACCCAAAAATGCGCTTGTACGTCCCGTCCACCGTGGCCATGATCTTGGGGGTGTACAGCGCGCCCCATTGGGTGAACAGATGGGCCATCTCGTAGTACTCCACCCCGGCGCGCTTGCAAATCTCAATCCAACGGATGAGCTTGTCAAAGCCAAAGGAGTATTTCCCGCCGTTTACAAACACATCCACCAGCTGGGTGGTGAGCCGCTCGCCCCCCACCTGGGTGTCCAGGGGCGGGGTGTGGATGGGGGTCAGAATCATGTTGATGCCGCGCCTGACCGCGGTCTGAATGAAGGCCTCAATAATCTGCCAATGGCGCTCGGAAAAGGCCTCTTCCCGATAGTAATTGGCCAGGCAATCGGTGTGGAACCATTTGGTGTGAATGAGCTTTTGCTTGGGCAGGCGGGCGTTTAAGATCTCCACCTCCAGCGTCTGCCGGTCCAGAATCTCCCCCCGCAAATCCGTGGCGGTAATCCTGACGGGATAGCGTCCGGCCTCCATGCGCCCCTCGGGCTCCACGTCCACCCACAGGCTCATCCATTGACCGGGGTAAAGGGGAATCTCCTCCCCGGCCGGAACCAAAAGGTCGGGATACATGCCGGGCGTCTTCCGCAGGTAATTGTCGTCCGCGTCCATAAAAGTGGCGATTTCCACCGGCACCAACCGCACCCTGCGCACGGTGATGGCCTCTTTGAGCGGGCTCTCCAACTGAATATGGATGGCCGCGCCCCTGGGCTCGGATGTGTGCAGGGCGATTTGGAAGGATTGCGTCTCGTTCAAAAAGCCCTGAATTCCCTTTTCCCCCAGCGCGCCGCCGGGCCGCTGATCCGCGAATACCTTGCTCAGCGGGCTGAGCAACATCATGTCCAACTTCATGGCGCTTATCCTCCTTGTCCCCATGGGGCTGTATATTGTTCATTGCAAAAACGGGGGCGCGCTCAGGCGGAAACCCAAACACACACCCTTTTCTTACCGAATAATCTCGGTAAATCCGGACTCGATAAACCGGACCAAAGTATCCGCGGCCTGGCGCTCGTCCTCTCCTTCAAAGGTCAGCACCAGTTTTTCCCCTTTTGTGGCGCCCATGGACAATACGCCCATCATGCTCTTGGCGTTGACCACCCGGTTGCCGCGCTCGATGGAAATGCGGCTGGAGAAGCGGCTGGCGGCTCGAACCAGCAAAGACGCTGCCTGAGCCTGAATTCCCTCGTCGTTCATAATCGTAACTTCCCGGTTAACCATACGATTCTCCTCCTTTTCAATTTTTTCCCGGCCTGAAAACTGCCTATTGGCCCTCGTCGCCCCGCCGCTGAAGCGCCATGGCTTCCAGCCGTCTCAATCGGTTGTTTACCCCGGATTTGCCCATGGGCGGATCCATGAGCTCGCCCAGCTCGGCCAAGGTGGCCTCCTTGTGGTTCAACCGAACCTCGGCCATCTGCCGGAGCCCGGCGCTCAAATGCTCCAGCCCAACGTGATCCCGAAGGTACTCAATGGCCTCCACCTGCCGCGCCGCGGCGTCCGCGGTCTTGCTCACATTGGCGGTTTCGAAATTTACCAGCCGGTTGACCGAATTGCGCATATCCTTGATAATCCTGACGTTCTCCAGCGCACACACCGCCTGATGCGCCCCCAGCAGCGTGAGCAATGTTATAATCTTTTCACTTTCTTTTAAGTATACCACAAATTGCGCCTTGCGGGCCACCGTCTTGGCCCCCAGTTCATATTTATTTAAAATTTTTTCAATGCCTTCGGCCTGCTCCTGGCTTTGGGCCACAAATTCCATGTGATAGCCGCGCTCCGGGTTGTTGAGCGAACCGCCGCCCAAAAAAGCCCCCCGCAAAAACGCGCGCCTACAACAGTCCCGGCCCACGATCTTGTGGGATATGCCCCTGCGGATGCCAAAGGCCTGGCGGCTGTCCAAAAGGCGCAGCGTTTCCAGGATCTCGCCCACTTTTTCCTCGGGGTAGACCAGGCTGTAGCTGGAATGCATGCCCAACCTGCTCACCTTCATGGCGCGGATCTCGGGCTGCACGCCCAAAAATTTCTTGCTTAAAGTAAATATGTACCTGGCCACGCCGGCGCTCTCGGTATTCACCGAAAGCCCGTACCGGCCCATGCCCCGAAGGCTTAAGCTGCCCGCAACCATCATCATCCCGTTGAGCTCAGCAAAGGCGCAGCAGGGCTTTTCGCATATTTCGTGGATAATTTCCTGTTTAACGTCCGTTGAAAACGACATTTCCTGTCTCCTTCGACCTGCTTACGCATTTCTCCTTGCGGGCGCCCGCCCTGCCGCCGGCCCGTTTTATTCCATGGTATAGCGCGAACGCTCCTCCAGCATATCCCGATGGGCGATATCCACCCGATAGCCCTTTTCCATGATCCTGCGGCCGATCTCGTCGGCCAGGGCCACCGAACGATGCATGCCTCCGGTGCAGCCCACCGCGATCATCAGCCGGTTCTTGCCCTCCTGGATAAATTGGGGCAAAAGCGAAAGCAAAAGCCCGGTCACCTGTTCCAGAAATTTCTGGGTTTCGGGTTTTTCCAGCACATACGCCCGCACCGCCGGGTCGCGCCCGGTGAGCCGGCGCAGGCTGGCCTCGTAAAAGGGGTTGGGCAAAAACCGCACGTCGAACACCATATCCGCGTCCCTGGGCAGCCCGCGCTTGAACCCAAAGGAGACCACCTCCACCCGAAGGCCCAAGCTGGCCGTCTCCTCGCCGAACAGCTGGTTGATGGTCTGCCTGAGCTGGCGCACGCTCAGGGATGTGGTGTCGATGATGTGGGTGGCGGCCTCCTTGAGGGGCAGGAGCAGCTCCCTTTCCAGGGCGATGCCGCTCTGAAGCGGCCGGTCCTTGGCCATGGGGTGGTCGCGCCGGGTCTCCTTGTACCGGGCGATGAGCGCCTCCTCGGCGCAATCCATGTAGACCAGCTCCATGGTCATGCCGCTCTCCCTGCCCATGCTGTGCATGGCCTCAATGACCCGGTTGGCGTCGAAAAAGCTGCCGCCCCGGCTGTCCACCCCGATGGCCACCCGGCGCATGCTGGAGGCCTGACACAGTTCCACAAAGGCGTCCAAAAGCTGCCAGGGCAGATTGTCCACACAGAAATACCCCATATCCTCCAACAGCCGCAGCGCCGTGGTCTTGCCCGCGCCCGACATGCCGGTGAGCATTGTAAGTCTCACGCCTTTTGTTCCCCTTTCATTCTTCGCCCAGCACCCGCACCTCGGTCTGAAGGCTTACCGAAAACTTTTCTTTGACTTCGCGCTGAATCAGGGCGATGAGCGCCAGGATATCCTCGGCCTTGGCCTGGCCCACATTGACGATAAAGCCCGCGTGTTTCTCCGAAACCTGGGCGTCGCCAATGCGCCTGCCCTTTAAGCCGGCCTGTTCGATTAAGGTTCCGGCGAAATATCCCTCGGGCCGCTTGAATACCGAACCCGCGCTGGGCAGGTTGACCGGCTGCTTATCCCTCCGGCGCTGATTGAGCTCGTTCATCCGCCGGAAAATGGCCTCTCTCTCCCCCGGTGTCAGGCGAAACCGGGCCGAGAGCACCGGCGCGCCCGCCCGAAGCGGCAGGGTGCTTCGATAGCCCATCTCCATCTGCTGAAGGTTCAAGGTGCGTATCTCGCCCTCCATATACACCCGGGCGTCCACCAGCACGTCCTTGATCTCGCCCCCGTAGGCCCCGGCGTTCATGGCCACTCCGCCGCCCACGCTGCCCGGTATGCCCGAGGCAAACTCCAGCCCGGAAAGGCCCCACCGGGCCGCCTCGGCGCTGAGCGCGCTTAAAGAGGCGCCCGCCCCGGCGGTCAGGATGTCCCCTTCCCGCTCCATGCGCGCCATGCCCTCTCCCGGGGCGATGACCAGGCCCCGAATGCCCTTGTCCCTGACGATGAGGTTGGAGCCCCGCCCGATAAAGGTCATGGGCGTGTGCGTCTCCCGGCAAACCGCCATGACCGAAAGCATGGCGTCCTCGCTGTCCGCCAAAAACAGGGCATCCGCCGGTCCGCCCACCCGAAAGGTGGTGTGGCGCGCCATGGGTTCATGGATGAGCAGCCTTCCCTGGGCCTTTGTCTCCTCTATCCTGCGCAAAACCGATTCCAGCATGCGTTTCCTCCCGAATTGAATTTGAGCGCTCCGCGCCGTTTATATTGTATTCCGCGGAGCGCTCTTTTACTTATAAAGACAGTCCGGCCACCTGGTCGGCGCGGTAGCCCAGCGCCTCCTTAAGGTTTTCGCCGTCCGGGGTCTGAACGCACATGGCCGTGGTTCTGCCCTCCAAATACACCTTGTCCATCCCCGCGGGAATCAATACGCTGTCCCCGGCCTTGAGGTCAAGCCCGTCCCCGTCCCAGCTCAGGCGAGCCTCGCCCAGGGCGGTAATCATGCGCATGCGGCCGCCCTCCAAAGGCATTTTGCCGCTTACGCTCAGCCGCGAAAGCTCGAAATTCTCGTCGGAAATGTAATAGGTCTGGTTGCCGCCCTCCCGGATGATGGTGGCGCCGGGCAGTTTGCCCATCTCAAGCTCGGGCCTGGTGACCTCGATGGCCTTGCGGGTGTGAAGCTCCCTGGGCTTGCCGTCCTTGCCCACCCGGCCCCAGTCCCAGAAGCGGTAGGTCACGTCGCTGGACTGCTGAATCTCATACACCATGATGCCGCCGCCCAGGGCGTGCACCATGCCGTGGGGAATGTAGAGCACATCCCCGGGCTGAATGGAGATCCATTGAAGCGCCTGCTCCAACTGTCCTCCGTCCACCATCTTTTGAAGTTCCTCCCGGCTCTTCACGTTGACCCCGTACACCAGCTTGGCCCCGGGCTCGCACATCAGCACCACCCAGGCCTCGGTCTTGCCCAGCTTGCCCTCGTGCTCCATGGCGTAACCGTCCCCCGGATGCACCTGCACCGACAGCATCTCCTTGGCGTCCAGGAGCTTGAGCAAGAGCGGGAACACCGAATTGTCCTTCAGCCCGGTCAGGCCCTCGCCCCAAAGCTCAATGACCTTGGACAGGGTAACCCCGGCCAGTTCGCCGTTGGCCACCACGCTGTCCATGCCGGGCAGCGCCGAAATTTCCAAACTCTCCCCGGTCCTGTCATCCGGGGAATTTTTGCCGAAAAGCTGTTTTAATTGACTGCCGCCCCAGGGCGTCTGTTCGCCGTGGCGGAAATAGGGACTCATAAGTAGCGGATACATGTTTCTTCCTCCCCTGGATTGACGTTTCTTTTGATCTGGGCTAAAATAAATAAACCCTGTAAAAACGCTTCGATTTTTCCTTATTTATTTTACACCACAGCGCGTTGCCATTCAAGCATCGTTCCGCAAAATCCGTCTTCAAAGGGAGGGAAGCCCCCATGGCGTCCGTTATCAAAGTCAGCGTGCGCGCGCTGGCTGAATTTGCCCTGGAGGGCGGCGACCTTTGGCTGACCGGCCAGGCGGTAAACCGCATGCAGGACGGAATCCGGGGCCATCAGGCGGTGCAAAGCGCCTATGGGGAACATTTTCAGCGGGAGGTGCCCATCCGCCTGGACTTTGAGCGGGCGGGCATTTCCTTTTCCCTGTTCGGCCGTATGGACGGCCTGGGCGCGCATTTGGGCGACCCGCTGATTGAGGAGATCAAGACCACGGTGCTGTCCCCGGATACCATCGGGGCCGACGACTATCCGGTGCACTGGGCCCAGGCCATGATCTATGCCCATATGCTGCTGGAAAATGAGGGCGGTTCCCGGGCCCAGGTGCGCCTGACCTATTATAACCTGTCCGGCGGCAAGGCCAGCTTCACCCGAAGCTTTACCCGCGAAGCCCTGCGGGCAAAGTTCGAGGAATGGCTTTCCCCCTATGTGCAATGGACCCGTTCGCTGCTCAGCGACCGCGCCCGCATGGAGCCCAGCCTGGCTTCCCTTCCGTTTCCCTTTGACCGCTTCCGCTCGGGCCAGCGCACCTTTGCCGCCCATGGCTATGTGGCGCTCAGGGATCAAAAAAATCTGCTCTGCCAGGCGCCCACCGGCATCGGAAAAACCGCGGCCGCCCTGTTTCCGGCCCTCAAGGCCATGGGCGCCGGCCTGGTGGACGCGGTGTTTTATCTGACCGCCCGCACCACCACCCGCCTTGCCGCCCAAAATGCCCTGGAAAAAATGCGGGATCGGGGGCTGATCTTGCGCTCGGTTACCCTGACCGCCCGGGATAAAATCTGCGCCTGCAAGGGCTGCCGCTGCCGCCCCGACGAGTGCGAACGGGCCAGGGGCTATTATGACCGGCGGCGCGCCGCGCTGTATGAGGCGCTGAATATGGAGCGGTTGGACCGGCCAGACATCGAGGCCCTGGCCGAAAAACATGCCCTGTGTCCCTTCGAACTCTCGCTGGACCTCTCGGAAATCGCCCAGGTGGTGATCTGCGATTACAATTACGCCTTTGACCCCTGGGTCAAGCTCTGGCGCTATTTTATGGACAAGGGCAATTATGCGCTGTTGGTGGACGAGGCCCATAACCTGCCCGACCGGGCCCGGGAAATGTACTCGGCCCAGCTGGATGAAACCGCGCTGCGCGAGCTGCGCAGGGAGGTGGGCAAGGCGCTGGGCCGAAAAGCGCCGCTGTACCGCTGCCTTTCCGGCCTGATCCGTTCGCTGAACGAATATCTGAAGCCCCTGGAGCAGCCCGCCGCCCTGAGCGAAAAGCCGGAAGGTCTGATCAAGGCCGCCGGCCGCTTTGTGGAGGAGGCGCGCCCGCTGCTGGAAAGCGCCGGCCCCCTGGGGGAACCGGTCAATTTGGCGATTTTGGAAGCGCTTTGCTTCAACCGGGTGGGCGAGGATTTTGCGCCCGAGCGCTATCAGGTGATGTGCGGCCAAAATAAGGTCAAGCTCTGGTGCTACGACCCGTCGGGGTATCTGAGGGAATGCCTTTCAAAGGTGCGGGGTTCGGTGCTGTTTTCCGCCACCTTGAGCCCCATGCGCTATTATGCGGATCTGTGCGGCCTGGATTTGGAAAAGGGCGACGCCCTGCTCTCGCTGCCCTCCCCCTTTCCGCCGGAAAATCTTCTGGTCATGCGCCTTCCCCTGTCCACCCGCTTCAAAGACCGGGAGCGCTCGCTGAACGATGTGGCGGGGGCGATTCTGGGCCTGGTCAGGGGCAAAAAGGGCAATTATCTGGCCTGCTTTCCCTCCCATGCCTATATGCGCGCGCTGGTGGAGCGCCTGGGGGAGGATCTGGGGGATATCCGGCTGCTGGTTCAGCAAAACGAGATGGATGACGCGGCCCGGGACGCCTTTTTGGGCGAATTTAAGCCCGATCCTGAGGACAGCCTCCTGGGGTGCGTCGTCATGGGCGGGGTGTTTTCCGAGGGCATCGACCTGCCTGGCGACCGGCTGTCGGGCGCGGCCATCATAGGGGTGGGCCTGCCCCAGCTCTGCCCGGAGCTGGATACCCTGCGCGCCCAATATGCCGGGCGCGGCCTGGACGGCTTTCGCTATGCCTATCAGTATCCCGGCCTGTGCCGCATCCTTCAGGCCGCGGGCCGGGTCATCCGCACAGAAACCGACCGGGGCGCGCTGCTGCTGTTGGACGACCGCTATTTCCGCCCGGACTATGAGGCGCTCTTTCCGCCCCATTGGCGGGTGGAATCCGTGCGCACGGTTTCCGATATGGAAGGCCGGCTGCGCCGCTTTTGGCAAAATCCCAATTCGCTTAAGGGGGCGTGAGCTTTGGAAAACCGAAGTTGGAAAGTTCGTTTTTTTACCATCTGGACCGGCCAGGCCTTTTCTTTGCTGGGCTCCAGCCTGGTGGATTTCGCGCTGATCTGGTACCTGACCGAGGTCACCGGCTCGGAGCGCATTCTGGTTTTGAGCAATCTGCTGGCCCTGCTGCCCCGAATGATCCTGGGGCCCTTTGCGGGCTCGCTGATCGACCGCATGCCCCGCAAGCGGGTGATGGTGCTCGCGGACGGGGGCATCGCCCTGGTGACCGCGGCGCTCATCGCCCTGTTTGCCCTGGACGCGGTCTCGGTTCCCATGGTCATGGGCGTGCTGCTGCTGCGCTCTCTGGGCGCGATGTTTCATCAGCCCGCCATGAAATCCGCCACCGCCCTGTTGGTTCCCCCCGAACATCTGCCCCGGGTGGGCGGCATGAACCGGGTGCTGTCCGGAGCCATGACCATCGTGGCCCCGGTGGCCGGCGCCATGTTGATCGAGCTGTTTGAAATCGTCTCGGTGCTGTGTATTGATCTGGCCACCGCGGCCATTGCGGTGATCACCTTGCTGCTGAGCGCCATTCCCAACCCGGCCCGGGAAACGGCCTCCAAACCCTCCATCCTGGGCGAAACCCTGGACGGGTTGCGGTATGTGGCAAAGACCAAAAGCCTGCTGTTCGTGGTGGGCACCTGCACCTTGGCCAACTTTTGCGTGGGCCCCTGCGAGGCTTTAAAGTCGCTGATGGTGACCGAGGTCTTTGGGGGCGGGGTCATGCAGCTCTCCTGGATCACCGCGGCCTCGGGTCTGGGCCTGATCGTGGGCGGGGCGGTCATGGGCCTTTGGGGCGGCTGCCGGCGCAACCTGGTCACCAGCGCCATCGGCTGGGGCGGAGTGGGGGTAAGCTACTGCGCCATCGCGCTGCTTCCGGGGAACGGCTTCTCTTTGCTGGTGGCGTTCATGTTCGCAGCCGGGGTGTTCATGGCCATCGGCAGCGCCGGACTGGATGCCTTTTATGAGACCAAGGTTCCTCAGGCCTACCATGGCCGGGTGTTCTCGGTGCTGTCCTCCCTGGACAACACCACCGTGCCCATCGGCCTGATCGTGGCCGCGTTCCTGAGCGAATCGGTGCCCATCGCCTTCTGGTACCTGATCACCGGCCTGCTCCATTTCAGCCTGTTTGTGTTCTGGCTGGGTTCCAAGACCTTGCGGCGCGCCGAAGAAGAGGACGGCGGCCTTGCGGCCTAGCACGGGCAAGCTGGTGAACGGAAGAGCAAGCTCCCCCGCCGCGGCCGCCCTTACCGGGTTCGGCTGAAATCCTGCGGATTTCCGGGCGCGGAAACTGCAAAAAGGGCTTCGGCCCCCCGCGCTCTCCCATGGTTTTTGACTGCGAAAGGGGCTGCCTCCGTTAGGGAGACAGCCCCTTTCATTTTATTCCTCTTCCTCCAACAAAAAACCAATCTGTGCGGCGCGCAGATCCACCCGGTCCACCCGCACCCGTACCCGGTCGCCCAGCCGGATGACCTTTCTCGTCCGCTCGCCAATCAGGCAATACTGGGCCTCGTTAAACTCATAGTAATCGTCCATATCCTTGACGTGCACCAGGCCTTCCACCGTGTTTTCCAGCGCCACATACGCGCCCCAGGCCGTCACCCCGGACACCACGCCCTCAAAGCATTCGCCGATGTGCCCGGACATGTAGTAGGCGCACATCAAATCGTCGGCCTCCCGCTCGGCCTGGGTGGCGCGCTGCTCGGTGTCCGAACATTGCCGGGCCAATTCGGGCATGCGCCCCTCCCAAAGCTCGTGGGCCTTGCGCTCCATGCCCCCGGATAGCTGCAATTTGAGCATCCGGTGCACCACCAGGTCGGGATAGCGCCGGATGGGCGAGGTGAAGTGACAGTAATCCTTGGCCGCCAATCCAAAATGGCCCTTGGGCTCGGGGCTGTATTCGGCGCGCTTCAGGGCCCTCAACATGACCCGGGACACCACCGGGGCCTCGCTCCTGCCCTCCACCATGTTCAGCACCCGCTGAAGCTGGTTGGGATGGGGCGGGTTGCCGAACCGGGCCGAAAGGTTGAGCCCGTTGAGGAACACCGAAAGCGCCTCCAGCTTTTCCCCGTCCGGCGCGCCGTGCACCCGGTACAAAAAGGGCAGCTCGCAATTTCGGGCGTGCCGGGCCACGGTCTCGTTGGCCGCGATCATGAAATCCTCGATCATCTTGTGGGCCACGCCCCGCTCCCGGGCCGAAACCCCCACCGGCTCCCCTTGCTCGTTCAGGCTGATCTGGGCCTCGTCGAGATCAAAGTCCAGGGAACCCCTGGCGGTGCGCGCCCGGCGAATCTCCTCCGAAAGCGCGGCCATATCCTTTAAAATTCCGTGCAGCGCCTCGGGCACGGTGTTGTCCTGTCCGGCCAACATCCTGTTCACGTCGTCATACACCAGCCGGGCCCGGGAATGAATCACCGAGGGCACGATCTCATAGTCCATAACCTGGCTGCCGTTCATGCGCATCATGCAGCTGATGGCCAGCCGGTCCACGTCGGGCCGCAGGGAGCACAAATTGTTGCACAGCGCCTCGGGCAGCATGGGAAGGGTCAATCCGGGCAGGTACACCGAGGTACCCCGCTCCAGAGCGTCCCGGTCGATGGCGCACAGATCGGTCACATAGTGGGAAACGTCGGCGATATGAACCCCCAACACCCAATCCCCATCCTGCTTTTGAAGCGAAACCGCGTCGTCAAAGTCCTGGGCGTCCGCCCCGTCTATGGTAAACAGGGTAAGTCCCCTTAAATCCCGCCTGCCCTCCAGTTCCTGCTCCATCACCTGGCCGGGCAGGGCGGCGGCCTGCCTGAGCGCGGCCTCGGAAAAGCTGTCCGGCAGCTGATGTTCGCCCACCAAAGCGCGCATGCGCACCGAGGGCTGTTCGGATGGACCCAGCACCGCCTGAATGCTCGCGGCCATGCGCCGGTGGACCGAGGGCCAGCGCGTGACCTTCAGCGTCACCAAATCCCCGTTGGCCGCGCCCATGAGTTCGCCCTCCACGTCGATATCCAGCGCCAGATGGCGGTCGATGGGCACGGCGCTGGCCCGATACAGGGTTTCGGGCCTGTCCTTTTTCTTTTTGCCCCGTCCGGCCGCCTTTTTTTTGCCTTTGCGGGCCTGTTCCTGGGGCTTTATGCTCAAAATGCCGGTGAGGGTCTCGTGCGCCCGCTGCAAAATCTCCTCCAGGCTGCCCCGGGGCCGCTCGCCGGTCTCGGTCAGGCGAAGGAGCACCAGATCCCCGTCCATGGCCAACTGCTTGCCGCAGTCCAGGAAAACGTCCTTTTCCCCGGCCGCCACCCGCACAAACAGCGCGCCCTTGGCGGTGGCCATGACCCGCCCGCTCAAAAGGCCGATCTGTTTGGGCAGGGCGTATTTCTTTTTCTTGGTCAGCGCCACCCGGCCTTCCTTCCTGAGCGCTTCCAGGGCGCTCAAGGCCTCGTCCGCCTCCATATTCAGCGCCCCGGCCGCCTCAAATATCTCCACCGGCCGGACCGCTTCCTCCAAATAATCCAAAATCCTCCGTTTATTCTCTTCCATTTCTATAATCCTCTCACTGTCCATCCCCACTAATTTGGGCTTTATTTGCCTTTTCTATACGACAAAAAGACCGTCGGCCATGGCCCCGGTCTTGATGCGTTCCAATTTTATAGCAAAAACCGCTTACTGCAGCGCGGCCATCAAAATGGCCAGCACAATGAACACAGCCGCGGAAATCTTGGTGCACAGCTCCAGCTTACCCTCATAGCTCTTGGCCTTATTTTTGCCCAGGAAGGTTTCAGCGCCGCCGCTGATCGCGCCCAAGCCCTGGGTTCTGCCCTGCTGCATCAACACCGACACAATCAAAACCAGCGCCGCGATAATCAGAAAAACATTGATAACCACCAACAATGCGTCCATTCCAGCCGCCTCCTCATATAAAAGACATATTATTCTATCATAACTCAGCGTGCAAATCAATCCCATTTGCACAAGTCCCCAGCATATGGAATTTATTATACGGGAATCGCGATGAAATTGCAAGGGGCGTTTCCATTTCTTAAACCTTCTAAAATCATCAGGGCGCTCCGCGCTGTCTTCAAAGGCATTCCCGCTCAAACAAAGTTATGACCGGACGGCCAATCTCAGGTCGGATAATGTATAATTCCCCCTGGCAGAAGTTAATTCGTGATTTACTTGCGGCACAAAATACAGTATAATGAAATCAAAATTCCATTTTGCATCAAAGGGCCTGGCGCCCTGAACTGTCAAAATACAGCATCATCATGTCAGGAGGATGAATTCCATGACCAATATTCCCCGCGCGGAATATCCCCGCCCCCAATTTGTGCGGGACGGCTGGATGAATTTGAACGGAATCTGGCAATTCGAAATCGATCAGGGCATGAGCGGCCGGGCCCGCGGCCTTGTGGAAACGCCCCTCAAGGATGAAATCCTGGTGCCCTTCTGCCCGGAAAGCAAACTGTCCGGGGTTCAGCATACCGACTTCATGGCCTGCGTCTGGTATCGCCGCACCTTCACTTTGCCCGAGGCGGCCCAGGGCAAGCGGGTGATTTTGCATTTCGGCGCGGTGGATTACCGCACCGAGGTTTGGGTGAACGGCGTTTCGGTGGGCGTTCATGAGGGCGGCTATGTGTCCTTTAGCTTCGAAATTACCAAGGCGCTCAAATCCGGCGAAAACGTGATCGTGGTCTGCGCCGAGGACGACGTAAAGTCCGGCCTGCAGCCCAGCGGAAAGCAGTGCGAACTGTACGCCTCCTATGGCTGCATGTACACCCGCACCACCGGCATCTGGCAGACCGTGTGGCTGGAATGGGTAAACGAACAGTATATCTCCTCGGTCAAGCTCACCCCGGACGCGGTGAACAACACCTTGTCCATCGAGGCCGAGGTGGAGGGCGGGCTCAAGGGGGTAACCCTGTGCGCCCAGGCCTCCTTTGAGGGCAAGGACTCAGGAAGCGTGAAGGCTCAGGGCCTGGGCCGCGTGATCCGCGCCACCCTGAACCTGACCGAGGCCCATTATTGGAACGTGGGCGAGCCCAATCTGTACGATTTAAAATTGACTTTGGTCAAGGACGGCGCCCAGGTGGATACCCTGGACAGCTATTTCGGCCTGCGCACCGTGGCCTTTGACGGCATGAAATTCACCATCAACGGAAAGCCGGTGTTCATGCGCCTGGTGCTGGATCAGGGCTTCTATCCGGACGGCATCTACACCGCGCCCACCGACGCGGATTTGAAGCGCGATATCGAGCTGTCCCTGGCCATGGGCTTTAACGGCGCGCGGCTGCACGAAAAGGTATTCGAGGCCCGCTTCCTGTATTGGGCAGACCATATGGGCTATATCTGCTGGGGCGAAATGGCCAACTGGGGCCTGGACCACAGCAAGATCGCCGGCCTGGCCCCCTTCCTGAAGGAATGGCTGCAGGCGGTCAAGCGGGATTACAGCGCGCCCAGCATCATCGGCTGGTGCCCCTTCAACGAGACCTGGGATCAAAATGGCCATCGCCAGGACGACGAGGTGCTCAG
Organism: Candidatus Faecaligallichristensenella faecipullorum; assembly: GCA_018716505.1. GTDB lineage: Bacteria > Bacillota > Clostridia > Christensenellales > Aristaeellaceae > Faecaligallichristensenella > Faecaligallichristensenella faecipullorum. The sequence continues at coordinate 5,873 of DVJW01000167.1, read as the reverse complement.
GTGCGTGTACCGGGCCACCAAGGCCCTGGATTCCTCCCGCCCGGTGATCGATACCAGCGGCAACTTCCATGTGGAGACCGATATCTTTGACGTACACGACTATGAGCAGAACCCGGAAAAGTTCTCCGAGAGCTACAAGGCCGGAACCGCGCCCATCACCGACCGCTTCTCCGACCGCCAGCACTACGCCGGCCAGCCGGTTTTCGTCAGCGAGTACGGCGGAATCTGGTGGCAGCCCGGCAATGAGGCGGGTTGGGGCTATGGCGAACGGCCCAAGAGTGAAGAGGAATTCCTGGCCCGTTATAAGGGCCTGACCGAGGTGCTGCTGAATAACCCCGACCATTGCGGCTTCTGCTATACCCAGCTCACCGACGTGGAACAGGAGGTCAACGGCCTGTACACCTACGAGCGGGTGCCCAAATTTGACCCCGAAATTATTTCCGCCATCAACCGCCAAAAGGCGGCCTGCGAGCGGGACTAATGATTCAAAATTCTATTTTAATGGAGGGAAACGATTATGCCGACTGAAAAACAAATTGCCCAGGGCTATGATTATGCCAAGGAGCTCTACGCCGCCAAGGGCGTGGACATCGACGCGGCCATGGAAAAGGCTTCCAAGGTGGCGGTCTCCATGCACTGCTGGCAGGCCGACGACGTGGTGGGCACCGACAGCGACAACGGCGGCGCCTCCGGCGGCATCGCCACCACCGGCAACTATCCGGGCCGCGCCCGCACCGGCGATGAGATCCGCCAGGATCTGAACGTGGCGCTCAGCCTGATCCCGGGCAAGAAAAAGGTCAACCTGCACGCCAGCTATGCCGAGCTGGGCGGCAAAAAGATCGACCGCGACGCCTATACCATCGAGCAGTTCATGAACTGGGTGGATTGGGCCAAGGACGCCAAGCTGGGCCTGGACTTTAACCCCACCTATTTCTCCCATCCCTATGCCGAGGATGGCTTCACCCTGGCCAGCGCGGACAAGAAAATTCAGGATTTCTGGATTGAGCACGGCAAGCGCTGCCGCGAGATCGGCGAGGAATTCGCCAAGCGCCTGGGCGAACAGTGCGCCATCAACTTCTGGATGCCCGACGGATACAAGGATATCCCGGCCGACACCGTGGCCCCCCGCAAGCGCATGATCGAGGCCCTGGACGCCATCTTCTCGGCCAAGAAGATCGATAAGTGCCTGGTGCTGGATTCCCTGGAGAGCAAGCTGTTCGGCCTGGGCGTGGAGAGCTACACCGTGGGCTCCCACGAGCTGATGATGGGCTATGCCCTTTCCCGCGGCATCTCCTACACCCTGGACGCCGGCCATTTCCATCCCACCGAGATGATCAGCGCCAAGATCTCGGCCTGCCTGCAGTATATGGACAACATCCTGCTGCATGTGTCCCGCGGCGTGCGCTGGGACAGCGACCATGTCATCACCTGGGATGACGAGCTGCAAAACATCATGAACGAGATCGTGCGCAACGACTACACCGGCCGTGTGTGCATCGCGCTGGACTATTTCGACGCCTCCATCAACCGGGTGGCCGCCTGGGTCATCGGCATGCGCAACGCCCAGAAGGCCCTGCTGCGCGCCTTCGTGGATCCCATCTGCGCCGCCCGCAAGGCCGAATCCGAAATGGATTACACCACCCGCCTGGCCCTGTTGGAAGAAAACAAGACTTTGCCCTTCTCCGCGGTCTGGGATGCCTATTGCGCAAAGCAGGGCGTGCCCACCGGCGACGAGTGGCTGTGCAAGGTTAAGGAGTACGAAAAGGATGTGCTCTCCAAGCGCGGCTAAGGCTGCTTAAAAAGCCGTTTTTCCGCCCGTCATTCGAAAAAGAATGACGGGCTTTTTGTTCCGTTGACATTCCCGCTCGCGTTATGCTACAATGGCCCCAACCAAATGGCCATCGCAAGGAGGCGAATCCCATGGAACCCATATGGAAAACCCTGTACGACTCGGCAAAGGCCGTCTTGAATCCCAGGAAGGTCTCCGAAATGATCGAATCCGGCGGCGTCGCGGCCGCCATCGAGTCCGCTTCCGGAAAAATTTATGTGGGCGTCTGCGTAGACGCCGCCTGCACCTTGGGCATCTGTGCCGAGCGAAACGCCATTTTCAACATGATTACCCATGGCGAAAGCGCCATTCGACGGGTGATCGCCATCAACTGGGAGGGCAAGGCCATCCCCCCATGCGGGGCCTGCCGCGAGCTGATGGCCCAGCTCATGCCCGCCGGATATAAGCGCGTGGAAGTCATGCTGGACTATGACCAGGGCAAGGTCATGACCCTCGGTCAATTGACCCCGGAATGGTGGATATAGCGCCCGCCGTCCCGCCTTCCCCCTCGCCCGGTTTGATCGATGGGCCTTTCCCCGGTCCATTCCGGCCATGGAAAATCCTCGAGCGGCATGCCAACGTTGGCAAGGACGCCCACGGCAACCGAACGGCGCCGTTGCACAATTGCTATGCCGCGCCAGCTCCATGGTGTCAGCATCTTTCATCCGATTTTTCAAGGAGAACCAAATGATCAACGACTTGATGTATATCGAGCTGAAAACGGGCCATTCGGACGATGGCCCGGCATGGATTGGCTATGTGAAAACTTCAAAGAGCAAAAAGACCATTTGCTTTAATGATCATGCCTTTCAAAAATGTATCGGAAATTTTGCCAATTACAGAGATGTGGAAAGCGGAGAGGCGTATTGGATCTCCGGCCTGAAAAGGCGTGAGACCAACCGGCATTGGGCGGGACATGGCAAAATTATCATCGACCGCCGGGCGGTTCCAGAATATCTTACGCTTATCAATCAGGCGGAACTGCCCGAACATTTGTTTGAAATTGTGGATATACCGGACTGCTTTCCGGTGGAGCGGGTGCGCTCCCTGCTGAATGAACCGGCAGAATAAACTCTGTTTTCACGAAAATTCATGATCCCCGCCCGCAAAGGCGCCCCGCCATTTTCCCCATCAAGGCAGAAACAACGCCTCCCGCCTGTTTTTCCTTCAAAACAGTTTCCAATTTACCCCGGATGATGTTATAATAGAGTAAATTATTCATTGCATTCGAAGGAGGGCCTCACCGTGGACAAGCGCCCCAACATCCTGTTTATCTTGACCGATGATCAGCGCTTTGATATGATCCACTCCTTGGGCGCAGAACGGCTCAAGACCCCCAATCTGGACGCCTTGGCCGCACGGGGCTGCGCCTTTACCCAGGCCCATATTCCCTCGGGCACCAGCGGGGCGGTGTGCATGCCCAGCCGGGCCATGATCCATTCGGGCCGCACCTTGTTCCATCTGGAAAATCAGGGGGAAGCGATCCCGCCTGAGCACATCACCTTGGGCGAGACTTTGCGCCGGGGCGGCTATCGGGCTTTTGGCTGCGGCAAGTGGCACAACGGCCCCGCGGCCTTCGCCCGCAGCTTTTCGGAAGGGGACAATATCTTTTTCGGCGGCATGTGGGATCACTGGAACGTGCCCCTGAACCGCTATGACCCCACCGGGGAATATGACAACGAGATCAACTTCGTGGCCAATTTCTTTGAGGATAACGCGCCCCTCAGGGTGCATTGCGATAAATTCGAGCCAGGCCGCCATTCCAGCGAGCTGCTCACCGACACCGCCATTTCGGCCCTGGATAATCTGGATGGAGAGGATCCTTTTTTCCTGTACCTGGCCTATCTGGCGCCCCATGATCCCCGCACCATGCCCGAGGAATTCAGGCGCATGTACAACCCGGAGGATATTGAGCTGCCCCCCAATTTCCAGACCACCCATTTTGACTTTGGGGTACACACCATTCGGGACGAGGTGCTGGCCGCCTATCCCCGGGACGAACGGGAGATCCGCCGCCATATCGCCGAATATTACGCCATGATCACCCATCTGGATCATCAGATCGGCCGGGTCATGGAGGCGCTGAAGCGCAAGAATCTTCTGGATAACACCATCATCGTCATGGCCGGGGACAACGGCCTGGCCGTGGGCCAACATGGGCTGATGGGCAAACAGAATCACTATGAGCACAGCATTCGGGTGCCTTTGCTGATGGCCGGCCCGGGCATTCCTGCCGGCCAAAAGATCAACCGCTATGTGTATCTGATGGATATCTACCCCACCCTGTGCGATCTGGTAAACCTGCCCATTCCGGATTCGGTGGAGGGCCTGAGTTTCGCGCCCATGTTCCGCGACCCCAACCATACCACCCGCAGGGCGCTGTACTTCGGCTATGCGGAGCTGATCCGCTCGGTAAAGGACGAGCGCTTTAAGCTCATCGAATACCGCAACTTCGCCCACCGCCGCCAGCTGTTCGACCTTCAAAACGATCCCTGGGAAACGCGCGATCTCATCGATGACCCGGCCTATCAGGGCCAGGTGGAGCGCCTGCTCAGGCTGCGCGAGGAATTCCGCGCCCAATGGGAGGACAGTGGCCATCCCATGAGCCGGGCCTATTGGGAGGGACAATAAACCCATGTCCCTATTGACAAATTTCACTGTTCAGGATGAACTCTTCATGCGCATGGCCCTGGATCAGGCCCGCCTGGCCGGCCGCATGGGCGAGGTCCCGGTGGGCGCGGTGATTGTCCGGAATGAGCGCCCGCTGGTCCTGGCCCATAACCTTCGGGAGGCCTCCCAGGACCCCTTGGGCCATGCGGAACTGCTGGCCATCCGGGCCGCGGCCCAGGCGCTGGGCAATTGGCGGCTGGAGGGCTGCACGCTGTATGTGACTTTGGAGCCCTGCCCCATGTGCGCCGGGGCCATCCAACAGGCCCGCCTGAGCCGGGTGATCTTCGGAGCAAGGGACGAGCGGGCCGGCTGCTGCGGAAGCATATACCGAATCCCCGAAGATCCGGCGCTGCCCGGCTTTTGCCCCTGCGACGGCGGCCTGCTGGAAGCGGAATGCGCGCAAATCATGAGCGAATTTTTCCGAGGGCGGTTGGGCAGCGCTCCCAAGACCGTTGGCTCGGGGGACGAAAAGGATTTCGAACGGACAGGAGGACGATTAAAATGAGGGTATTATTCATCGGTAACAGTCATACCTATCGAAACGACATGCCCGCCCGGTTTCAGGAGATGTGCGCCGATCACGGCATGGATGTGGAGGTAACCCTGCTGGCCAAGGGCGGCATGGGCCTGGATTATCACGCGGTGGAGCCCCAGACCCGTTTCAATATCCTGTTCGGGGGCTACGACGTGGTGGTTTTGCAGCATACCGCCCATCCCATGGGGGATTTGGAGGCCATGCGCCAGGGCGCGCGCACCATACACGGCTGGATAAGCCAGGCTGGCAGCCGGGCGGTGTTGTATCAAACCTGGGCGGCCCGGGGCGATGAAGGCGCGCAACCGGCCATGTCCAAAGCTTATTTCGACCTGGGCAGGGAGCTGCATATACCGGTGGCGCCGGTGGGCGACGTCTGGCAGAAGGAGCGCCGCGAGCATCCCGAGGTGGAGCTCTTTTGTGAGGACGGCAGCCATGCCTCCCCGGCGGGCAGCCAGCTCATCGCCCGGGTAATCTTTGAGACCATCTTTCCGGAGCTGGCCTGAGATCAAAAACCCGGCGGATAAGGCATTTTCGCTTTATCCGCCGCAGCGTGTCGAAAAAGTCGACACGCTGTCAGGAAAATGAATTTTTCATTTTCCTGAGTTGCATCATTTTCCTTTGTCGCCCGTCAAAGGGCTTTGCCCTTCGCCGGGTACGCTCGGCGAATTTTCAATTCGCCGTCGCTAGTCGGGCTAACGCCCTCCCTCCTTTGTCACCTTTGGTGACGGCCGGTCGGAGGCCGCGTTTACGCGGCTGAAGGCCCGAGGACAGCGCCTTAGCGCTCCGCAGGGCCGGAACCCCGGGCAAGTGAAACGCGGCCCGGGGCGAGAAGTCGAAGGC
>DVJW01000166.1 GCA_018716505.1 Candidatus Faecaligallichristensenella faecipullorum | reverse complement strand
GAAGCGGCCACTTGGGCCGCTCCGACGGCGCGGCGTCAAAATCTTCGATTTTGCCGTCCGCGGTCGGCGAAGCCGACTTGGAAGCCCAAAGGGCTTCCAACCTTGCTGCGTACACGCCGCCGCTGCGGATTTCGAAGGCCGCGCTCTGCGCGGCTGGAGGTTCGCAAACAACGTTTGCGAACCGGAACCCCGGCCCGGCGAACGCCCAGGCCGGGGCGAAGATATGAAGGGGCCCCGGCCCCTTCATGCATCCCCAAGGAAATAATTAAGGTTTTTTGACAGTCTGAAGGACCGCCCCGAAATGGGACGGCCCTTTGTTATACATTCATCAGGCGATGCCGAAATGTTTGGCCAGGGCATCGGTGGCCCGGTATTCCTGGGCCTCATCCACCAGCAAGGTGATCTCAGTCACCGAGGTGCTCACCATCTTAGGTTCCATACCCAGGCCCATGAGCATGCCGAACACCCGGGCCGCCACCCCGGGCTGGCCTTCCATGCCCACGCCCTGAACCGTGAGCTTGGCCAATTTCCCGGCGGATTCCACCTGACATTCCGGAAAAGCCGGCCGCAAAGTGGCCACCGCGCGCTCGCGATCCCCGCTTTGAACCGAGAAGGAGAGCTCCGAACCATTTTGGCTGATCATATCCACGCTGATCCTGGCCTTAGCCAGGCTGTCCAACGCGGCCACAGCCTGCTTCCACCCGCTGAGCCCATGCAGCGAAACCATGGCCACCCCGCGCTCGGCCAACACCTTGGTGACCTCCTTTTGTTCGGCCAGGAGTTCACGCATGCTGTACATTCCGGGCGCCTTATCCCGGATGAACTCCGCGGCCTTCAGCGCGCCCACCGCGAAGATGCTCCGGGACTGGGCGGAATGACGCACCTCCACCAGTTCGTTATCCATCAGGAACATCACCGCGTGCTCGCCCACCACGCTGCCCCCGCGCACCGCGTGAATGCCGATCTCCCGAGGGCCCCGCTTGTCGGTCTTGCTGTGGCGGCCGTAGGTATACTCCTTGCCGCCTTGATAGACCGAATTGATCTCATCGGCCAGGAGCAGCGCGGTTCCGCTGGGCGCGTCGGCCTTGCCCCTGTGATGGGCCTCCACGATTTCTATATCGCAGCTCTCGCCCAGGGCTCCGGCGCAGGTCTTCAAAAGGTCGATCATCAAATTGATGCCCATGGACATATTGGCGCTTCTGAACACCGGAATCCGGGTGGCGGCCCGGTGGATGCGCTCCAGATCGCCCGGGGTGTATCCGGTGGTGGCCAGCACCACCGGCATCATGTGCTCACAGGCATAGGGCAGGATGTCCTTGAGCGCCGCGGGCCGGGAAAAATCCACCAGCACATCGGCCTGAACCGTGCAGGCCTCCAGCGAATCGAACAGCGGGAAGCCCAGATCCTGGCCCTGGGCCATGGCGTCCACCCCGGCCACCACCAGCGTATTGGGATTTTGTGAAGCCAATTCGGCCACCACCCGGCCCATCCGGCCGGCCGCGCCGTTTAGCAAAATTCTTACCATCTTCTTTTCCTTTCTCGCGATATCAGTGAGGGAAGTCTACTCCGCCAGCACGCCAAACTTGACCATTTCGGCGCGCAGCTTTTCCCGGTTGGCCTCGGTCATCTTCACCAAGGGCAGCCGGATCACATCCGAACACATGCCCATCATGTGCATCGCGGCCTTGACCGGGATGGGGTTGACCTCGCAGAACAGCAGCTTGGTCATGGGATTGAGCTTAAATTGCAGCTCGCGGCAGCCCTCGATATCCCCGGCGAAATAGCGCGCCACCATGTCATGGGTGGCCTTGGGGGCCACATTGGCCACCACCGAGATCACGCCCTGGCCGCCCAGGGCCAACAGCGGCAGCACATGGTCGTCGTTGCCGCTATACAGGGCAATTTTATCTCCGCACAGCCGGGCCACCTCGGTGATCTGCTCGATGTTGCCGCTGGCCTCCTTGATGGCCCGAATGTTTTTGTGCTCGGCCAGCTTAGCCACCGTGGCGGGCAGCATGTTGACCCCGGTGCGCGAGGGCACGTTGTACATGATGATGGGCAAATTCACCGCGTCGGCCAAAGCGGTAAAATGGGCGATCAGGCCCTCCTGGGTGGTCTTGTTGTAGTAGGGCGTGACCACCAGCAGGCCGTCCACCCCCAACTTTTCGATTTTTTGGGAGAAATCAATGACCACCCGGGTGCAGTTTCCGCCGGTACCCGCGAACACCGGCACCCGTCCGGCGGTGCGTTTGACCGCGAAGTCAATGGCCTCGACGCGCTCCTCCCAGGTCATGGTGGCGGGTTCGCCGGTGGTGCCGCACACGATGAGCGCGTCGGTACCCTGTTCAATCTGCCAATCGATCAGCTTTCCAAAGGCCTCGTAATCCACGCCGTCTTCGGTAAACGGGGTGATCAGCGCAACGCCCGAGCCCGTAAACATGGTCTTATCCATATGATAGTGCGCCTCCTCTTATCTTATCCTCATGCTCTTATTTACGGGTAATATAGCCCTGCTTTACCAGCAGTTCGGCGGTCAATACCGCTCCGCCCGCCGCGCCGCGCAGGGTGTTATGGGAAAGACTTACAAATTTATAATCCAGAATCGGATCCTCCCTCAGGCGGCCGATGCTGATGCCCATGCCGTTTTCCAGATCGCGGTCCAGCCGGGTCTGAGGCCGGTTTTCCTCCTCAAAATAGGTCAGGAACTTTTTGGGCGCGCTGGGCAGGTTCATGCGCTGGGGCTCGCCCACATAATCCGCCCAGCGGCTCAGGATCTCTTCCCGGCTGGGCTTGCGGTCAAACTGCACCGACACCGCAGCCATATGGCCGTCCAAGGCGGCCACCCGATAACACTGGGCACTGATCACCGGACGCTTGGCCGGCACGATGACCCCATTTTGCAGGGTACCCCAGATTTTCAGGGGCTCCTGTTCGCTCTTTTCCTCCTCGCCGCCGATGAAGGGAATCACGTTATCCACCATTTCGGGCCAGGTCTTAAAGGTCTTGCCCGCGCCGGATATGGCCTGATAGGTGCAGGTCATGACCTTTTGAACGCCGAATTCCTTCAGCGCGCTCAGGGCCGGCACATAGCCCTGGATGGAACAATTGGGCTTCACGGCCACAAAGCCGCGAGCGGTGCCCAGGCGCTTGCGCTGGAACTCGATCACCGCGGTATGCTCCGGATTGATCTCCGGAATGACCATGGGCACATCCGGGGTGCCCCGATGGGCCGAGTTATTGGAAACCACCGGGGTTTCGGTCCTGGCATAGGCATCCTCCAGGGCGCGGATCTCCTCTTTTTTCATATCCACCGCGCAGAACACGAAGTCCACCTGGGCGGCTACTTCTTCCACCTTGGCCGCATCCATGACCGTAAGGTTTTTGACTTTTTCCGGGATGGGCCAATCAAAGGCCCAGCGATTGCCCACGGCCTCGGCATAGCTTTTACCCGCCGAGCGCGCGCTGGCCGCCACTACTTTTACCTCAAACCAGGGATGATTTTCCAAGAGAGAGACAAACCGCTGGCCGACCATTCCGGTCGCGCCCACCACCGCCACTTGAAACTTTTCCATTTTGCTTCTCCTCCCGTCTTTTATCCTATGCGCCCGGTCCGGTTCGGAACCTTGGATAGACAAAATTGCCGTATAAAAAAATCAAACAGCACGCGCGTGCTGTTTATACCGCCAAAATTGGCCAGTGTCCACAGCCAGCACTCCATCGCGCACCTTCGCGATGACAGTCATAAGATTTTTCACCTTATGCCCAGGATAAGCCGACTTGGCCCGGCCTCACCTTCGGCGAATTGGCCCTTCGCACTGCCTTTTTCGGGTTCCAAGCCCTATGACAGCCTACTCATCCGCTTCGCGCCTCTGACCACACTCTATTGTTTTTTTCTTATCATATCATTCCCCGACACAACTGTCAAATAAATTTATGTAAAAAGACCAAAGGGCGCGGCCCCAAAGGAAGCCGCGCCCTCTGGGTGTTGACAAAGTCAACACCCTTCGAAAAAATGAA
>DVJW01000165.1 GCA_018716505.1 Candidatus Faecaligallichristensenella faecipullorum | reverse complement strand
CCACATAATTGAGCGTGAAAATGCAAAACTGAGCACTTTGGTTGCCGTGAATCAAAAACTGGACAGGAAATGAGAAAAAGTTAAGTTTAAAATACGTTCTTGACAAATGAAAGAGTATCATGGTAATATTTTCTCGTTAGCAAGAACTAACTACGCGATGTAATTTACATCGCGCTATTTTTTAAATCAAAGTTAGTTATAACTAATGAAGGGAGTGTGCGTTTGAAAAGTCATCTGCTAACCATGTTGCTGCTGGTCTGCACGGTGGTGATGTCCGTGGTGTCGCTGTTTGTGGGCGTCATTGATCTGGATCTTTCCGCGCTTTTGGGGGGCGAAACGGAACAGCTGGAAATTTTGCTGATATCCCGGCTGCCCCGGCTGCTGGCGGTGCTGTGCACCGGGGTGGGCATGAGCGTGGCCGGACTGATTATGCAGCAGCTCTGCATGAACAAGTTCGTCTCGCCCACCACCGGGGCCACCATTTCCTCCGCTCAGTTTGGAATTCTGTTGGCGTTGTTGTTTATGCCCTCTTCCACGCTGTGGAGCCGGGCAATCTTTGCCTTTGCGGCCGCGATTCTGGGCACCTGGATTTTTGTGTGGTTTATCCAGCGAATCCAGTTCAAGGATGTGGTGATGGTTCCGCTGGTGGGCATCATGTTTGGCAATGTCATCGGCGGGCTGACCAACTACCTTTCCTATAAATACGAAATGACCCAGGCGATGTCCTCTTGGCTGGTGGGCCATTTTTCCATGGTGCTTCGGGGGCGGTATGAGCTGGTGTATCTGATTGTGCCCCTGGTGATCCTGGCCTTTGTCTTTGCCAACCATTTCAATATCGTGGGCATGGGCAAGGATTTTTCCCAAAATCTGGGCGTGAATTATAACCTGGTGCTGTTCATGGGCCTGACCATCGCGGCCATGATTACGGCCAGTGTGGTGGTGGTTGTGGGCTCGATTTCCTATATCGGCCTGATTGTCCCCAATTTGGTGGCCATGTTCAAGGGGGACAAGATCAGGGGAACGCTGGTGGATACCGCGCTGTTTGGCGCGCTGTTCGTGCTGAGTTGCGATGTAATCGGCCGGGTGGTCATCGCGCCCTATGAGTTGCCCATTGAACTCATTATTGGCATCATCGGCAGCCTGTTGTTTATTGGGTTGCTCATGTACCGGCTCCGCCATGGCCGCAAGGCGGTATCCCTCGGCGGCCTGGGCCGGGGCGTTGCCAGGGGAGGTGTTGGAAAATGATGACCGCGGCCCGGCGCAGCAATCGCGCCAAAATTATCGCCATGGCCGCCTTGGCTTTGGTGGCCTGCGCGGCGTACATGCTGTTTGATGTGAATTTTGAGAAGTCCAGGCTGTTCCACTACGCCATGCGCATCCGCACCCCCAAATTGGTGGCCATGCTCATCACGGCCTTCGCCATTGGCGGCGCCTCCATCGTGTTTCAATCCATCATCAACAACACCATTGTCACCCCGTGCCTGTTGGGCATGAATTCGCTGTATACCCTGATTCACACCGCGGTGATTTTCCTGGCGGGCTCAGCCAGCGTGTTTGCCCGCAATGCCAATGCGGCGTTTGCCATGGATCTTTTGCTGATGGCCGCGGTGGCCACCCTGATCTATAGCTATTTATTTAAAAAGACCAAGCACAACGTGCTGTATGTGTTGCTCATCGGCACGGTGCTGACCTCGTTTTTCGGCAGTATCCAATCGGCCATGACCCGCATCATGGATCCCAACGAGTATGACAACCTGCTCTCCACCCTGGTGGCCAGCTTCAGCAACATCAACGGCGAGATCATCGCGTTTTCCCTTCTCGCCCTGGCCGGGATCATGTTTGCCCTCCGCAAGGAGTTGGCGCTGTTGGATGTGCTGACCCTGGGCAAGGCTCAGGCCATCAATCTGGGAGTGGATTATGACCGGTGCGTCCGCAGGCTGCTGTTAGGGGTAACGGTGTGCATTGCCGTGGCCACGGCCATGGTGGGACCGATCTCCTTCCTGGGCCTGATTATCGCCAATCTGTCCCGCCAGCTTCTGAAAACTTTCCGCCATAGTCAATTGGTGTTGGGCTCGGCGCTGTTTGGCGCCATTGTGCTGGTGGGGGGCCAGCTGATTGTGGAGCATGTGTTTACCTATTCCATCCCCGTGAGCGTATTTATAACCGTGGGCGGCGGCGCATACTTTTTGTATCTGCTGCTGCGCGGCAGGAGGATTTCCGCATGAGAATTCAACAGATAACCAAAAAATATGACGGAAAAGCCGTGGTGGACGATGTCAGCTTTGAAATTCCCAAGGGCAAGGTGCTCTCGCTGATCGGGCCCAATGGCGCCGGCAAATCCACGGTTATGGGCATTATTTCCCGGCTCATTGCCCGGGACAGCGGGCAGGTGGATTTCGGCGGCACGGATATCGCCAAATGGAAGAGCCGGGAGCTCAGCCAAAGACTGGCCATTCTTACCCAGACCAACAACGTCCAAATGAAGCTGACCGTTCGGGAATTGGTGGCCTTCGGGCGCTTTCCTTACTCCGGCAGCCATCCGACCCAGGAAGATCAGCGGGTCATTGACCGGGCCATCGAATACATGGAGCTGCAGCCCTTTGAGGACCGCTTTATCGACGAGCTTTCCGGCGGCCAGCGCCAACGGGCCTATATCGCCATGGTAATCGCCCAGGATACCGAGTATATCCTGCTGGATGAACCCACCAACAACCTGGATATTTACCATGCCACCAACATGATGAGAATCGTCCGCCGCCTATGCGACGAGCTGGGCAAGACGGTCATTCTGGTGCTGCATGAAATCAACTATGCGGCCTTTTATTCCGACTACATCTGCGCGTTTGTGGACGGGAAGATCGCCAAATTCGGCACGGTAAAGGAGGTGATGACCAAAGAGAACCTGCGCGAAATCTATAAGGTGGATTTCGAAATGTTGGAGATTCAAGGCAAGCCACTGTCAATCTACTACTGATTTCCCGACCCCTTTGAACATTTTCGGTACTTTTTTGAAAAGGAGCAAGTTGCAATGAAAAGGTTTATTTCGCTTATGATGTCCGCCCTGCTGGTGTTGGGCCTTTGTGCCGTGGCTTCGGCCGAGGCTTCCGATACCGTAACCATCACGGCCCTGAACGGCAGTGGTGAGGCCGTGGAGCTGTCCGTTCCCCGCGACCCGCAGCGCATTGCCATATTGGATATGGCGTCTTTGGATATTCTGGATAGCCTGGGCCTGTCGGATCGGGTGGTGGGCTCGGCCGGCACCACCCTGGATTATCTTCAACATGTGGTGACCGATGAAAATGTGGTCAATCTGGGCACCATCAAGGAGGCCGATATGGAGGCGGTAATGGCCTGCGAACCGGATATCATCTTTATCGGCGGCAGGCTGAGCGCCTCCTACGACGCCCTGAGCGAAATCGCGCCCGTGGTCTATCTGTCCACCGACAGCGAGCTGGGCGTGGTGGAAAGCGTGCGCAAAAACGCCACCACCATTGCCAGCATCTTTGGGCTGGAGGCGCAGGTGGAAGAGAAGATGGCTGGCTTTGCGGACCGCATTTCCGCCCTGCAGGAGATTTCCAAGGACAAGACCGCCATCGTGGGCCTGGTCACCAGCGGCGGCTTCAACGTGTTGGGCAATGACGGCCGCTGCACGTTGATCGGCCGGGAGGTCGGGTTCAACAACATCGGCGTGGACGCCAACATTGATACTTCCACCCATGGCAACGAGGCTTCCTTTGAGTTTGTGGTGGAAAAGAACCCGGATTATATCTTTGTAATGGATCGCGATGCCGCCATCGCCACCGAGGGCGCCAAGTTGGCCCAGGAAATCGTGGAGAACGAATTGGTCATGGGCACCGATGCCTATAAAAATGGCAACATCGTGTATCTGGCCCATCCCGCGGTCTGGTATACCGCCGAGGGCGGCATTACCGCGCTGGATATCATGCTTCAGGATCTGGAGACCGAGCTGGCGGCGGCGTAATCCTGAAAAAGTTCAAATCCCCGGAGGACAATTTCCTCCGGGGATTCTGGGTGTTGACAAAGTCAACACCCTTCGAAAAAATGACAATTTCATTTTTTCGAGTTGCATCATTTTCCTGTCACCTTCGGTGACGGCCGGAAAATGATAGAGGAAGCGGCCACTTGGGCCGCTCCTCGAACCGGCAAAGCCGGTTCTGCGGATTAAATATGAAGGAGCTGCGGCCCCTTCATGCATCCCCAAACGGGAAAAATAGGTTTGTCAATGGTCTGAATCCCCGGAGGACAATTTCCTCCGGGGATTTTCGCGTTAAAGCGCGGGTGGACGGACATCGACCAATGACCACGCCCACCGACTGCCATGGGTCCACCGGAAATAAGCCCGACAACTCCCAAGATTATTTTTTCATCCTCCATTTCAAAAGCAGCGCTGAATTTACGATGACCAATACGCTTCCCGCGTTGTGTACCAGCGCGCCCACCACGGGATTCAAAATTCCGGTGATGGCCAGGGCGATGGCGGCAAAATTCAGAGCCATGGAAAAGGCCAGATTGAGCTTAATCGTGGTCATCATGCGCTGGGACAGCGCCAACAGATGGGGCAATTCCTCCACCTTGTCATCCACCAACGCAATATCCGCGGCATCCACCGCGATGTCGCTGCCCACCCCGCCCATGGCGATACCGGTGTCCGCCCGCTTCAGCGCCGGCGCGTCGTTGATACCGTCCCCGATCATGCAGACCGGATGATTCATTTTTTGATAGGCCTCAATGCGGTTCAGCTTGTCCTCCGGAAGGCAGGAGGCATGTACCTCTTCGATGTGCAGCTGTCCCGCGATGGTCCGGGCCGCGTTTTCGGCGTCTCCGGTCAGCAGCACCGGCTGAACTCCCAGTGATTGAATCCGCCTGAGCATTTCCGCGCTTTGGGGCCTCAAAGTATCGGCCAGGGCAATAAAACCGGCCATCTGGCCGCCTACGGCCAGATAGATCACCGTCGCGCCCTTGGACAGATGCCGCTGTGCCGATCGATCCAATGTCCCGGACACCTCAATTCCGCGCGAAGCCAGCAGCGCGGGATTGCCGGCCAACACCTCTTTTCCTTCCACCAGGGCCGTGACGCCCTTGCCCGGCGTCATGGTAAATTGGCTGGCCTCCGGCAGTTTGGCGGCGCATCGACGGTTGTAGCAGCGCACGATGGCCTTGCCCAGCGGGTGTTCGGACAGGGATTCCGCGCAGGCCGCGTATCGCAACAGCTGCGCCTCATCCATCCCGCCATCGGTTTCCATGGCCACCACCTCGGGTTTTCCAAAGGTCAGCGTTCCGGTTTTGTCGAAGGCCATCTTCTGAACTTTGGAAAGGCGCTCCAGTGCGTCACCCTCCCGAACCAGAAACCCATGTTTGGTGGCGTTGCCGATGGCGGCCATGATGGCCGTGGGGGTGGCCAGCACCAGCGCGCAGGGACAAAATACCACCAGAATGGTCACGGCCCGTATGATTTCCCCGGATAACAGCCAGGTTAAAGCGGCTGCGGAAAGGGCGATCACTACAATCCAGGTGGCCCATCGGTCGGCAATGCCCACGATTTTCGCCTTGCCTGCGTCCGCGGATTGAACCAGCCGGATCATTCGCTGAATGGAGCTGTCCTGGCCCACCTTGGTTGCCTTCATTTCAAAAGCCCCAAATTGATTGACCGTGCCCGAAGAGACTTCGTCGCCCACGGTTTTGTCCACCGGTAGCGATTCCCCGGTCATGACGGCCTGGTTGATGGAGGTCTGGCCGGATACAATCATGCCGTCCACCGGCACGGTTTCGCCGGGCAGCACGCGCAGCAAATCGCCCACTTGAACCTGATCCGCGTTGACCACGCGCTCGCCGCCTTTCGAGATGAGCCTGGCCGTCTGAGGGGTCAGATGAACCAGTTTTTCGATGCCAGCCCGGGCCCTGGCCACGGTCAATTCCTCCAATAGGCCGCCCAACTGCATGATGAAGGCCACCTCGCCCGCCGCGAAGATTTCCCCGATGCAGACCGAGGCAATGAGGGCCAGCGAAACCAGAACGTCGGCCTTGATGTCAAACTCGGTCACCAGTCCGATGACGGCCTCCAGAATAATGGGGATTCCGCAGAGGATAATGGCTATCCAGGCCGGGTCGAAGGGGAGAGGCGGCAGGCGGACAATGCTGGATAACAGCGCGACGCCGGAGAACGCCAAAAATGTAATATCCCGTCGGGTACCGCCCAGCTCCAACATCCGTTCCAGCCCATGGATCAGCTGTTTCATGGGGAAAACCTTCTTTCTACATACGGTATAGGTTTATTATACCTATGGGGGTATGGGTTTGTCAAGACTCGCAAAAAAGAAACAGCCGCATTTTTGCGGCTGTTTTCATTTACCCCATGTTGGCGAAGCGTTCCACCGCCTTGGTAAAGTCCTCAATGGTTTTGTCGGCATCCCCATGTTCGATTCCGTTTTTTACGCAATGTTTGATGTGGCCTTCCAGCACGATCTGCCCGCATTTGTGCAGCGCCGATTTGGCGGCGTTTAGTTGCGCGAGCACATCTTCGCAGGGCACATCTTCCTCCACCATGCGGTCAATGGCCTGCACCTGTCCGATAATTTTTTTTAATCTTCTGTGTAGATTGTCTGCGTCCATACACTGTCTCATGTTTGTGCCTCCTGTACCTTTAGGGGTATGTGTTTATTATCCTGAGAAATTTCCCTTTTGTCAATACCCGGGTTTATGATAAAATGAAACGGGCTGTTTGAGAAGCCCGGAAGGGGGAAAAGTTCGATGAAACCCATCGTAAGACCCGCTGCCTATGAAGATTTGGACGCGGTGGAACGCCTGTATGATGAACTGAACGGCTATCTGGAATGCCATGTGAATTATCCTGGCTGGAAAAAGGGCGTCTATCCGCTGCGCCAGGACGCCGAGGAGGGCCTGCGCGCGGGCGCTCTCTATGTGGCGGAATGCCAGGGGAAGATCGCGGGAACAGTGATCTATTTAAGGGAACAGGGTGAGCCCTATCGGGATGTGGATTGGCAGATTGATTTTGAGGTGCCGGTGATCGTGATCCATATACTGGCGGTACATCCGGATTATTTCGGAAAAGGCGTGGGAAAAGCCCTGCTGGACCAGGCGGCGGAATTGGGCCGGCGGCAGGGCGTTCGAGCCATTCGGCTGGATACCTATGAGGAAAATATTCCGGCCGTTCGGCTGTATGAAAAATCCGGTTTTTCATACAGGGGAATGGTCGATCTGGGACTGGAAGAAAAATATGGACTGAAGTGGTATCGGACCTTTGAAAAGCTTCTGTAGGGCTGCTGCCTTTTTGATCTTACCGAATATTCCCTTGGGAGCCGGTCTCCTGCCTGCTTTTAGGGCGGTAAAGCCGTTTCTTTAAGCAGGCTTTGAGACGATAAAGCAACAACATCAGTAAAATCAAACCCAAGATGGACAACAGGGCAGTCATGTTCAATCATCCTTTCGAAAGAACTATTTTAGCGCCTGAAGCTTAGACAGACTCTCCTCCTTGAGCTCGCTGATGAGTAATATGGCCGCGCGGGTGGCCTCGTCGGGGGCGAGGGAGAATTTTCGGACAAACAGGATGGAAAGCTGATCCCGCTGCTCTTCCAGTCTATGCGCCAGGGCTACGCCCGTTTCGGTCAAATAGATGTCCCCATAGGGCTCCTTGAGGATCAGCCCCTTGGTTCGCATGGCCTCCAGGGCCCGATGGATGGTCGGGCGCTTCAGGCCCAGAAGCTGGGCGACGTCTTTTGAGGCAACGGACGGACAGACCTCGGAAAGGGCGGATATGGCCAAGAGGCAGCGGATAAGTGCCGGTGTCATGGGCATCAGCTCCTTTTTTATGTAAGAATGTAAAAATGGGGCGGAGACGCGGAACTCGCCGCATCTCCGCCGGAGAATCAGTGCGCTTTTTTGTCAGCGGTTCCAGAGCAGCAGCCGTGACAACCGGAGCAACCTCCGCCGCAACTGCAGCCACCCTTGTTGTTGCGCCTGTCTTTGACCATATTCAGAACAACCGCACCCACCACGAGCGCCAGCAGGATGCCAATGATCCAGGTTGCCATAGCAAATCAACTCCTTTTTTGAGGGCCGCGTTTTTTACGCGCCCACTTTGACTTTCTGGGTAAAGTGGTTCTCATCATAGCGGTTCTTGCGCACCAGCAGGTAGATGAGCCCGGCCAGCAGCACGATGGCCACCGCGGTCCATATGCTGAAACCGGCGCCGGAGAAGAGCAGGCCCAGTTGATACACAATCAGGGCGCAAACGTAGGCGAACACGCACTGATATCCAATGGCGAACCAGGTCCATTTGCCGTTGTTCATCTCGCGCTTGATGGCGCCAATGGCCGCGAAGCAAGGGGCGCACAGCAGGTTAAAGATCATGAAGGCATAGGCCGCCAGCGCGCCGTGGCCGCCGCTGGTTTCATTAAAGCCCTCGGCAATCGGATGGAGCCCGCTTTCCATATCCTCGCTGGAGCCTTCCTCCAACAGAGTGGCCGTGTCCATCTCCTCGGTGTCGGTATTGTATGCAATGCCGAATACGTTGACAACCTCTTCTTTGGCCACCAGGCCCAGCACCGTGGCCACAGTGGGTTTCCAGTCGCCGAAGCCCAGCGGCTTAAATACCGGCGCAACCACCGAACCCACCCGGCCCAGAATCGAATTGTCGGTGTTTTCCACCGCGCCAAATACCACCGGCGCATCCACGGCCTCAGCCGTTTCGGTATCCGCGGTCTCGGCGACTTCAGTGCCGGCCTCGGCCAGCGCCTCGGGCGCTTTGGCCTCCCAACCGTAACTTTGAGCGAACCAAATGACGATGGAGGAGACCAGGATAACGGTTCCGGCACGCTTGATGAAGCTCCATCCGCGCTCCCACATGCTGTGCAACACGTTGTTTCCGCTGGGGGCATGATAGGCGGGCAGCTCCATGACGAAGGGGGCCGGATCGCCCGCAAAGGGCTTGGTCTTTTTAAGCAGGATGCCGCTGACGATGATGGCCGCAACGCCGATGAAGTAGGCCGAGGTGGCTACCCAGCCCGCGTTGTGGAACAATGCGCCCGCGATCAGGCCGATGATGGGCATCTTTGCGCCGCAGGGAATAAAGGTGGTGGTCATGATGGTCATCTTGCGGTCGCGGTCGTTTTCTATGGTTCGAGAGGCCATGACGCCCGGCACGCCGCAGCCGGTGCCGATCAGCATGGGGATAAAGCTCTTGCCCGAAAGGCCAAACTTGCGGAAAATGCGGTCCATGATGAAGGCGATGCGCGCCATGTAGCCCACATCTTCCAGGATGGCCAGCATGAAGAACAGGACCAGCATCTGGGGGACAAAGCCCAATACCGCGCCCACGCCCGCGATGATACCGTCGCAGATGAGGCCGGTGAGCCAGTCGGCGGTGCCCAGGCCGGTCAGCCATCCCCGCACCGGCTCCTGGATCCATTCCGCCACGAAGACGTCGTTGGTAAAGTCGGTTACAATGGTGCCGATGGTGGAAACGGAAATATAATAAACAAACCACATCACCACAACGAAGATCGGCAGCGCCAGCCAACGGTTGGTGATTATGCGGTCGATCTTGTCCGAGGTGGTCAGGCTGCCCTTGGGCTTTCCCTTGCGCACGCAGGAATGGACCAGTTTATTGATGTAAGCGTAGCGCTGGTTGGTGATGATGGATTCGGCGTCGTCATCCATTTCCGCCTCGCATTCGCGAATGGACTCCTCAATGGCGTTTTTAATGCCGCTGGGCAAATTCAGCTCGGCCATGATCTTTTCATCGCGCTCAAACAGCTTGATGGCGTACCAGCGCACCAGGTGGGACGGAACGATGCCGCCCGAGTGGACGCTTCCGTCCGCGTGATGGTGATGCACCGCTTCCTGGCCATCCCGGTGGGTAATCAGATCTTCGATATGGGCCAGTGCGTGTTCCACACTGCCGGTAAAGACGTGGGGGAGTTCCGCGGTACGCACGCCTTTGCTGGCCAGTTCGGCCGCGCGCTGAGCGGCTTGGCGGGAGCCCTCGCCCTTCAGGGCGCTGGTCTCCATCACTTCGCAATTCAAGGCGGCGCCCAGTTTTTTCAGGTCAATTTTGTCTCCATTCTTGCGGGTAACGTCGATCATATTGAGCGCTATGACCATGGGAATGCCCAACTCGGCCAGCTGGGTGGTAAGGTAAAGGTTGCGCTCAATGTTGGTTGCGTCCACGATATTCAAAATCGCGTCCGGCTTTTCATTGACCAGATATCCGCGGGCCACCACCTCTTCCAGGGTGTAGGGGGATAAGCTGTAAATACCGGGAAGATCCTGAATGATAACGTCCGGATTGCCCTTAAGGCGTCCTTCTTTCTTTTCCACCGTTACGCCCGGCCAGTTTCCCACATATTGATTCGAACCAGTCAGGTCGTTGAACATGGTGGTCTTGCCGCAGTTCGGATTGCCGGCCAAGGCGATTTTGATTGCCATGCTGATTCCTCCCTCTTGTTTTGCCCGTCAAACGGCAAAGCGTCCGCCGGGTACGGGGTGCAAATCTCTGATTTTAGCACCCCTGGTCGCGCCGAAAGATTCCCTGTAATGATACATAAGTTAGAAATATCTAACTTATGTTCGAAAGAAAAGCGGTATCCGCTTTCGCTGTCTACCGCACTTCGATGAGCTCCGCGTCGCCCTTGCGAACGGAAAGCTCATATCCCCGCACCGTAAGTTCCATAGGGTCACCCAACGGCGCCACCTTGCGGACATAGACCTCGGTGCCCTTGGTCAGGCCCATATCCATAATCCGGCGCTTTAAAGCGCCTTCGCCATGCAGCTTTTCGATGACCGCATGTTCGCCGACTTTAACGTCACGAAGCGTTTTCATCCCACGACCTCCCTTGACTTTTTCTCTCCCATAGGTTAAACCATAATGCGCATGGCCATGGTCTTATCCAAAGCGATCCGGCTGTCCTTCACGCTTAGAATCAAATTTCCGCCCAGTTCGCTGACGACGCGAACTTCTTCTCCAACCACAAATCCCAGTTCCGCCAGGTGCTGACGAACATCATCTTTTCCGGTGATCTTTTGGATGGTGTTCACATCGCCTGGAGACGCCATTCCCAACGGCATCATATGGCCATCTCCCTTCAAGTTCATATTTTTCCCCACTGGGGAAGGGCGTTTGGCAGGAGTTTGCTTCCTCTAACCGGTTCGTAGTTTACCACGGCTAACTTGGGTTGTCAAGGCATTTTTAAAAATTTTTTCTTGTGAATTTTTTTGAAGAATCAGGGCTTGACACGGGGTGAGAAAACTGCTATGATGACGTTGGTTAGATTAAACTAACTGACCAGTTCCAACAACCGAGAGGAGGAACGCGTTTGTATAGCTGTTTTGAAGCCGCAATGATCGGCCATTGCGCGGCCACGCTGGCCGGCCATAAATGTGGGAGTCTGTTTTCCTGGCGGAGAGATGGGGAGGAGAGCGTTGAGCAGGCGGTTGAACGGTTGAACCGCGCCTTGAATGGCCGAGGGGTGCGTCTTAGAATTTTGAAACAATGCAGTCCGGGCGGCTTGGTCTATGTATATCGTCCCGAAGCCCTGCAGGCGCGTTTGGATGATCCGGAGATTCAGGCCTTTCTCGCTCAATATGGTTATAGGGATTGGAACGAGGCGGCCTGCCTGGAGCGTTTGGAGTGTCACATTCATTGCGGAGAATCCTTTCCCCATGAGGTCGGGATTTTTCTGGATTATCCGTTGGAGGATGTGGTGGGCTTTATCCGCCATGAGGGCAAAGGCTATTGCTGCCTGGGCTGCTGGAAAGCGTATGGCCATGAGGAAGAAGCCCAAAAGAAGTTTGCGCTGTTTCAAAAATGCAGCAGGATTTATCAGAATTGCTATAATAAAGGCTTTGATGTTGCGCGGTTGACGGTATCCTCACAGAACAGGGGAGCGTTACGGTTTTCCGCTTGACATATACCAACATATTTTTCATCGGAGGAGGAATGTTTATGAGCAAGGTTGCGGTGGTCTATTGGAGTGGCACGGGCAACACCCAGGCCATGGCCGAGGCGGTGGCCAAGGGGGCGGAGGGCGAGCTTTTTTCCGCCGCTGAGTTCGATGCCTCTAAAATCGAAGACTATGACGCCATTGCCTTTGGCTGCCCGTCCATGGGTGCGGAGCAATTGGAAGAGAGCGAATTCGAACCCTTGTTTGAAAGCTGCAAACCGGCGCTGAAGGGGAAGAAGGTTGCACTCTTTGGCTCCTATGGCTGGGGCGATGGGGAATGGATGCGCACTTGGGAGGCCGATTGCAGCGGCGCAGGCATTGATCTGGCCTGCGAAAGCGTGATTTGCAACGAGGCCCCCGACGACGCCGCGCTGGCCGAATGCGAAGCGCTGGGCCAGGCCCTCAAATAGGCGGGAACAAACAAAAGGCGGGCAATCCTCATGGGATTGCCCGCGCTCAGCGTGTCGAAAAAGTCGACACGCTGTCAGGAAAATGAATACTTCATTTTCCTGAGTTGCATCATTTTCTTGCTGCCTTCGGCAGCGGCCAGAAAATGATAAAGGAAGCGGCCACCTGGGCCGCTCCGACGGCGCGGCGTCAAAATCTTCGATTTTGCCGTCCGCGGTCGG
>DVJW01000164.1 GCA_018716505.1 Candidatus Faecaligallichristensenella faecipullorum | reverse complement strand
TTCATTTTTTCGAAGGGTGTTGACTTTGTCAACACCCTGAAGGGGGCGCGGCTGAGCCGCGCCCCCCTTTTTTATATGGAAAGAAAATTCCGCAGATATTCCCGGGCGGCCAGCAGATCCGGATGGGGATCCAGAATCAGCCCGTTTTTCAGGGCGTATTCGATATAGGCCAATGCGGCCCGCTCCGGGGATTTTTCCATCTCCTGGGTCAGCAGCGCATCATAGGGCGGCACGCCCTCCTTGTCCCACGCCAGCTTATCCATCAGGAACAGGGTTAAATCGTATCGATCGCACCCCGGCCTCAGGGTGGTATGGCATTCGATGGGCGAGAGCACCCGCTCATCCTTAACGGAGAACAGCCGGGCGGCCAGGGCGCGGGAGACGCGCTGATGCAGCAGGAACGGATATTCGATCTCGCAGGGAGCGAGGCTCCAGGACTGCTCCCGGGCATAGACGAGCATATCCGCAGGCCGCATGATGGCGCTGATATCGTGCAGCAGCGCGGCCTGCGCAACGCATTCCTCCTCCAGATCCCATCGTTTCGCCCAGGGCAGGGCGGCCTCCGCCACCTTCAGCACATGCCGCAAGGTGCCCGGCTTACCGTTGGCGGCCAAAATAGCGCGCACGTCGGCCTCCACATCCCCGGTAGGCTCAATCCAACAAATATAGGGGCATAGCCCTCGTATGGTCTGCATGTCTTACCTTTCCTCTTTCATGCCGTTCAAATCCCGGCGCAGATAGATCATATCCACGCACTGTTCGCCTTGGTCGATGATGGGTTCCGGATAGTGATCCAGGAAAAAATTGGGCACCGTGTAGGCGTATTCAAACCCCATGGCCTGATACACCGCCGGATTGCTGGTGCCCACATAGAGATAGCGGCTTTTCCCGGCATACCGCCGGGCCATGGCCTCCACCAGCGTCCTGGCATAGCCCCTGCGCTGAAAGGCCGGGGCGGTGGCCAGGTTTTTGATCTCCATCCCGCCGTCCCCGCGCTTCAGCATCACGGCCTCGCACACCGGAACATCGTCCTCATACAGCACGAACATCTCGCCCGCATCCAGATACCGGTCCACCATGGGCTCATAGGGATCGGCATCCAGCAGCAGATCCAAAAAGCGCTTTTTGTCCCCCTCGATTTTCTCAATCCGCCTCATGCGCTTCCTCCCCCGGGCCCAGCTGCCCCGCTTTCCAATGGCGGCGGCAGAGGCTCACATAGGCCTCGTTGCCGCCCAGCAAAATTTGTTCGCCCTCTTTGACCACCCGGCCGTCTTGAACCCTGGCGTTGCAGGTGGCCTTTTTTCCGCACCAGCACACGGTCTTGATCTCCTCTATGGTATCGGCCCAGGCCAAAAGGCAGGCGCTTCCCTCGAACAGCTCGCCCCGAAAATCGGCCCTGAGCCCATAGCAGATGACCGGCACTTCCGCCTCATCCACGATTTCAACCAACTTCAGCACCTGCGCCCGGGTCAGAAACTGGGCCTCATCCACGATCACGCAGTCGTAGCCGCGGACATCCATGCCTTCCAGCTCCTCCACATAGGCGCAGGGCGCGCTCAACCCCGAGCGGGAGCGCACCATGCGCTCGCCGTCCCGGGTATCCAGCCTGGGCTTGAGCATCAGCACCCGGCCCCCGCGCTCCAAATAATTATATCTTACCATGATGGCGTTGGCCGTCTTGCTGGAGCCCATGGCGCCGTAACGAAAATAGAGCTTCGCCAACCCAGGCTTCCCTCCTGTATCGCCGAATTTCCAAAACGCTGGGTAAAACCCTCATGAACGCCGGAAAAACTTCTGTTAATCTGTATAAAAACAGTCCTTTTGTAGTTCGACGTATGCAAAGTGGGTTCCTGCCTAAGCGCGTATTTTTACAATGTGCGCCCCTGGGCAGTCAGCCCAGGCCCACGTCCAGCGCCATCATCAGCGCGAAGCCCACCACACAGCCCAAACTCCCCAACCGTCCGGTGGCGGACCGCCCGCTCTGGGCTTCGGGCAGAAGTTCCTCGGCCACCACATAGATCATGGCCCCGGCCGCAAAGGACAGCGCATAGGGCAAAACCGGCTTGGCCCAAATCACCAGTACCGCGCCCAAAACCCCAAAGATGGGCTCCACCAATCCGGACATCTGGCCGATTAAAAAGCATTTGATCCGGCTCATGCCCTCGCGCCGGAGCGGGGTGGAAACCGCCGCGCCCTCGGGCAAATTCTGAAGCGCAATGCCCATGGCCACAGCCATGGCGCCCATGAGCATCTGGCCGTCCATGGTGCCCGCCCCGGCCAGCGCCCCAAAGGCCACGCCCACGGCCAGGCCCTCGGGAATGTTGTGCAGCGTTATGGCAAACACCAGGAGAAAGGTGCGCCGCACCCGCTCGGACCGGTTGGCCGGCCGGTTGCGCAGGGCGCGCACCTTGGCCATAGCCCCATCGCAGCCCACCAAAAACAGCGCGCCCGCCCCAAAACCCAGCGTCACCACCAGGCAGGCGGGCAGCTTTCCGCCCTGGGCCCGTTCAATGGCCGGGGCCAACAGCGACCAGAAGCTGGCCGCAATCATAATGCCCGCAGCAAAGCCCAACATGGCGTTCATCCATCGTTGGCTCACGTTGCGAAAGCAAAACACCACCGCCGCCCCCAGCGCGGTCATCAAATAGGCGAAGGTGGTAAATATAAACGCCAACAGAACAGGATCCTGTTTCAGCATCCATTCCATTTTCATCCCTCCGCGAAAATCCTTGCCTTGAGTAACGCGCGCTCATGGGTTGGAGCGCGCCTTTTTAATCTATTCATTTTTTCGCAAAGGGGTGAATAGAAAAACCGCCGCCTCCCGAATGGGAGACGGCGCGGACCATTGACAAACCTATTTTTCCCGTTTAGGGATGCATGAAGGGGCCGCAGCCCCTTCATATTTAATCCGCAGAACCGGCTTTGCCGGTTCGAGGAGCGGCCCAAGTGGCCGCTTCCTCTATCATTTTTCTTCTCGCCCCGGGCCGCGTTTCACTTGCCCGGGGTTCCGGCCCTGCGGAGCGCTAAGGCGCTGTCCTCGGGCCTCCAGCCGCGTAAACGCGGCC
>DVJW01000163.1 GCA_018716505.1 Candidatus Faecaligallichristensenella faecipullorum | reverse complement strand
GACTTTTTGGGTAAACAAATATTCACCTACCAGCCGAATCAGCGAAGCGGCCACCACATAAAAGGCCGCGCACACGATCAGCAGGTAGGCGACGACAATTCTCCACCGGACAGAGGATATGACATTTTTAATCCTTGTCAGTGAAATAATAACCCACTCCCCATTTTGTGAAGATGAACTCGGGCTGGGCGGGATTCTTCTCTATTTTCTCGCGCAGTCGGCGGATATGCACATCAACCGTGCGCAAATCGCCCAGGTAATCATACTTCCAGATGGTTTCCAACAGGCTTTCCCGGCTGAACACTTTGCCCCGGTTGGAAACGAAAAGCTGCAAAAGATCGAACTCCTTTGCTGTCAGATTGACCTCTTTCCCACCTATGGTCACCGAACGGTTGTTCAGATTGATCTTCATATCCCGGACCTGCAAAATCTTGGCGCTGTTGTCGTGCTGCTGCACGGTGGTACGCCGCAGGATGCTCTTAATGCGCGCCTTAACCTCCAGGATATTGAAAGGCTTGGTCATATAATCGTCCGCGCCATACTCCAGGCCCAGAATTTTATCCATATCCTCGCCCTTGGCGGTGAGCATAATAATGGGCACATTGGATTTCTCGCGAATGCGCTGGCAAACCTCAATCCCGTTTAGTTTGGGCAACATAACATCCAGCAGGATGAGGTCGAACTGGCCCGCGAAAAACTTGTTGACCGCCTCTTCCCCATCGGCTGCCGATTCGGTCTCAAAACCATCATGTTCCAGGCTATATTTTAATCCCTTTACGATCAAGGGCTCGTCATCTACAATCAAAACTCTTCTTGCCACGGCCTTTTTCTCCTATAATTAATTTAAAATCACCCTATTTTTATTATAACCGTCGCCTTCAAAAAATTCAAGGCATCCTTTCGCTTCTCCGGGATTTTACACAGACTCCAGGCCGCAATCCCCCTCTTAAAACAAACTGATCTGTTCAAAGCTCGGGGACTGCCATTGGGTGACCAACTGCTGAACCGAAAGCGCCTCCACGTCCTTTACCGGCATGGCGCCGTTCAGAATCAACTGGCGGTTGCCCTCAAAGCCCTCGTTGTCCCACACAAAAATTTTATCCGACCATTTCTTGCGCAGCGCCTCCATGGCGCCCTCCCAGGTGCTGCCCTTTTGGGCGTCCGCGGTCACAATAAACGCGGACTGTGCCAGGGCGTACAGGCATTTATTGCGATTGAGGGCGTGGGTCATGGTAAACGGGGCCTCGGGGTGCACGGTGGACAAAAGCAACATTCTCCCCCCGGACACCATGGCCTGAACGCCGGGCTCGGCCAACTTGCCCACCAGGGCCTCGGCCAGGAAAGAAACCACCTTGCCGCCGCATTCGTCGGCGGTCTGCTCGATGAGCCAATCCACCCCTCGGGTGCCGCCGGTAATCAAAAGATACCCGGCCCGGATAATTTTATCCACCAGCGTCTGAACGCAGCGCTCGCCCGCCTCCTTCATGTTGCCCGCTCCGGCCATGAGAATGCCCTTTTCCTGGCAGAGTTTTAGATCCCCCGCGTAATACAGCATGGGCGGCGCTTTTTCCCCCAGGCGTTCCACCAGCCTTTTGGGATACTCCTCTTCACCAATGGTGACAATGTCAATGCCCTTTTCAAAAAACTTTTCCAACACATAAGACAGATGAACCGTCCGGTTGAGCAGACTGAAAATGCGAAAGGCATCCTGTTCCGGTATGCCCAGTTCCTGCTGAAGCGCGCTGATATCCATACCCAACAGGTTGCCCAAACTGCCCACCCGGGAGGCGCGCACCGTCTCCCTGAAGCGGTACCATTCGGCCGTGGTCAGCGGCCTGGCCAACTCATTGCGGTTGATGGTCAGTTGGCTGAGCAGCAACACCGTCGCAAAAACTTCATCCGTCTGTCTCATTGGTCAATACGCCCCCAAAAGTGAACTCTGTATATCATTGTATCATCATCCAAGAGACTTTGTAAACCACCTGGACGCACAAAAATACACCAGGTGAACGGAAAACCGCCGCCCGGTTTTGCGGGGCGGCGGCATAGAAAATGGGGTTACGCCTTGAGCTCAACCTCGATCACGGTATCCACCGGGTCGGGCAGGGCTGGATTGGGCCCAAAGGACACGAACACCACGTCCGGATAATTTCCGGTCATCCAGTTGCGGATGATTTGCATCTCCGAACCATCCTTGAGCAGCCGGA
This sequence comes from Candidatus Faecaligallichristensenella faecipullorum, assembly GCA_018716505.1. Taxonomy (GTDB): domain Bacteria; phylum Bacillota; class Clostridia; order Christensenellales; family Aristaeellaceae; genus Faecaligallichristensenella; species Faecaligallichristensenella faecipullorum. Next base: position 12,953 of record DVJW01000163.1, on the reverse strand, counting down.
TCTTCTTCACCTGATCGGCCTGAATGCCCATCAGCGGCACAAAGCCGATCTGGGGCTCGGTGACATGAAAATAGATCAGATTCCCGTTCTGGGTGATACGGCCATATTCCGGCTTATCCAGCTTGGAGGTCCCGCAGCCGTAGATGCTCTTGGAATTGTCCTTCATCCAGCGGCCAATGCCCTTTAAGATGTCCAGCGATTCCTGGGGAATGTTGCCCTTGGCGTCCGGGCCCACGTTCAACAACAGGTTTCCGCCTTTGCTGACGCATTCCACCAATTTTTTGATCATCATCTCCGAGGACTTGAAGAACTTGTCCTGGGCGCAGTATCCCCAATTGTTGTTCATGGTGATGCAGGCCTCCCAGACCACCTCCCGGCCCTGGCTGTCCAGGATGCCGTGGGGCGGAATGATCTGCTCAGGACTTACGAAATCGCCCGAATACTCGCTGGGTTCCTCGCTGAGCAGCGAGCCGAATCCCTCCCCGCTGACCTCCAGCCGGTTGTCGATCAGCACGTCGGGCTGGTATTGGCGAATCATACGCACCAAATCCGTGGCCCGCCAGGCCTCGCCGGTCAGATTGTCATAGGAGAAGTCAAACCAGAACAAATCGATTTTTCCGTAATTGGTGCAAAGCTCCTTGATCTGGCCGTGCATATAGTCCAGATAATTGTCGAAGTTGTGCTGAACGCCCTTAAAGGCCTCGTTGTCGCGCATGGGGTGCTGCTTGTCGCCATAGGCCGGATAATCCGGATGATGCCAGTCCAGCAGCGAATAGTACAGGCCCACTTTGAGCCCCTCGGCCCTGAAGGCCTCCAAATATTCCCGCACCAAATCGCGGCCGGCCTTGGTGTTGGTGCACTTGTAGTCGGTGAGCGCGCTGTCAAACAGGCAGAAGCCGTCATGATGCTTGGCGGTCAAAACCGCGTACTTCATGCCCGCCTCTTTGGCCGCCCGGGCCCATTTTCCGGGATCGTAATCCACCGGATCAAACTCATCAAAGTACTGCTGATAATCCTCCACCGAAATCCGCTCCACGCTGCGAACCCATTCTCCCCGGGCCGGAATGGCGTAGAGCCCCCAATGGATAAACATGCCGAAGCGGTTCTTCACGAACCAGTCCACCTTTTTGCGATAGGCTTCACGATCAAACATGCTGCTTTCCTCCCCCAATCAATTTGTTGATCCCGGCGGCTGCGCGGGAAACCCCTTTACTCGCAGGCCACGTCCAGCGCCTGGCGAATGTCCGCGAGAATATCGTCAATGTATTCGATACCCACCGAAAGCCGGATCAGATCCGGTCCCACCCCGCAGGCGGCCAGCTGTTCGTCGGTCATCTGGCGGTGGGTGGTGCTGGCCGGATGCAGCACGCAGGTGCGCGCGTCGGCCACATGGGTCACGATGGCGGCCAGTTTCAGGCTGTCCATGAACCGGGTGGCCGCGGCCCTTCCGCCCTTGATGCCAAAGGAGATCACCCCGCAGGTGCCCTTGGGCATGTATTTTTGCGCCAACGCATGATATTTGCTGGATGTAAGACCCGGATAGTTGACCCATCCGATGCGCTCGTCGGCCTCCAGCGCCTGGGCCACGGCCAGGGCGTTGGCGCAATGGCGCTCCACCCTGAGGGCCAAGGACTCCAATCCCAAGTTCAGGAGGAAGGAGCTGATGGGCGCGGGCGTCATGCCCAAATCGCGCATCATCTGGGCGGTGGCCTTGAGAATATAGGCGTCCTTGCCCCGATCCTTGGCGTAGTTGAGCCCGTGGTAGGATTCGTCCGGCTGGGTCAGGCCTGGGAATTTGTCGGCATGGGCCAGCCAGTCAAAATTGCCGCTGTCCACCACCGCGCCGCCCACGGTGCTGGCGTGGCCTTCCATGTATTTGGTGGTGGAATGGGTCACAATGTCCGCCCCAAACTCCATGGGCCGGCAGTTGATGGGGGTGGCGAAGGTGTTGTCCACCACCAACGGCACCCCGTGTTCATGGGCGCATTTGGCAAATTTTTCAATATCCAGCACCACCAAAGTGGGGTTCGAAAGGGTTTCTCCAAAGACCGCCTTGGTGTTGGGCTTAAAGGCCGCGTTGAGCTCCTCTTCCGAGCAATCCGGGTCCACAAAGGTCACGTCAATGCCCATCTTGCGCATGGTGACATCCAGAAGGTTAAAGGTTCCACCGTAGATGGTGGAGGAGCTGACCACATGGTCGCCCGCGTTGACGATGTTAAACAGGGCCAGGAAATTGGCCGCCTGACCCGAAGAGGTCAGCATGGCCGCATGGCCCCCCTCCAGGGCGCAGATCTTCCTGGCCACCGCGTCGCTGGTGGGGTTCTGAAGGCGGCTGTAGAAATATCCGTCTTCCTCCAAATCGAACAGCCGGCCCATTTGATCGCTGGATTCGTACTTATAGGTGGTGGACTGCACGATGGGCAGCACCCGGGGCTCGCCGTTTTTCGGGGTATATCCGGTTTGCACACAATGGGTATTCACATGATAGCTCATTTTCAACGCTTCCTTTGTCGAACAATTTTCCTATATTATAATAGAAAACCCAACAAAAGGAAAGGCCGCGGGCACAAATCCTACAAATTCCGCGCCATCTTCCCGGGTTACCGATAAAATTTTAACGATACAAAGAATTAGCCTTGACATTTTGTGTTAAATGCCCTATACTTTGCTGCGGTCTGTGTTTTAATCTTTACACATTGAACGGCCGACATTCAGGAGTTGAAATTTATGTTTGATTATGACGTGATCGTGGTGGGCGCCGGCCCGGCCGGCATCTTTACCGCCCTGGAAATGTTTAGCCTCAAACCCGACGCGCGTCTGCTCATCGTGGATGAGGGACTGCATATCGACCATCGCACCTGCCCCGCCCGCAAATTGGGCAAATGCGTGCATTGCAAGCCCTGCAACATCATGAGCGGATGGGCCGGCGCGGGCGCTTTCTCGGACGGAAAATTGTCGCTGAGCGAAGAGGTGGGCGGAAATCTCACCGATTACCTGCCCAGGGATCAGGTGCAGCGCCTGATCCAATACGCGGATTCCATCTACCTGGCCCATGGCGCACCCGAGGAGGTCCATGGCCTCAACGATCCCAAAGTGGAAGAAATCATGTATGAGTGCAGCAAGCACAACATCAAACTGGTGCCCTGCCCGGTGCGCCATATGGGCACGGAAAAGGGCTTTGACGTGTTGCGCGATATGTACCGCACCCTGGAGAGCAAAAAGGGCTTTGAGTTCCGCGAGCGCACCACCGCCGAACAGCTGTTGGTGGAAGGCGGCAGAGTGGCGGGCGTCTATCTGAAGGATCAAAAGAGCGGCCAGACCAGTCTGGCGCGCGCGCCCTATGTGGTGGCCGCCCCGGGCCGCGGGGGCGCGGCCTGGCTGGCCTCCATCGCCCATGAACACAATATTTCCACCTTAAACAACGAGGTGGATATCGGGGTGCGCGTGGAGGTGCCCAACTCGGTGATGGATCACCTCACCAAACATCTGTACGAGGCCAAGATGATCTACTACGCCGACACCTTTGAAAACAAGGTGCGCACCTTCTGTATGAACCCGGGCGGACTGGTGAGCGAGGAACACTATGAGGGCGGCATCGCGGTGGTGAATGGCCATAGCTATTCCGACGCCAAGCTGCGCACCCATAATACCAATTTCGCCATGTTGGTCTCCACCCGGTTCACCAAGCCCTTTAACCAGCCCATCGAATACGGCCGCTATATCGCCCAGCTGGGCAACATGCTCACCGGCGGCGGCATCATGGTACAGCGGCTGGGCGACCTGCTCAAGGGCCGGCGCACCGACGAATCGCGCCTGCGCAAGTCCACCACCGTGCCCACTTTGACCACCGCGGTGCCGGGCGATCTGTCCTTTGTGTTGCCCCACCGCCACTTGATGAGCATCATCGAGGCGCTGCGCGCCTTTGACAATGTGGCGCCCGGGCTGTATTCTCAGAATACCTTGCTCTACGGGGTGGAGGTCAAGTTCTATTCCTCCAAACTCACGGTGGGCGATCATTTCGAAACCAGCCTGCCCGGCTTCTATGCCATCGGCGACGGAGCGGGCATCACCCGCGGTCTCATGCAGGCCTCGTGCAGCGGCGTGGTGGTATCCAGAGACATCGCCGGAAAAATCTAAATAAAGACACCGAGCCTTCCTCTCCCGTATGAGAGGACGGCTCTTTTTTAACGTTTTAACGAACGGCTCATTCCAAAATAAAGGGCAAAACCGCCGCGCCGATCCCGGCCAAGGCCATCAAAACGCCCCCAAATTTCATGCTGGCCACATACAGATCCGACGGCTCATCCGCAGAATAAGACTTCCACTGTTCTGTCAACTTCCAGATCCAATCGGGCCTCAAAAAAGCAAAAATCCCTGCGGCAACCAATATGGCCCCCAACACAACGCTCCAAATCATACCCTTCCCCCTCCCGAAAGCCAAGGCACAAAACAGGGGCGCTTCTGGTCTTTCGAAGCGCCCCTGCATCTTTCCTTACCGCCACCAAACCTCGCCCGTATAGTTTCCCACCGGTTCATTGAAGTCGAACTCGCGCCGTTCGCCCTCAAAGTCCCAGATTTCCGGGCACAGATTGTCCTGCCAATCCAACGGCTTGCCCTCCTTGCGCCGCTTGCTGGCAATGGCAAAGGCCTCCCGAAGCGCCTTGCGATGTTCTTCGGTGGCGATATCCGGATCCACCGACACAAACAGCGGCGTTCCGCTCTTGGCCAACAGCTCCAGCCATTGGCGGTTCATCTTCCAATCCACCTCGCGGGTCAGGCCCACACAGTCGGCGTCGCAATCGTAAAACACCCGATTCTGGGGCATGCGCATGGCCAGGGTGTTGATGCCCATGCGCCGGGTGCGCTCCCAAATGCGGCCGCTGGTGTCATCGCCGGTGCGCTGAATCTCAAAAATACCCGCGCCCAAATGGCCGATGGTGTTGCATCCAATGACCCGAGCGCTGCCCGCGGCGCCGGAAATGGTCTCGTACAGCCTGCGCACCGCCTGGGCGGTGGTCAACGACCGGTCGTGCAGCGGCTTATCCATGCGGTTCATGCGCCATCCCCGATTGCCAAATCCCCAGCATTGGTATACATCAAAGGTGCTGTAGTCGTGCTTGATTAACTCATATCCCCAGCCCACGATGCGGTGCACCGCCTCGCTCACATATTCCAAAGCGGCCGGATGGGTGGGATCCAAAATGGAAGCGCCATCCATGGTGGTGCGCACGCACGCCTTGGGCATCTGCTCGCTGGTCATCAAGGGCCGCATCCAGATTCCGGGCCGCACGCCCAGGCGCTTCATCTCCCCGGCCAGGCCCTCCATATCCGGGAACATCCGGTTGCCCACCCAGGGCCCGCCAATGGCCGAACCGCCGCCGCTGACCAACTGCCATCCATCGTCAATGACCATATAGGGCCTATTTTCCAATCCCTCGCTCATCTGGGCGATGAACGCGCTGTCGCTCAAAATTTTCTCCTGGCTGCTGCGTCCATAGGCATAATACCAATTGTTGCCGCCGTAGATGGGATGATCCGCCAACTTGGGGGCCGGGCACAGGCGCCTGAGCTGGGCCTTCAGGAAGTCAAAGGCCTCTTCATTCCGGTTAAACGCCGCCACCAGGCTGCAAACCTCCAGGCGCTTGCCGCCCAGCACGACGCCCTGATTTCCGCTCATCACATCGGCCATCATGGTGACGCCGCGCCTGGTCACAAAAAAGCTCACCATGGCGTTCGCCCCGGTCATGACGCCCACAAAGCTCATCTGGCCGCCCTCGTCCACCGCGGTATACCAGGGCAGGCACCGTTCGGGTTCAATCCCCCGCCAACCCATATCCCCATAGCCGCGCTCAAAGGCGTCGCCAAAGATCTTGGCCCCAGGCAAAAGCCCGGTCTCCCATTCCAAACGTATGGCCTCCACCGGACTGTTGTCCGCCGAAAGCATCAGGGCATCCCCCTCAAACCCCAGCGTCACATCTCCGGGAAAATCATCCGGATTCAACCAGCGGCCGCCGCTCAAAATCGCGCACCGGCTGGGTTTTGACAATTCAAAGGCTTTCATGGCCCAATCCTCCTTCACAGAATCAAAGGCGGGCGCAGGCCGCTCTCCTTGGAGAAAGCCCGCTCCCGCCCCACGCCCCGCCTTGTTATTCCTCGCAGGCCTTGCGGGTATATTCGGCGTACAGCTTCAAATAAATCTTATAGTTTTCCAGGCTCACACCGGGCGGGGTCTGGTGATCCACGGCCGGGATAAAGCCGCCCTGCTTCATCACCGGCAACAGCCGCTCGAACTCCGCGCGCATGGCCTCTTCACCCTTGGGCATGACCATCTTGTCGTAGTGGCCGATAAACAGGAATTTGGGATGCTGCTGGCGCAAACGTTCCAAATCCACCCCGGCCTGGCGCTCCAGGGGCAAAATGCCCTCAATGCCCGCCCGTTCAAACCAGGGCAGCGCCTTTTCGATATCTCCGTCCGAATCCACGAACACCCGAATGCCGTGCTGTTTCAGCTGGGGAACCATCTGCTGATAGTAGGGCAACATGAACTCATCAAACAGCTTTTCCGAAATCATGGGGCCGTTGTTGTAGCTCATATCCTCGCCAAAGGTCATAAAGTCCGGGGTTACGATCTCGCAGACCTGCTCGATGACCCGCTTGTTATAGGCGCACAGATCCGAGTTGATGCGGTGCATGAGCTCGGGCTCGTCATAAAAGGCGTACAAATGGGGCTCAATGCCCAGCAAGACGCGTGGTCCCCAAAATGTGCCGTCCAAAGAGAGCCACACAATGGCCTCCCCACTGGCCTGACGCTTGGCAAATTCGCGCAGCAACGGCTCGTTGACCGGATGCTCGGGATATAAGGTGGGCAAAATCCTCTCGTAGTCCTCCATGCTCTCCACAATGGGCGCGCCATGGTAGGCGGGCTTGGGGGTCTGCGCCGTGGTGCAGCTGATCCAGGTCTGCAAATCCAAATCCAGCCCCAGCTGCTTTTTCAGCTCCTGCAGCGGCGGCAGGCCGTCGGTCTTCTCCGGAATCTTTAATCCCTGTTCCACCCAGTTATTAATGGTCAGATCCCACCAGCTGGCCCATTCCAGCATGGGAAGGCGGTCTACCTTTTCAAAGTTCATCAGCTTATGGAAGCGCTCACGATTGGTCATGGAAATACCTTCCTTTTCCCTTATGATGATCGTCTAAAACCGTTTCCTCACCATCCATTACCTGCACAAGTATACCATAACCGCGCTTATTTGTCTCCCATTTTTGAAAAATCTGTGCGGAGAAATACAAATCCATCCCATTCTATGGTACAATAATCAACAGTCAGTCCGCGATATACTTGATCTCTAAAGCCCGGCGGCCACGGAACGCAAGGAGGCCTTTCATGAACGTATACGATTTCGACAAGACCATTTTTCGGGTGGACAGCACCGCGGCCTTTTATCGCCATTGTCTGCGCAGGCACCCCAAAATTGCCCGTCATTGGCCCATCCAACTGGTTTACGCGCTGCGCTATCTGGCCGGACGAATCGACAAAACCCGGATGAAGCAATGCTTTTATCGCTTTTTGCCGGATATTCCTGAGCTCGACCGGGAAATCGCCGCTTTCTGGGCGCAAAATATGGGACGGATTGAGTCCTGGTATCTGGCTCAGCGCAGGCCGGACGACGTCATCATCTCGGCCTCGCCCTACTTTCTCTTATCCCCCCTGCTGGAGGGGCGTTTGGCGGTGGGCACCCTGATGGCCTCCAATGTGGATCCGTCCACCGGCCGCTATCACGGAATCAACTGCCATGGCCAGGAAAAAGTTCGGCGCTATCAAGAGGTCTTTGGCGCCACTCCGGTGGACAATTTTTATTCGGATTCATTGAGCGACACGCCCATGGCCCGCCTGGCGCGCCATGCGTTCCTGGTAAAAAGGGGAACGCTTTCCCCCTGGCCCAAGGAACAACTATAAGCTCAAATGGCGCAGCGCCTTGAGCATACGCTCCGTAAGCTCAAAAAAGTGCGGGCCATTATTCCATTCAAAACAAACCTTCTGCTCCCCCAGGCTGGCTCTAAACAGCTCCACCGTGCGCCCGGTGTCCGCGGCACAGGCGGCCATGGGGCCAAAGCGGGTTTTGGCTTCAGCCTTGCCCAACGAGCAGTATACCCCCAGGGGCAAAGATGCCGTTGCCAGGCGTCCCTGTAAATACTCCACCCATCCCGGATACCAAAGCGATCCCGATACGCTGGCCAGCCGTTCAAACGCCCCGGTCTCCAGCCCGCCATACAGCGCGGCCAATCCGCCCAGGGAATAACCGGCCAGACAGCGATGGGCGCGTCCCGCTAAAATCGGAAGTTCCGCCTCGGCCCACGGAATAATTTCCTCCACCAGCGTTTGCAAAAACGCCGGCGCGCCGCCGGAAAATGCGCGGCCTTTGGGCCCTTGTGCCGGCCAGGGGGTATAATCCCGATCCCACTGGGCGCCTTCCAGGCTCAAAACCGCCATGGGTTTGCCTGTCCAGCCGCGCTCCATGCCCCGCGCCAATTCAGGCATAAGCGTCTGCGCGCAATCTCCACACAGCAAATAACAGCACGCGCACCTTTCCGCCGCTTCAGGCAAATACCCCGATATTTTTCTACCCTTTGCCTCCACGCAAATGACTTTCCCTTTCATAATTCATGCCCCCGCCGGTCAATCTATCGTTTATATATTGGCCGTTTCTCATTCAGGCCCTGTCGTTAACCCTATTTTTACTTTACTCTCCCCTCAAAAGGCCCTATAATACCCTTGATAACCGGGCGGGCAGCGCTTCTTCTCCGCTCCCGCTTGACCCGGAGGAGTGCATTTTCATGGCGGACACCACAAATTGCCTACATGTTTATTTTGGCGAGGCCAAGGGAAAGACCACCGCTTCCATGGGCCTGGCGCTGCGCGCCTGCGGGCAGGGGCGCAAAGTCTTGGTGGCTCAGTTTCTAAAGAACAATCGATCCGGTGAATTGACTGCTTTGAGCCAGCTGAGCGGAATCCGGCTGCTCATGGATGAGCCCATCCAAAAATTCACTTTCATGATGAATGACGCCGAAAAGCAGGCGCTCAGGGCACAGCACACCCGCTTTTTGCAGGCCATTGATGGCGCTTTTGACGAATTCGCTCCCCAACTTATGGTATTGGACGAGCTATTGGTGGCCGAAAACAAGGGCTTTGTACCCCGGGAAGCGCTGGAACCCCTGCTGGACAAATGGTTGAAAACCTGTGAAGTGGTTTTAACCGGGCGCCAGATTTCCGATTGGCTGTTGGCGCGCGCAAATTACGCCACCGAGATGCGCAAGCACCGCCACCCCTATGACCAGGGTTTAAATGCCCGAAAAGGAATCGAGTATTAGCCTATCTGTCCGGACAAATATTGTCCGGATTTTTTCTTACAAAAAATTGAAAAAAGCTATTGACAAACGCCGTGCATTCGCGTATAATATTAACTCGTTGAGGCGATAATGTTTGATGGTCACCACATCGTTCATGGGTCATTAGCTCAGTTGGTAGAGCACCTGACTCTTAATCAGGGTGTCCAGGGTTCGAGTCCCTGATGTCCCACCAACCCCATTCAGTATGGGTTCCTTAACCCGTCGGCCAGTTGATGTTACACCATCAACTGGTCATTTTTTGCGTTTTAAGGCTTTTAGTGGTTTATCAGTTTACTTCGATTGTTGCCACGCGCGGTGCTCTACGAGTGCGCCGCGCCATTGTCGCGGCGTACATATGCGCCGCCGTGCCGTCAGGGTAGATAACCCCGCCTGTACTGCCGCCGATACCACCGCGCTCTTCGGCTGGCGGCTCATGGCTGCCAAGCTATCGACTGCATCAGCCGTCGCGCTGGGCAACCTGACCAGATACTGTCTGTGCCTCTGCGTCATGCGCACCTCCTCTGTCTGCTACGCCCTCGGCTATCATGCGCCTGATCAACACCGACAGACCGACGCCTTCGGCATCTGCCAGTCCGCGCAGATCAGCGATCAGCGTGTTGGGTAGCCTGACTGTAACTGTTTGTGTTATCCGTGACGCCATGTTCAATCACCTCGGGGAAAAGTGTACACAGTTTGTGCATGCATGTCAATAGACAGTTCTTGTTGATGCGTCGCCCGCCGCCGCCGTGGCCGCTCCTCCTGAACAACGAGTACACACCGGGTAAAATGGGGGTATACACCGTCTGAAAGGCCGTCCGGAGAGGCCCGAAGCCGGAGCAAAGCGGGGGAAAATGGTCTCCCAGGCAACCAACGTTTGTTGGTGTTCCCGAAATCCGCGCGCCCTGCGCTGCGCTCCGGGCGACGCTTGGGGCGCCCTCTGGGGGCGGCGCTGCCCTTCCCCCCCGGCCGTCCCCCGGCCCGCGCGGGCAAGGCAACCCCCCGGCCGTCCCCCCCTCCGCGACTAATAAGTAGCCCCGGCCTGTTGGCCGGGCCTTAATTTGAGCGCTCCCCGGGGGCCTCTTTGGGGGGGCCTGTCCGCGCCGCTCGGTGGCCCCGGCCTGTTGGCCGGGCCTTTTTCGTCCTCGGTCGCTTCGCTCCCTGCGGGGCCGGCCGAAGAAACGGGGGAACCGTCGCCGCGTCCGCCCGTTCCCGCCTTGGGCCGCGCATCGGCCCGCGCGGGGCCGACACTTTACGACGGCCCCACTGGCCGTTGCTTGGCCGGGCGCGCCCTGGGCTTCCGCAGGCGGGTTCGGGCCGACCTCGCGCCAATTCGCGCGTCCCTGGCCTCAATGGCGCTTCGGTCGGCTTATGCGGGCCTCTCGGCGGCCCGCCCCCGCGTGGTCGGGCTCGCCTTTGCCGCGCACCCTGCGCGCGGCCTTGTCTCGCCTCTTATGGCCTGGTTTCTACTTTTAGTATGTGTCGGTGCTCTTTCTGATCGCCTCGTTTTGCCCATTGGCCTCCGTGAGGCCTCCAGCGCCCCTGAGAGCGTTTTTGATGGCTGGAATAGAAAATCTATAGGCGGCCCCTGAAAAACGGCGCTGGAGGCCGTAGGAAACCGGGGTGACCGGGGCGACGGGTAGACAAGGGCCCCCGGCAGATTGCCGGGGGCCATCGTCCCATTATGCACTTTGGGGCCGTGTCAAGGGCAAGCCCTCCCGGGCCGCGCGCGGCCCTTGACACGGCGAATTGGTCGTCAGGTCGTCGATGGAAGTTGTGAAGAAAAGGAGCAAAGCAGAAAACAAAAAGCAGCGTCGCCCTTAGTATACCATGGCCCTGTCCCTCCGTCAATCAAAACGGAAAAGGGCCTCCGGCGAATGCCGGAAGCCCTTGCCCTTGGCGGATCTCTGAAGTAAAACATTGGGGCAAGGGTAGTATACTACGCTTTCCGCCCTCCGTCAATTCCGCTTTAAACGAAACTGGTTTCGTTTTGGTCAATAAATGCCCCGGCCCCTCATGAAATCCTCCGCCGTATAGACCTGTTCTCGAAAGCACCTGCGGATAATGGCCCGGGCGTAAGCCCAGCTGGGCCGGGGAGCAAGCTGGGTCTCGTCTATGATGGCCTCCAACAAGTCGGCGTCCATGCCCAGATTCAAGGCGTCCCCGATCTCCTTGGCTACCACCGGCGGGCATCTGCGGTCGAAGCTCTCTTCGAAGTGCTTGCAAAGCTGCTTGATTCGATAGCCTTGTATATCCGCCTGGCGGTCTTCCTCGCGCGCGTACGCGCGTACGCACGCGCGCGCGCCCGTACTACTACTACTACTGCTGATCCTGCTGGTTATGGTTGTGGTGGTTGTCGTGTTTGGGTTTCCCTCGAAAGCGCTGGTTTCGCTGTCGTAAACGCTCATTTCTCTTGCCCTCCTCGTCTGGCCGTGTTATCGTGACCGTGAGGTGATATTCATGACCGTCGAAGAGTGGATGACCGCATATCTGGCGCTCCGTGCGCCTGATCTGGCCCCAAGGACGCTGGAGCAATATCAAGACCTTACAACCCGCTATATCGTGCCCGCAGTCGGCAGTCTGCCGCTGGCGGAACTCCGCCCGCTGGCCGTGGCGCAGCTGCTGGCGCCGATCAGCGCCCAACATCCGCGCACAGCCCAACTTGTCCATAGGCTGCTGGCCTGTGCGCTGAAGTGCGCGGTGGCCTATGGGCTTATTGATGCATCGCCCGCCGCTGCCGTGGCCGCTCCGCGCCACCGGCGCGCCGATCCGCGCTGGCTGGACGCGGACACCGCCCGCGCGCTGCTCGTGCGCACTGTCGGCAGCCGCTGGCATATCGCCTGGTCGCTGGCATTATGTCTGGGTCTGCGCCGCGGCGAGCTGGCCGGGCTGAGATGGGGCGATGTTGATCTGGACAAGCGCCAGTTGACCGTCTCTCAGCAAGTCCAGCTAATAGGGGGGCACATAGTGACCGGCCCGCCGAAATCCGACGCCGGCCTGCGGTCGCTCCCGCTCCCGGCGTCGCTGGCCGCTGAGCTCGCCATGTGGCGGCGCGCCCAGCGCGCGCCCATCGGCCCGAATAGCTATGTACTCTCCTGCCATGCCGACGGCGGGCCGGTGACGCCTGCCGCCATTGGCCGGGCGCTGGCCCGCGATATGGAGCGCGCCGGGCTGGAGCCCATAAACCTCCATGGCCTGCGCCATACCATGGCCACCATGGCCGTGGCCCAGGGCGTCCATCTGCGGGTGCTCCAAGGCCTGCTGGGCCATGCCAATATCAGTATTACCGCCGATACTTATAGCCATATTTTGCCCGCGGCGTTACGTAACGCGGTAGACACAATAAGCGATAGTGTGTTATAGTGCGACGGGTAGATACCATGATTATGATAATTGCAGCTATAATTATATCGCAATTATAGCTTGATAACCACCTGACTCTTAATCAGGGTGTCCAGGGTTCGAGTCCCTGATGTCCCACCAAAACGTCTGAAAGCTTTTGTTTTCAGACGTTTTTTTATTGTTGATTCGATATTCCACAAAAAAAGGGGAAAAATTCCCCCTTCCTTTTG
>DVJW01000014.1 GCA_018716505.1 Candidatus Faecaligallichristensenella faecipullorum | reverse complement strand
AAATGATATCGGAAGCGGCCACTTGGGCCGCTCCTCGCGGCGTACATGCCGCCGCTGCGGATTGAATATGAAGGGGCTGCGGCCCCTTCATGCATCCCCAAACGAGAAAAATAGGTTTGTCAACGGTCTGACGGAGCTGCCGCACAACGGAAGTTGAGCGGCAGCTCCGTTGTTTTGCATACGGAACAAAAAATAGGTTAATCTTCCTCGGACTTTGGCGACCGATCCAGCAAGGAATGAATTAAAGTTCGCATTGTGTCCTCGACGGTCCTCAACTGCCAGGGCTTGCATCCGGCAAGCAGCTCCTGAAATTCTCCGTTCACCATGGGCGGCACGGTTTCCAGACTATCCCGCAAAAGTGCGTCCAATCCCACATGCAGGGCATTGGCAATCTGAACCATGGCGGCCAGGCTGGGTTTGGAATGGGCGTTTTCCAGGTTGGAGATGTAGGAGGCGGAGTGATTGCACTTGGCGCCCAAAGCCTCTTGGGTAAGGCGTTGTTCTTTGCGATGCCGTCTGATTTGAAGCCCCATGAGTGTATAGTTCAATTCCATAATTAACCATCCTTTCAAATTCGGGAATAAAGCCGGTGAAAGAAAGGGGGGGAAGATTACGGAGGCCGGATGGTCCGGCGGAAGGTAAGCAATGCCGGGCAGACGGTAAACAAGGCGTTCATGGAGATCGTTCGCTCATACAGGTCTGTCGTATATAATATCTTTACATGGATTGTTGAATGGAATCGTGCTGTCTGTCAAGATAAATGATTCGGGAATAAAGAAAAGCCGGGATCACATCGATTTTCTGACTATCCCAAGGAAAAAATTTTCAATGAACCAGGCTCAAAACACCTTTGAGTACATTAAGGGTAACAATTTTTTGCGACAAATTTCGCCAAATCATAAGGAAAGTTTGCTTTTCAGGCGCGAATACGGTATAATGAAAAATACAGATTTTTTCAGGCGGAGCGGCCCAATGATGGACAACAGGGAGGACGCGCCGCGCTTTCGGGGAAAGGTTATCCCCGAAGGGCAATACGGTTGTACGGCAGGAGGAAGTCGACGATGATCTGGAACGAAAAAATCGAGACCATGGATCGGGAAGCGGTTCGCGCGATCCAGTTGGAGCGGTTGCGCGAGACCATGAAGCGGGCCTACAGGGTGCCCTTTTACAAGGAGCGCATGGACAAAATCGGCATGAAGCCCGAGGATTTTAAAACCTTTGAGGATCTTCAAAAGATGCCTTTCACGGTAAAGACCGACCTGCGGGACCATTATCCCTATGGCCTGTTCGCTGAACCCATGGAGAATATCGTGCGTATACACGCCTCCAGCGGCACCACCGGCAAGCCCATTGTGGCCGGATATACCCGGAACGACCTGGAAAACTGGGCCGAGTGCATCGCCCGGCTGATTACCGCGGCGGGCGCGCGGAGAAGCGATATTGCCCAGATCTCCTTTGGGTATGGCTTGTTCACCGGGGCTCTGGGCCTGCATTACGGCCTGGAAAAGATTGGGGCCGCGGTGGTGCCCATTTCCAGCGGCAATACCGAGCGCCAGATCAACCTGATGCGGGATTTTGGCAGCACGGTATTGGTGGCCACCCCCTCGTACGCCATGCACATGGCCGAGGTGGCCGAGCGAATGGGCGCCATGAAGGATATCAAGCTTCGGGTGGGCCTGTTTGGCGCCGAAGCCTCCACCGAGGAGATGCGCGCCAAGCTGGAGGAAAAATGGGGCATTATTGCCACCGAAAACTACGGGCTCACCGAGGTCATGGGCCCGGGCGTGGCCGGGGAATGCGAATGCAAAAAGGGCATGCACATCAACGAAGACCATTTCTTCTGCGAGATCATCAACCCCGAGACAGGGGAGGTGCTGCCCGAGGGCGAGCAGGGCGAGATGGTGATCACTACTTTGACCAAAGAGGGCATGCCCATGATCCGCTACCGCACCCGGGATATCACCCGGTTGATTACCGAAAAATGTGCCTGCGGCCGCACCAGCTTGCGCATGGAGAAATGCAAGGGCCGCTCGGACGACATGTTGATCATCCGGGGTGTCAATGTGTTCCCCAGCCAGATTGAATCGGTGCTGTTGGGCATCAAGGAGATCGGCCCCCATTACGAAATTGAGGTTGACCGCGAAAATTATATGGATAAGATCGAGGTCAAGGTGGAGCTCATAGAAAGCTCGCTGCTGGACAATTTCGCGGAGCTGGAAAACCTGCGCCGGAGCATCATGGCCCGGCTGCGGGTGGTTTGCCAGTTGGATATACCGGTTAAGCTGGTTTCCCCCAATACCCTGAAGCGCTTTGAAGGCAAGGCCAAGCGGGTTGTCGACCGGCGCAAGGATTAAATTACATCACGATTACAAAGCAAACGGAGGTTTTTCAATTGGCGAAGCAACTAATGCTGGGCAATGAGGCCATTGCCCGGGGCGTATGGGAAGCGGGGCTCAAGGTTGTGTCCTCTTACCCGGGCACGCCCAGCACCGAAATTACCGAATACTGCTCCAAATATCCTGAAATTTACTGCGAATGGGCGTCCAACGAAAAGGTGGCCGCCGAGGTCTGTGCCGGCGTTTCGGTGGGCGGCGCGCGGGCGCTGTGCTGCATGAAGCACGTGGGCCTGAATGTGGCGGCGGATCCGCTGTACACCGCGTCGTACACCGGAGTCAACGGCGGCTTTGTGGTGGTGGTGGCCGACGATCCGGGCATGCACTCGTCCCAGAACGAACAGGACAGCCGCATTCACGCCCGGGGCGCTCAGTTGCCCTTATTGGAACCCGCGGACAGCCAGGAGTGCAAGGACTTCGCCAAGCTGGCCTTTGATATCAGCGAACAGTACGACACCCCGGTGATCGTCCGCACCACCACCCGCATTGCCCATGCCCGCTCTTTGGTGGAGTTGGGCGAGCGGCAAGAGCCGGCGCTCAAGGATTATGTGAAAGATCCCATGAAATATGTCATGATGCCCGGCATGGCCCGCCAGCGCCACAAGGTGGTGGAATCGCGCATGGACAAGATGGCCCAGGACGCCTGCGATTGGCCGGTCAACCGGGTGGAGATGAACGATAAAAAAATCGGCGTCATCTGCTCGGGCATTGCCTATCAGTATGTCAAGGACGCTTTGCCCGAGGCCTCGGTGCTCAAGCTGGGCATCATCAATCCGCTGCCCAGGGCGCTGATCGAGCGCTTTGCCGCCCAGGTGGAGAAGCTGTATGTGTTCGAAGAGCTGGAGCCGGTGATCGAGGAGCAGGTGGCCTCCTGGGGCATTGCCTGCGAGGGCAAGCGCCTGACCGGACGGCAGGGCGAGCTTTCCGCCCGCAAAATCGCCGCGATTATGGGCAAGGAACTGCCCGAGGTGAACGCGGTGGAGGATATTCCGGCCCGGCCTCCGGTGATGTGCCCCGGCTGTCCCCATCGCGGACCCTATACGGTGATTCACAAGTTGGGCCTGCATGCCACTGGGGACATAGGATGTTACACCATGGGCGCGCTCAAACCCCTGGAGAGCATCGATACCTGCCTGTGCATGGGCGCATCCATCGGCATGAGCCACGGGCTGGACAAGGCCCGGGGCAAGGAATTCGCCAAAAAGACGGTCGCTGTCATTGGGGACAGTACTTTTATTCACAGCGGCATCACGGGCCTGGTGAGCGCGGTATACAACCGCAGCCACATCACGGTAATGATTTTGGACAACTCCACCACCGGCATGACCGGCCATCAGCCCAACCCGGCCACCGGCTATGACATCTATGGCCAGCAGACCGCCCAGGTCAGCCTGGAAAAGATGTGCGAGGCCTGCGGTTGCGAACACATTGTGACCGTGGATGCCTTCGATATGAAGGGATTGGAAAAGGCGCTCAGGGAGGAGACCCAGCGCGAGGCGGTTTCGGTCATCATTGCCCGCAGGCCCTGCGCGCTGTTGGATAAAAAGAGCAAGAAGGCGCCTTTGGTCTCGGACGCGTCCAAGTGCAAGAACTGCGGAGCCTGCATGAAGCTGGGGTGCCCGGCCATTGAAAAGCGGGAGAAGCATGTGTTCATCAACCCGGCGCTGTGCGTGGGCTGCGGCCTGTGCGTGCAGACCTGCAAATTCTCGGCGATTGGAAAGGCGGGCGATCAGGCGTGAAGCAGATGGATATCGTTCTGGTGGGCGTAGGCGGCCAGGGGACGCTGTTGGCCAGCCGCATCCTGGGTGCGCTGGCCATGGATTTGAATTATGATGTAAAGGTTTCCGAGGTGCATGGCATGGCCCAGCGCGGCGGAAGCGTGGTGACCTATGTGCGCATTGGCGACAAGGTAAACTCGCCTTTGGTGGAGGCGGGCAGCGCGGATTATGTGCTGGCCTTTGAACAGCTGGAGGCCGCCCGCGCCATGGAGTATTTGAAAAAGGGCGGATGCGTGATTGTGAACAGCCAGAAGATTTCGCCCATGCCGGTGGTCACCGGGGCCACGGCCTATCCGGAGGGGCTGCTTGAGCGGCTTTCGGAGGCCTGCGATGTGGTGGCCCTGGACGCCTATGGCCTGGCTGAACAGGCGGGCGAGGCCCGGGCGGTGAATCTGGTGCTGCTGGGCGTGTTGTGCGCGCGCATGGATTCGGACAAGGCGGCCTGGCTGAGGGCCATTGAGTCCTGCGTGCCCGCCAGGTTTGTGGAGGTCAACAAAAAGGCCTTTGAATTGGGGTATCAGACGCAACAAAAACAGTAGAATGGAAGGAAGGTAGTTATGGCGCACCAGACGGAAATCAAGATTTGGAATCCCACCATGGAATGCATGGATCGGGAAGAACTGCGCAAAATTCAGGGGGAAAGGCTTAAGCAGGTGGTGCAGCGGGTGTATGAAAATGTGCCCGTCTATCGGGAGCGCATGCAGAAAAAGGGCATTTCGCCCTTTGACATCCAGAGCGTGGACGATTTGAAATACCTGCCCTTCACCGACAAGACGGATTTGCGGGACTATTTCCCCTTTGGCCTGCTGGCTGTGCCCAAGCAGCAGATTGTGCGCATTCAGGGCTCCAGCGGCACCACCGGCAAGCCCATTGTGGCCGGGTATACCGCCCGGGATGTGGAGATCTGGTCTGAGCTCATGGCCCGTTCCATTACCTCGGCCGGCGGCGACAGCAACGACATCGTCCAGGTCTGCTATGGCTACGGCCTGTTCACCGGCGGTCTGGGCGCGCATCAGGGCGCCAGCAAGATCGGGGCCATGGTGGTGCCCATGTCCAGCGGCAACACCCAGCGCCAGATCATGATGTTGGAAGAATTGGGCGCCACCATCATGTGCTGCACTCCCTCTTATGCCCTGCATATCGGGGAAACCATCAGGGAGATGGGCATTCCCATCGAGCGGTTCAAGCTCAAGGCCGGGGTGTTTGGCGCCGAGCCCTGGACGGAGCAGATGCGCGGACGGATTGAGGAGTTGCTGAATATTGATGCGCTGGATGTGTATGGGCTCACCGAAATCTGCGGCCCGGGCGTGGCCATGGAGTGCCTGATGAAGCAGGGCATGCATGTGGCGGAGGACCACATCATTCCGGAAATCATCGACCCGGTGACCGAAAATCCGCTGCCTTACGGCGCCAAGGGCGAGCTGGTGTTCACCACCATCACCAAGGAAGGCATGCCCATGATCCGCTACCGCACCCACGATATCTGCCAACTCAACGACCAGAAGTGCGAATGCGGCCGCACCCATGTGCGCATGAACCGCATCACCGGCCGCACCGACGATATGTTGGTGATCCGCGGGGTCAACGTGTTCCCGTCTCAGGTGGAAAGCGTGCTGGTGGGCATCAATGGGGTAGCCCCCCATTACATGCTGGTGGTGGACCGGGTGGGCGCCACCGACAGCCTGGAGATCCAGGTGGAGGTTTCCGAGGAGATGTTCAGCGACAAGGTGGGCGCGCTGGAAGCATTGGGCAACGAAATCCATGAAAAGATCAAGTCGGTGCTGGGCCTGTCGGCCAAGATCCGGCTGGTGGAACCCAAGAGCATTCCCCGCTCCGAGGGCAAGGCCAAGCGCATTCAGGATAAGCGCAAGCTGTAAAACCATAAGGGCCGCCTGAAATGCGGCAAAATCATGAACCCGTCCGGCGCGCTATGGCGCCCGGGCGGGATGTGTGCTATACTGAGACAGAGCGGTAAATTCACTGAAGGAGGGATCTCTTATGTTCGTTCAGCAGATTTCCGTGTTTTTGGAAAACACCAAGGGCTCTTTATCCAGGATTACCCGGGTGCTCAGCCAGAATAAGATCGACTTGATCGCCCTGTCCATCGCGGATACCGAGCATTACGGCATCCTGCGGGGTATTGTCAGCGATACCGAAAAGGCGGTTTCGATCCTCAAGGAAGCCGGCTACACGGTAAAGCTCACCGATGTGCTGGCGGTATGCGTGCCGGATGAGCCGGGCGGACTGGCCTCGGTGTTGACGCTTATGAACGCCGCGGATATTTCCATTGAATATCTGTATTCCTTTGTGCGCAGCAGCGGAAGTCACGCGCTGGTGATCTTCCGGGTGCCGGATCCCCAGCGGGCCATTCAGGTTTTGGAAGAGGCGGGCATCAAACTTTTGGATCAGGAGCAGGTGTACGCGCTGTGAACCATTTTTTAAGACCCACGCTGCTGACCGTGTCCCTGTCGGCCATCGAGCATAATTTGAGCCTGATCAAGCGCAGAATCGCGGGCAAGGCCCGCATGATGGCGGTGGTAAAGGCCGACGCCTATGGCCATGGGCTGGTGGCGGTTTCCAATGTGGCGCTGCAGAACGGGTTGGACAGTCTGGCTGTGGCCATCCCCGAGGAGGGCATCCAGCTTCGGGAGAGCGGTATTTCCGCGCCCATTTTGGTGCTGGGCGGGGTGAACGAGGCCGGGGCCCGCGCCTCGGTCCGCTTCCGGTTGGCCCAGGCGGTGTTTGACGTGGACACCCTGCGCGTATTGCAGGATGAAGCCGCGCGCCTGGGCGTCACGGCCTATGCCCATTTGAAGATCGATACCGGCATGATGCGCATCGGGGTGCAGGGCGACGCCCAGCTGGATGAATTGCTGGCGGAATGGAAAAACTGCCCCAATGTGATCATGGAGGGCGCGTTTACCCACTTTGCCGATGTGCAGGGCGATATGCCCTTTACCCTTTCCCAAAATCAGCGCTTTGAGCGGGCGCTGGAGCGCATCCGTGCCCAGGGACATCATCCCACCGCCCATGCCGCGGCCAGCGCCGCCCAGTTGGCGGACGGCCGGTTGCTGCATGATATGGTGCGGGTGGGCATTTCCATGTACGGCGCCGAGGTGCATGATCTCATCGACGGCCTGGTTCCGGCCCAGAGGTGGACCACCTATCCGGTCAGGATCGGAACGGTGCCCGCGGGGGAGAGCATCGGCTATGGAAGAAGCTTTTACACCACCCGGGACAGCCGGATTATGACCTTGCCCGTGGGCTATGGGGATGGCTACCGCCGCGCCATCAGCAACAAGGGTTGCGTGCTGGTCAGAGGCCGCCGCGCCCCTGTTGTGGGCCGGGTGTGCATGGACCAGATCATGGTGGATGTGACCGATATTCCCGAGGCGGGCATGGGGGATGAGGTGGTGCTCCTGGGCGACCAGGGAAGCGACCGCATCACCCCGGATGAGATGGCGCGCTGGGCTGATACCATTCCCTATGAAATCATGCTGGGCATAGGCCCCCGGGTGCCCCGGGAGATCACCAGGTGATGGACGCCCATCGCCGGGCGCTGGCTTCCGCCCGCGACGCCATGGGGCCGGAGCGGCGGGCCCAGGCTTCGCGCTGTCTGGTGGAAAATCTGCTCGGTCTTGAGGAATATCAATGCGCCTGCGGGGTGATGAGCTATATGCCCATCTCAAGCGAGGCGGATGTGGAAGGGTTTAACCGGCGCGCGCTGGCGGATGGAAAGGCGTTATATCTTCCGGTCTCGCTAAAGGGCGGGCAGATGTTCGCCTCCCGGCTACGGGGCATGGACCGGCTGCGCCCCGGGCGCTATGGCGTTCGGGAGCCCGAGCGGGATGAGCCCGCGCCCCCGGGCGCGATTCAGCTGATTGTGGTTCCGGGGCTGGCTTTTGACCGGCAGGGCGGACGCATGGGCTATGGGGCGGGTTACTACGACCGCTTTTTGCCCCATCTCGCGGCCCGGCGGGTGGGGGTATGCTTTGAAGCCCAGCTGGTGGAGCGGGTGCCCATGGGGGCGCACGACGTGCCCATGGAAATATTGGTAACAGAGCGCGGGGTATACCGTCCCGCAGGATCAATTTGGAAACGCATTGAAAGGTTGGATTGAGACTCATGAAACCTAAAATTGCCATGGCGGGGCGGGTATGGACCACGCATCTTCTGTTGGTGTTGGTCAGCTTCCTGTTTATCTCGGTGACCTTGAACGCCAACTGGTGGATTCGCTATCCGATTAACCTGCTGCTTTTGGTGGGCGGCGGAATGTTGGTGTTTGGGGAGGGCGCCTATCGCGGGGAGCGCGCCTGCACCTTGGCCGCCTCGTTGGAGAACTATCGCGCTGAGGGCAGGACGCCCAGCGCGGAGGATGAAAAACAGGTCTGGAAATGGGTATATGGATTGCAGGCCGCGCTGATTGCCTGGATTCCCTTTGCGGTGGTGGCGCTGTTTAATATCGTGGCCCAAAGCGGCGCCTTTGTTGCGGTGCAAGGCCAGGTGGGCGTTGCCGAGATCACCAATGTGGTGGTTAGGGTATTATTTATGCCCTATAATGTGGTGTATGACCTGGTGAGCCAAGAGGTTTTGCCCTATGTGCTGCTCCTGGTATCGCTGATTATGCCGGCGGTGCTGATGGCGGGCTATTTGCAGGGCCCGCGGCTGAGAAAGAAAAAGCTCAAGGAAATTGAGCTGGGCAAAAAGCGCAAGCTGCGCAAGATGAAAAAGGGCGAACGTCAGCCCAAGCCGCCCAAGCCCCCCAAGGCGGAGGTGTAACCTCAACGGAAAAACCGGCCTTTTCAGAAATTCCAAGAATTTCCCGGGGCCGGTTTTTTTGCTTAAAAAACGGGTTGGGCCGTCAGTAGAAAAATTGTAGAAAAATGCGTGATATCCTGAACAGACAGGCTGACGCCGGAAAGGAACGGAGGAAACATGGTCGACATTCAATTCGCAAAAGTCCATCCGCGGGCGCGCATTCCCCAAAAGCGCGAGGAGGATGCGGGCTACGATCTTTACGCCTGCTTTGAGGAGCCCTATCTTTTGATTGCACCCCATCAGACCCGCCTGGTGCCTTTGGGCATTGCCAGCGCCTTTTCCAAGGATTATGTGTTTGTGGTCAAGGAACGGGGCAGCACCGGGGTCAAGGGGCTGGCCCAGCGCAGCGGGGTCATTGACAGTGGGTTTCGGGGGGAATGGATGCTGCCCATCACCAACACCGGAGACGAGCCCATGGCCATCGTGAAGGCAGGGCAGAGCGCTCCGGCGGGCGCGCTCAGTTATCCCTATGAAAAGGCCATCGCCCAGGCGCTGCTCCTGCCGGTGCCCCGGACTTTGGTTCGGGAGATCGACTATGAAACCTTAAAGGCCATCCCCTCCGAGCGGGGAACGGGTATGTTGGGCAGCAGTGGAAAATAGCCTGAGCGCAATCATTCCTTCACAAATAGCGCTGTACGAAACAAAGGGAAATATGATATAATGAAAAAACATGGTCAAACTCATGGCTTTTAAGCGCTGCGTGCGTTGTTCTAAAAAAGGGGTGCAGAACGATGAACTTACCCAATGTATTGACCGGTTTGCGGATGGTGCTGATTCCACTGTTCGTGTGGGCATACTATCAGGTGGATCCGGTGCTGGCGCTGGTTATCTATCTTTTGGCTGCGGCCACCGATTGGCTGGATGGATTTTTGGCCCGAAGGTGGCATCAGGTAACCTCCTTCGGCAAACTGGCCGACCCGCTGGCCGATAAGCTGATGCTGCTCACCATGCTGTTTTGCATGGGGCAGAGCGGGCGGGTGCCCTGGTGGGTGCTGGGCGTCATGCTGGGTAAGGAGCTTTTGATGGTGATTGGCTCGGTATTTTTGCTCAAGCGCCACAATGTGGTGGTGATGGCCAACTGGCTGGGCAAGACCGCCACCGTTACCTTTATTCTGGCGGTGGTGGCCGTGTTTCCCTGGCATGAGTTTGAGGTGCTGTATCAGGCCGGCCTGATCCTGATGTATTTGGCCACCGGCCTTTCGTTGGCCTCCATGGTGGTTTACGCCCTCAGCTATATAGGCTCGAACCGGGTTAAATAAAATCTAACGGGCAGAAAGATTGACGCAAGCCCAAAAGACGGGTATAATAGAGCAAAAGCATAACCTGTCCAAGAACGGAAGGAGTAGGCTTTTTCCATCCCCAGAGAGGGCGGCTCACGGCTGAAAGGCCGCCTGGAAAAGGGAAAGCTGAAGGTCGTCCGGGAGACGGGCGGATGAAAAGAGTAGTCCGCCGGGGCGCGCCCCGTATAGCGCGTTTGAGGGGAGCTTTCCCGAAATAAGGTGGTACCACGGAGCGAATCCGTCCTTTGGACGGATGGGGCTCCGTTTTTTTATCGGCCAGTGGAAAGGGGGATGGATATGGAGGCGCTGAGCGGCATTTTTCGGATTGGGCCCAATAATCTGAATCGCCTGAATTTCTATGGCGTGGGGCTGATGCTGCTGGGGCTGTTGGTCGTTGTACTGGCCAAGAGAGTGGCCAGGCGTTTAAGCCATCCCGGTTGGGATCTTGCCATCAAGCTGATTGGCCTTTTGATCGCCATGGCGGGCACGTTGGTGGCCATGCGGATCGTGGGATGAATAAAAGAAGGGTTCAAACTTTAAAGGAGTGAAGATCGTGGAGGAGCGAAAAAACGTGGAAATGGATAAGGTGTTTAACCCCAAGGCCGTGGAAGACAGGCTGTATGCCGAATGGGAACAGAAGGGCTATTTTAAGGGCACCAAAATTCCGGGCAAGAAGCCCTTCGTCATCATGATGCCGCCGCCCAATATCACCGGTCAGCTGCACATGGGCCATGCCATGGATGCCCTGCCCCAGGATGCGCTGATCCGCTATCACCGCATGAAGGGCGATCCCACCCTGTGGCTGCCCGGCACCGACCATGCCTCCATTGCCACCGAGGTCAAGCTGGTGGATGCGCTGAAGGAGGAAGGCAAGACCAAGCAGGACATCGGCCGCGAGGAGTTTTTAAAGCGGGCCTGGGCCTGGCGCGATAAGTATGGCCGGCGCATCGTGGAGCAGCAGAAAAAGCTGGGCGCCAGCTGCGACTGGAGCCGGGAGCGCTTTACCATGGACGAGGGACTCAACAAGGCCGTGGTGGAGGTGTTCGTGCGGCTCTATGAAAAGGGCCTGATCTACCGGGGCAACCGGCTCATCAACTGGTGTCCGGTGTGCAGGACCGCGCTGTCCGACGCCGAGGTGGAATATGAGGAGCAGGATTCCCATCTCTGGTACATCCGCTATCCCGGCCCCGAGGGCAAGGATATCGTGGTGGCCACCTCGCGCCCGGAAACCATGCTGGGCGACACCGGCGTGGCCGTGAACCCGGGCGATGAGCGCTATCGCGATTTGGTGGGCAAAACCGTGACCCTGCCCATCATGAACCGGGAAATTCCGGTGGTGGCCGACGATTATGTGGAGATGGAATTCGGCACCGGCGCGGTGAAGATGACCCCGGCCCATGACCCCAACGACTTTGAGGTGGGCCTGAGGCACAATTTGGAGATCATCAACGTGCTCAACGAGGATGGCACCATGAACCAGAACGCCGGCAAATATCAGGGCATGGGCCGCATCGAATGCCGGGAAAAGGTGGTGGAGGAGCTCAAGGCGTTGGGCCTGCTGGTCAAGATTGAGCCGCTGCATCACAACGTGGGCACCTGCTACCGCTGCCATGAAAACGTGGAGCCCATGACCAGCACCCAGTGGTTTGTGAAGATGAAGCCCTTGGCCGACCCGGC
Organism: Candidatus Faecaligallichristensenella faecipullorum; assembly: GCA_018716505.1. GTDB lineage: Bacteria > Bacillota > Clostridia > Christensenellales > Aristaeellaceae > Faecaligallichristensenella > Faecaligallichristensenella faecipullorum. Next base: position 1,755 of record DVJW01000014.1, on the reverse strand, counting down.
CATCGAGGCGGTGCGCCGGGGCGAGACCAGGTTTGTGCCCGAGCGCTTTGAAAAGACCTTCTATAACTGGATGGAAAACATCCGCGACTGGTGCATTTCGCGCCAGCTGTGGTGGGGCCACCGCATTCCGGCCTACTATTGCGACGGCTGCGGCGAGATGGTGGTGAGCCGGACCGAGGTCAAGACCTGCCCCAAGTGCGGCGGAACCATGTATCAGGATGAGGACGTGCTGGATACCTGGTTCTCCTCGGCGCTCTGGCCCTTCTCCACCTTGGGCTGGCCCGAACAGACCGAAGATCTGGCCTATTATTACCCGACTTCGGTGCTGGTGTCCGGCTATGATATCATCTTCTTCTGGGTGGCGCGCATGATCTTCTCGGGCATTGAGCAGATGGGCCAGACCCCGTTCCACACGGTGCTGCACCACGGCTTGGTGCGCGACGCCCAGGGGCGCAAGATGTCCAAATCCCTGGGCAACGGCATCGATCCCCTGGAGATGATCGATAAATACGGCTGCGATGCCCTGCGCTTCTCGCTGGCCATGGGCGTGTCCCCGGGCAACGACGTGCGCTTCTCGGATGAGAAAATCGAGGCCAACCGCAATTTTGCCAACAAAATCTGGAACGCGGCGCGCTTTGTGATCATGAACCTCAAGGATTGGACCCCGGGCGATCGAAACAAGATGCCCCTGGATCCCAAGCGGCTGGATATCACCGACCGCTGGATTTTGACCCGCTATCAGGAAACCCTGCGCGGGGTGACCGCCAACATGGAATCCTTGGATCTGGGCCTGGCGGCGCAAAAGATCTATGATTTTGCCTGGAGCAATTTCTGCGATTGGTATATCGAATTGGCCAAGCCCCGGCTGAATGGGGAGGACGAGGTCCAGAAGGACACCGCCCGCGCGGTGCTGTATCATGTGCTGGTGGGCATCCTGAAACTGTTGCATCCGTTTATGCCCTTCCTGACCGACGAGGTGTACCGGTATTTGCCCGAGACCGATGAGAGCATCATGATCAGCGCATGGCCCGTGGCCCATGATTCGCTGGATTTTGAGGAGGACGCCGCGCGCATGGAGGGTGTGATGGAGATCATCCGCTCGGTGCGCAATCTGCGGGCCGAAATGAACGTGGCCGCCGGCCGCCGGGCACACATGATGCTGCGCCCGCGCCAGGGTTGGGCCGAAATCCTGGCCTCCGCCGGGCTTTACTTTAAACGCCTGGCCTATGCCAGCGAGGTGGAGATTCTGCCCGAGAACGCGGAAAATCCCGAAAAGTCGGCCTCTGCGGTGTGCGCGGCCTGCGAGGTGTTCATGCCCCTGGGCGACCTGGTGGATATCGATAAAGAGGTGGCGCGCCTGGAAAAGGACTATGCCAATACCGAGAAGGAGATTGGCCGGGCCGAGGCCAAGCTCAGCAATCCGGGCTTCCTGAACAAGGCCCCCGAGGCGCTGGTGGCCGCGGAGCGGGAGAAACTCGAAACCAATAAAGCGGTGCTGGAATCGCTGAAGGCGCGCATCGCCGAGTTGCAGGATTTGAGGAACTAAAGGTCTTTAGGGTGTTGACGCAAGTCAACACCCTTCGAAAAAATGAAATTTTCATTTTTTCGAGTTGCATCATTTTCCTTTGTCGCCCGTCAAAGTCCGCGCCCCGGCCTCAGCTCGGCTGGGCCGGGGTTTCGGTGTGCGAATTCATTCGCACACCTTCAGGTTGGCGTTGCCAACCCTTCGACGGGCCCTTCGCCGGGTACGCTCGG
>DVJW01000162.1 GCA_018716505.1 Candidatus Faecaligallichristensenella faecipullorum | reverse complement strand
CTCTCTTGTTCAATCCCTTCCAGCTGGTCTCGCCAAAGATCAGCCGGTTGTTCGCTCTTTCGGAATCTGACTTCTTTTCTTTCTCTCTTCTCTGTATCGTTTTCAAGGATCGCTTGCCGCCCGCTTCCCTCAGGTCCCTTCGTTTTTCACTCTCGAACCCGCTCTCTCGCGGCGACGTTTGTTAGTATACCAAATCACATCCCCTTTGTCAACACCTTTTTTCATCTTTTTTGAACTTTTTTTCAAGTTTCTTTCTTTCCCCTAGATGTTGTATTCAGTATACACCATTTCCACAAAATGTGCAACCTCAATTCGCCAAAATCCGCATTTTTCGGCAAGCCAGCCGCTTGTTTTTTCAAATTAAAAGTAAAAAAATGAGCCCCGATTTTCCATCAGGGCTCATTTTTAACAATTATCCAATCTTTCCAACGACATCACACTTGGTCAGATCCAGCTTGCTGCCCACCTTGCTCACCGGAATCCGGTACCTCTTGATCGTCCAATGGGTGCGCTTTAGCTGCTTATCAGACAAATCAATCTTGTCGATGGTCTTGACTTTCTGTCTGCTGCCATCCGCCTTTTCCAAGTACAGCGTGACATCCTCAACCTCGCTGACAACCTTATTGGTATTATTGTAGATAAAGACCTCCATTACCAAGTAGTTGCCGCTGTAATACAACATATGGCCGCTGATGCAGACCTTTCCGCCGCTCCCCTGCTTGGGTTTGTCGCGAACCATTTGGTTATTTCTCACCGTTACCGTGCATTTATCCGTCTTCCCATTGCTGCTCTTTACGGTGATCACCGCAGTACCGGCCTTCTTGCCCGTTACCACGCCTTTGCTGCTCACTGTGGCCACCTTGGGATTGCTGGAAGACCATTTCAGGGTAGACGCAGCCCCACTGGGGCTCAAAGAGGCCTTCAGGGTAGCGGTCTTGCCCTTGGTAACGCTGAGGGTCTCCTTATCCAGGCTCACACCTTCCGCCGAGGGTGATTTTACCGTCACCCTGAGGGTATCCTTTTTCCCGTTGCTGCTCTTGACCGTTATGGTTGTGGTTCCCTTCTTCTTGGCCGTTACCACACCTTCGCTGTTAACGCTGGCCACGTTGGGGTTGCTGGAAGACCATTTCAGCTCCTGATTGGTGGCGTTGCTGGGGGATATCTTGGTGGTAATGGTAAACTTCTTGCCCGCAGTAACGGTCTTCCTGCTGGCGTTCATGTTTACCGACTTCACGCTGACGGTAATCTTCTGGCCCTTCTGCTGCTTAATCCAATTGCTGTTCTTATATAATGAAGAAGGCAACTTGGACGAGGTCAAATAGGAACTCCCCAGCTTGTTGTTGCGCAAGTCCGTGGCCATGCTGGAACCCGAATAAGCCTTGAGCTTGGTCAACTTCTTGAGCCCTTTAATCTCTGTCAACTTGTTCGAATTACATTTCAAGGTGCTGAGCTTGCTGCATCCGGTAAGATTCAGTTTGGTCAGGTTATTATTGCTGACATTCAGGTATGTCAACTGACTGAACCCAGACAGAGTCAACGTACCGGAAAGATCCTTGTTGCTCCAGGAAATCGATTTCACCCGAATTTTGCCGCCCACCACCGTGGTCTTTACCCCATAAGTGGAAGGATCGTTTACCACAAAATTCTTATTTACCTTTTTCCCGTTGCCATTTTGTGCCAGAAATTCCCGAAGCTGTCCGAACTCATCGGTATCATAGGATGCCTTGGCAGCCCAGGCCGTGCCCATCGGGCTCATAACCGTGGTAAACAGCAGCGCCAGGCACATGAGCACCGCCAGCCTCTTTTTGAACATCAGCAATCCCCTTCCTTTTCTCTTTCGTCTGTGCAGCCCCACTTGCTACGGTCATGTTAACATATTCCACTCCAACTGTCAACAAATCCCGTGTCAAGATATTCGTTTTACTCTATGATTTAGATGAATATTTGCCGCGTTTGGTTCCATCTTTTTCCTGGAAAAAACACTTTTTTCAAGCCTTGACACCAGAACAATGTTTTGTTACAATGTTCTCATGAACATCATTGTACGAGGTGATGCACATGGCGTTTCCCGACTCAAGTTCAAAGTGCCAGTCCGATGATCAATGGATTTCAAAAAAAGATCTGTTGGCCACCACCGGCATCTCCTATGGGCAGCTTTATCGCTGGAAGCGGGAACGGCTCATACCCGACAGCTGGTTTGACAAGCGTTCAGCCTTTACCGGACAGGAAACTTACTTTCCCCGGGCATTGATCCTGGAGCGCATTCATTTTATATTGGAGAATAAGGATCGCTACACCCTGCCCCAACTGGCCGAACTCATCAGTCCAAATCCCAAGGGCCGCCGCTTCGCCCCGCGCCACTTTGACCATCATCCGGAATTTTTCCCCGGGGTAACGCTGATTTTAAAGCTGACCGGCCAGCATGATCTGGACTATGGCCAAGCACTGGCCGCCCTCATTGCTTCCGAACCCGGCAATCTCAGCGAAGGCGAACGCGAATTTTTTTGCTCCTGCCTGCTGTCGTGGCCGCTCATGGCCGAACCCGACGCCTCGATTGCGTTGATCCGCCGCTGCGGAACCCTCTTTCCCCTCTATATGAAGCCGGAAAGTTGCCTGATGCTGCCCAAAGACGCACAGACGCTTTACACCCTGTCTCTAAACCGGTTACCTGCGGATTACCAGCCCAGGCTGAATGCGTTGACCCAGCCAGACGATGAAATTCCAACAAAAATATAGGAGGAATTGTTATGAGCGAAAAGCTGATGAATTTGCACCTCTCAGGCAGCAGCGAGGTAGGCGGCGGACAATATAACGAGGTCAGGATGTCCGGCGGCAGTCATGTGCGCGGCGATATGGAATGCAACTGCCTGCATGCCTCCGGCAGCAGCCATATCTTTGGCCAGTTAAATTGTCATGGAGCGGTTCATGGGTCCGGCGCCACTCATCTCCAGGGCGATGTTCAAGCCTCTGAACTCCATCTTTCCGGCAGCGGCCATGTGTCCGGCCATGTTCATTGTCAGGATCTGATTGTGCTGAGCGGCTCCAGCCAGATTGAACAATCGATGGAATGCACGCGCTTTTCCGCCTCGGGCAGCAGCCACATCCGGGGCGACCTGCGCGGGCAGACCATGCGGGCCAGCGGTTCCTGCCGGGTGGACGGCGCCGTTCATATGGACAAAGTAGAATTGTCCGGCGCGGCAACCATTCAGGGCGGGGTGGAGTGCGAGGAGTTTAAGGGCAGTGGTTCATTGGACATCGGCGGATTGCTCAATGCGGGTTCGGTGGAAATTAACTTAACCGACGGCGGAAAATGCACGCTCCACGATATTGGCGGCGACCGGGTGCATATCGCTCCGGAAGCAACCCTCAAATGGCCGGGTTTTTTCAAGCGCTCAGGCCGTTTGAGCGCCAGCGTCATTGAAGCCACCGATATCTATTTGGAAAATACTACGGCCCAGGTGGTGCGCGGTGCCAGGGTAAAGATCGGCCCCAACTGCCGGATCGACCGGGTGGAATACAGCGAAGCTTTCTCCGCAGATCCCGCTTCCAAAATCCTACAATCTCCGGTAAAGCTGTAAATCTCCCGTTTTATTTCGCGCCCGGACTCCGTCATTTTCCGGAGCCCGGGCGCATCTATATGAACCACCCCACCGACGAACGGCTGCCCGCTGGGCGGAGCGGGGGCGGACGCAGCAATATTTTCGGAAGCGGCGGAGCGGGCCAGGCCGGCCCGCCCCGTCCAGGTTGAATTTTCTTAAGCGCCGGCGCGCTTCGTGTGTTAACAGGAACTGGTCATGGTGCAACCGCAGCGGGGACAAAGGGAACCCGGGGCACATCCGCAGGCAGTTCCGCAATGGGAGCAGACGCAATGGGTCACGCAGGAGCCGCATCCATTGGAGCAGCTGTTGCAGCCGCAATTGTTGGAGCTGTTGCAGTTACAGTTGTTGTTGCAGTTACAGTTAATGTTGCAGCTGCAGCTGCTGTTGGTGGTGCAGGTGCAATTGCTGGAGGTACAGGTCTGCTGCGGGAACAGCGGCAGCGAGAAGAACTCGTCGCAGACGTTCTCCGCAAACTCCTCACAGGGCGGAATCTGGCAGAATCCGTAGGAGGGCACCATCAGCTCCACCTCGGCCAGAATCTTCAGTACAATGGTCACACAAACGGTAATTTTAAAGCAGCAGTTACCCATGTAAGTTCCGGTCACGCAAATCGCGCTCACCAAGCTTTCCAGTGTAAAGGGAATGATGGACTCATCCGGAATGGCCAACAGTACGTCCTTGGCCACCGATACCGTGGCATGGCCCATCCATTCCTGGCAGCAGGCGTCCACGAACAGCACGTCGATGGGGATATCCACCGTACCCTTGACCCGGGCGAACTGAGGCCGGTCGCAAAGCCGGTCAATGCTCAGGTTGCGCACCGTTCCGGTGGTGCTGCTGGACCGGCAGGACTCAAAGGTCCACTGGCCCACGGGCTGGGGCAACGGGCAATTGGAGTTCTCGGCGTTTTCCACCGCTTCATCGTAGGTGGTGGGCTTGCTGCATCCGCACTTGCAATCGCAGCTAGGCAGCACCGGTACGATATCGGTAACGGTTACGCAAACATCATCCAGCTGCTCCTGTTGCATGCACGAGTCATAGACATTCTTGACCTGAATGCAGATCTTTTCATTAAGTCCACGGCAGATATCGCTGCTGACCCGGCCCGGGCAACCATCGGTGTTGGCATTCTTGTAGCTGTAAAACGACATATTCCATACCTCCTCGGTTGGTGTGGATTGGTGGGCTCTCTGGGCTCCACACTGCATCCTATGTCAGGGCGGGAATTTGGTGCGAATTGTTTTTTCGCTCCCTTTCGCCCGGATTTTGTCCGAAGCTTCGTCTCCGCCTCTTTGAATGCACAGTCGCCTTTACAAGCACACGTTCCATGGCATGGTATGAAAAAGCAGGGCCCGGGGTTCCATTCCCCTGCCCTGCCGCTTATCCATTTCGCTTCCGGCCATCTTCGAAAGCCGCCCGATGGGATATCCCCCGCGCGAACCCATTCCTTAAAACCTGAAAAGGTTCAAGCCGATCTCCTCGTCATGATACCGGTCGACGCTTCCATCTATAATGGTTATGACCATCTCGCAGGTGGCGCTGACCACCGCCCGGTTCAAGTGACCTCCGAATACCTGACCTTTTTCATCGCCCGCGCTCATGTGCAGGTGGCAGTAAAACGCCCCGTTCATGGTGTTGATGGTTCCGGTCAAGGATACAATCTCAAAACTGCCCGAAAAATCATTGGCCAGGTACTTTTTCTCCCCGGTTTTGTAGACCCCCACCGTGAACTCGTCCACCGCGCCCAACGCCGAAACGCTGGCCAGACGGATCTGCTCCCGCAGCGCGATGGCCTTCACCTGCTCCAAAATCTCCTCGCCCCGATCCATTCTGGCGATGATGGTATTCCCAAATCTTCTGTATTCCATGGACAGCCTCCCCATTCAGCCTACAAATTAAAGGCGCTCAAATCCACCTTGTCCGCGCCCTTGCCCACCAGGGCCGCGGCGCAGGGAGCGGAGAGGATTTCCTGGGTGACGGCCCGCACATCCTCAAAGCTCACCTGTTCAATCTCCTGAATCACCTGGCTCTGGGTCTTGGTGTTGTTCATGAGCAGCTTGCGCCGGCCAATGGCGCTCATGCGGCTGGAGGTGCTCTCCAATCCCAGTATATAGGAACCCTTGAGCTGGGCCCGGGCCTGAGAGAACTCCTCCTGGGTCACGCCCTCCTTCAGCAGCCGGTCGATCTCCTCCCGAATCATGCGCACCACCTTGTTTGCGTGCTGAAGGCTGGTGCCCGCATAGACCGCCATCAGTCCGCAGTCCCCATACGAGGAAGGATAGCTGTATACCGAATAGGCCATGCCACTCTCCTCGCGAATCTTTTGAAAGAGCCGGGAGCTCATGGCCCCGCCAAAGATTCCGTTTAAAATGGTGAGCGGATAGAGCCTGGGGCTGTCCTGGCTTACCCCGGGAAAGCCCAGGCAAATGTGCAGCTGTTCGGTGTCCTTTTCCTTGCGCAGCACTTTGGCTTGGGCCTCCAAAGTGGCGCAGATGGGCGTCCCCTGTCCGGTGGGCTGCCAATCGCCCAGAAAACGTCCAGCCATCTCCTTGACCTGCTCCCAGTCATAATTGCCCGCCAGGGCCAACACCGTGGTCTCGGGCCGGTACATGCGCTTCCAATACCCCATCAGATCTTCCCGGGAAAAGCCGCTCACGTTTTTTGCCGGGCCCAGAATCGGCCGGGCCAGCGCCTGGCCGCCAAAGCGTGCGCTCATAATCATCTCGTGGACCAGATCCTCGGGCGAATCCTCCACCATGGAGATCTCTTCCAATATTACGCCCTTTTCCTTTTCCAGTTCCCTTTCGTCAAAGGTGGAATGGAGCAGAACATCCGAAAGAATATCCATGGCCAGGGGCAGATCCTCGTCGATGACCTTGGCATAATAACAGGTGCACTCCTTGGCGGTAAAGGCGTTCATCTGTCCGCCCACCGCGTCCATCTCCTCGGCGATCTGGCGCGCGCTGCGCCGCTGGGTGCCCTTGAACATCATGTGCTCCAAAAAATGGGAAAGTCCGTTTTCCTCGGCACGCTCATACTGGGAGCCCGCCCCGATCCAAAGGCCAACGGAAACCGAACGAAAATGCGGAATGCGCTCTCCTATGATGCGCAGCCCATTTGCCAGGGTAATTTCATCATAAATCGACATGGCATACTCCTTTCCACCGCCTGTCAGACAGTATTCCCTGCCCCGCAAAGAAAAATCCGGGAAAGTCTAATGGAAAAAGGGCGGTCACAGCCAGCGCTGCGCCGCCCCAAGGGTCAAGACGAAAGTGGGCTAAAGCCCTCTGATAATAAATTCGGGCGCTTACTGGCGGCGCTGAGGCGGACGTCCTCCCCGCAGCGGAGGACGGCGGGACGGCATCTCGTTGTGCTCATACACGATGTCGTTGCGCACCAGATTGACCCTGCCCTGGGCGTCGATCTCGGCCACCCGCACCTCCAGCTCGTCGCCGATGTTGACCACATCTTCCACCTTCTCCACCCGGTGGTTATCCAGCTTGGAGATGTGGATCATGCCGTCCTTGCCCGGAGCGTATTCCACAAAGGCGCCGAAGGGCATGATGCGCGCCACCCGGCCGGTGAACACATCGCCCACCTGCAAATCCTTGGCGATGCCCTCGATCCAGCTCTTGGCCTTGGCCGCGGCCTCGGAATCCGGGGTGGCGATGTACACCCGCCCGTCGTCCTCGATGTCGATCTTGACGCCGGTTTCGGCAATGATCTTGTTGATCATCTTGCCGCTGGGCCCGATCACCTCGCGAATCTTGTCGGGGTTGATCTGGAAGCGGATGATCTTGGGCGCATACTTGGAAAGCTCGGTCCTGGGCGCGGGCAAGGTCTCCAGCATCTTGCCCAGAATGTGCATGCGTCCGTCATAGGCCTGGGCCAACGCCTGGCGCAAAATGGGCTCGTCGATGCCCTTGATCTTGATATCCATCTGGATGGCGGTGATGCCCTGGGCGGTTCCGGCCACCTTGAAGTCCATATCGCCCAGGAAGTCTTCCAGGCCCTGGATATCGGTGAGCACCGCCACCTTGCCGGTGTTCTCCACATCCTTAATCAGGCCCATGGCCACGCCGGCCACCGGCCGCTTGATGGGCACACCTGCGTCCATGAGCGCCAAAGTGGAGCCGCAAACCGAGGCCTGAGAGGTGGAACCGTTGGAGGAAAGCACCTCGCTCACCAGGCGCAGGGCATAGGGGAACTCCTCCTCCGAGGGGATCATGGGTTCCAGCGCCCGCTCGGCCAGGGCGCCGTGGCCGATTTCCCGGCGGCCCGGGCTGCGCAGGGGCTTGGCCTCGCCGGTGGAATAGCCCGGGAAGTTATATTGATGCATGTAGCGCTTGGTCTCTTCGTTGCTGATGCCGTCCAGCATCTGCACCTCGCTCATGGAGCCCAGGGTGCACACGGTCATGACCTGGGTCATGCCGCGGGTAAACACCCCGCTGCCGTGGGCGCGGGGCAAAATGCCGGTCTCGCACCAGATGGGGCGCACCTCGGTGAGCTTGCGGCCGTCCGGACGCACGCCCTGATCGATGATCTTGCGGCGCATGACTTCCTTATTCAGGGCGTACAGCGCGTCCGCCACCTCGCCCATGCGGCCCTCGAACTGCCCGGCAAAATGCTCGTTCAGCTCCTGGCTCAGGGCCTCCTCGCGGGCCTCGCGCTCCTTGCGGTCAAAGGTGTCAAAGCAATAGACCACCTTGTCGTAGGCGTATTCGCGCACCGCGGCCTTGACATCCTCGCCGGGCAACGAAAGGGGGAATTCCTTTTTGGGCTTGCCGATTTCAGCAACGATCATTTCCTGGAAGGCCACGATCTTCTTAATTTCCTCGTGGGCGAACAGGATGGCCTTGAGCATGGTCTCCTCGGAGACCTCCTTGGCTCCGGCCTCCACCATCATCACCGCGTCCTTGGTGCCGGCCACGGTCAGGTTCATTTCAGAGGCCTCGCGCTGTTCGTCGTTGGGGTTGATGATAAATTCGCCGTTGACCAATCCGATATTGACCGCGCCCGTGGGGCCTGCAAAGGGAATATCCGAAACGCAGAGCGCGGCGGACGAGCCGATCATGGCCGGGATTTCGGGGGAATTGTTGGTATCCACCGACAGCGTGGTGGCCACCACCTGCACGTCGTTGCGCATTCCCTTGGGGAACAGCGGGCGCAGCGGCCGGTCGATCAGGCGCGAAGTCAAAATGGCTTTCTCGGTGGGGCGGCCTTCGCGCTTAATGAAACCGCCCGGAATTTTGCCCACCGAATACAGTTTTTCCTCAAAATCTACGCTCAACGGGAAAAAGTCCATTCCCTCGCGCGGCTTGGCCGACGCGGTCACGTTCACCATCACCACGGTATCCCCGTAGTGGACGAACGTGGAGCCATTGGTCTGTTCGGCGTATTTGCCGAACTCCAGGGACAGCGTGCGGCCGCCCAGCTCCATCTCATACTTCTTGTACATGGTGTTCCTCCTTCGGACACTTTTCTATCTTAATCTTTATTGTTACCCAATTCAGCTCCCACTATCGGGAAACGGCGCGAATCAGTCTTGCCTGTCTTTGCGCCGCTATAGCAAAGCCGCCGCTCGGGGAAACTCCCCAAACGACGGCTGAGTGTTCATCTCTGGGGCCGGCCTGGCTAAAAAAGCCCTCGATTATTTCCTCAGACCCAGCTTTGCGATCAGAGCACGATAGCTCTCAATATCCGTGGACTTCAGATAGTCCAACAGACCACGCCTCTGGCCAACCATCAGCAGCAGGCCGCGGCGGGAATGGTGATCCTTTTTATGCACCTTCAGATGTTCGTTCAAATGGTTGATGCGCGCGGTGAGCAGCGCGATCTGCACCTCAGGCGAACCGGTGTCGCCCTCATGACGGCCATACTCGGCCATAATCTGGCTCTTATTGATTTCCATGTTTGTTTTCCTCCTCTTTCCTATTCCCGTGAGCTAAGAAGAGCGTCGGAGCGTCGCAAAACTGAGCGCACGGATCAAATGGCGCAAAACCACTTTTGATATTTTATCACATGGCCCTGCGCTTGTAAATGGCCAATTTGCGCCGCCAATGTGAAATTTTGGCGTTTCACAGGGCGATCCAATTTTCCGCGCCCAACAGGCGCGCCTCTCTTTCGTCATGGGTCACCAGCACCACGGTTTTGCCCTGAGCCTTCTCCCGGATGGTTCGGGCGCATATCTCCAAAAGCGCCTTGTCCAACCCCTTAAAGGGCTCGTCCAACAGCAGCAAATCGAAGGGCACCAGCATGGCCCGCAAAATCGCCACCCGCCGCCGCATGCCGCCGCTCAGCTTGGCCGCCTGCCTGGGGGCGGCGCCCTCAAGGCCCAGCGCGCACAGGGCGGGTTCGATGGCGCCCCACCGGTCCTTGGGCAGCACCATGGCCAAATTATCCTTCACCGAAAGCGCGCCCACCAGCCGGTCCTCCTGAAAGACCATGGAGACCCGCTTGTCCGAAAGGCCCGATATTTCCCCGGAATCGGGCTTCAACTCCCCGCTGAGCAGGCGCAAAACCGTGGTTTTCCCCTGCCCCGACGGGCCGGTGATGGCGCTGACCCGGCCCTCCGGAAACACGGCGCTGAAGCCCTCCAAAACCGGACGGCCATCAAAGGCCTTGTTGACCCTTTTAAATTCAATATCCATCCCGCCGCCTCCCGTGCTATTCGCCCTCCATCCTGCGCGAGGCCGCGCGGATGAGCCTCATCATGATTCGCTCAAATCCCCAACTGATAACCAATATGGTCAGCGTCCAGGCGAACAAATCCGGGGTGTCCAAAAAAATCTTGGATTCGTACAGCGCCGCTCCAATGGAATTGTTGGGCAGTCCGATTACCTCGGCCGCCACCCCGGCCTTCCAACACAGGCCCAGAGAAAGGCTGAGGGCCGACAGAATAAACGGCATCAAATGCGGCAGATACAGATACCTGGCCCGCCGGAAAGCCCGAATGCGAAACACCCGGGCCATTTCCAAAAGCCCCGGATCCATGGCCTCAAACCCCTTTAAAAGGTTGATGTAACAGACCGGCAGCACCATCAAAAAGCAGCACCAGAGCGAAAGATACCCCGATCCGAACCAGACCAGCAGCAAAATCACAAACGAGGCCACGGGCATGGCCTTGACCCCCTGCATGGCCGGAAGCAGCAAAACCTTGATCCCCCCAAACCGGTAGGACAAGGTGGCCAGCAGCGCGCCCAGCGCCATGCCCAGGGCGAATCCGCTGAAAATGCGCACAAAAGAGCCGCCGATTGCCCGGTAGGTATCGGCGGTTGAAAAAAGATCAAAAAGCGCGCGCAAGGTGGCGGCCGGAGACGCCAACAGCATCTCCTGGCCCACCGCCACGCTCAGCGCCTGCCAAACCAGCAGCCAAAACGCACCCACGCTCAGGCGCTTTATGAGTTCTTTTTTATTCTTCCACAAAGTAGAACGCCTCATCGGGCAGCTGGCCTCCTACCGCCTTGGGGTTCTGTTCATACAGGGCGTTTAAATAGCCCTCCGCCTTTTCCTTCATTTCGGTTCCGGTGATGCAGACGATGTTGCACTGGGGAATGGCCTTTTCCGCCACCGCCGCCGGGGCAATGTCCGCCTCTTCAATCCATACCGAGGCTTCCTGGGGATTGGCGTTCACATACTCGGTGGAAGCCTGATACTCGCTCAGGAAGTTCTGAACCGCCTCGGGATTCTGCTGGGCAAACTCGGCATTCACCACCGCCACGCCGGTAATCATGGCGGATTCCGGCTCCACCTTGGCCCATTCATCGGTCAGGCTCAGGGCCAGGCGCAGCTTATCATTGTTCATCATGGCCGTGGTCACAAAGGGCTGGGGCAAAACCGCGATGGTGGCGCTGCCGTCGGCCAGGGCCGCGGCGGCCTCGGTGGCCTCGCTCTTGAACTCTATGGTCAAATCCTTGGCCGGGTCAATGCCGTTTTTGCTGAGCACGAAATTGAGTCCATATTCGGGGGTGGTGCCCTTGCCGGTGGAGAGCACGGTCTTGCCCTTCAAATCCTCTATGCTCTGAATGCTGTCCCCGGCTTCCACCACATACAGCACCCCCAGGGTGTTGATGGCGGTCATCTGAATCTTGCCCTGGGTGTTGTTATACAAAACCGCCGCCAAATTGGCCGGGATCAGGGCCATATCCAAATCGCCGGTGGCCAATTTGCCGCTGATCTCGTCGGCCGCGCCGGCCATGGTGAACTCATAGTCGTTGAGGCTCTCGCCATTTTTGTCGTCCTGCATCAACTTCACCAGGCCCATGGTGGTGGGGCCCTTTAACGAGCCGATGCGCACAACGGTCTTATCCTCCTCGGCCGACGCCAGGCCCACAAGCCCCAGCGCCATGACCAGCGCAAGCACAATCGCAATTCCCTTTTTCATCTTTCTCCGCCTCGATTTAAGATCATTTGGGCCGCCCCGCGACCCCGTTAGTTATTATATACCCCTATTTTCCCCCCGTCAATCACACACCCTGTTTTTTCTGTGGCAGCCATTGAGGTGAAAGCTGCAATCCCCCAAAGTTACAATCCCAGTCATAGCTGAAAGGCCGCCAAACGGGATTGCTCCCATTTGGCGGCTTCATCTATTCCTTTATTATTCGCCAGGGGCCGGATTAATACATTCCGCCCATGCCGCCGGCGGGCGCAGCGGGCGCGGCCGGAGGATTCTTCTCGGGCAGGTCAGCCACCAGCGACTCGGTGGTCAACACCATCGAGGCCACGGAGGCCGCGTTCTGCAGCGCGGAACGGGTCACCTTGGTGGGATCCACAATGCCCGCCTCGGTCATGACCACATACTCGTCCTTGGAGGCGTCGTAGCCATAGCCCAGCACATCGCTGCTCTTGATCTTGTCCACGATCACCGAGCCCTCCACGCCGGCGTTGGCCGCGATCTGACGGACCGGCTCTTCCAGGGCGCGCAGCACGATGGACACACCGGTCTTCACGTCGCCCTCAACGGTGTTCATCAGCGCTTCCACCGCGCTGCAGGTGGCGATCAGAGCGGTTCCGCCGCCGGGCACAATGCCTTCCTCAACAGCCGCACGGGTGGCGTTCAGGGCGTCCTCAATGCGCAGCTTGCGCTCCTTCATCTCGATCTCGGTGGCAGCGCCCACATTGATGACGGCCACGCCGCCGGCCAGCTTGGCCAGGCGCTCCTGCAGCTTCTCGCGGTCGTAATCGCTGGTGGTCTCGGCGATCTGCGCACGGATGGAGGCGATGCGCGCCTTGATCTCGTCCGAGCTGCCCGCGCCTTCCACGATCACGGTGTTCTCCTTGTCCACCTTGACCTGACGGGCGTTGCCCAGCATGTCAATGGTGGTATCCTTCAGCTCCAGGCCCAGCTCCTCGGTGATGACCTGGCCGCCGGTCAAAATGGCGATATCCTGCAGCATGGCCTTGCGGCGGTCGCCGAAGCCCGGGGCCTTGACGGCCACGCAGTTGATCATGCCGCGCAGCTTGTTGAGCACCAAGGTGGCCAGGGCCTCGCCCTCAACATCCTCGGCGATGATCAGCAGCTTGCGGCTCTGCTGCACCACCTGCTCCAACAGGGGCAGGATCTCCTGGATATTGGAAATCTTCTTGTCGGTGATCAGGATCAGCGGGTTGTCCAACACCGCTTCCATCTTCTCGTTGTCGGTTACCATGTAAGCGGAGGCATAGCCGCGGTCGAACTGCATACCTTCAACGGTGGTCAGCTCGGTCTTCATGGTCTTGCTCTCTTCGATGGTGATGACGCCGTCCTTGCCGACCTTCTCCATGGCGTCGGAGATCAGCTCGCCCACGGTATCGTCGCTGGCCGAAATCGAGGCAACCTGGGCAATGGCCTGCTTGCTCTCGATGGGCTTGGAGATTTCCTGCAGGCGCTTGGCCGCGGCCTCGGTGGCCATCTCAATGCCCTTGCGCAGCACCATGGGGTTGGCGCCGGCGGCCACGTTCTTCATGCCCTCGCGCACGATGGCCTGGGCCAGCAGGGTGGCGGTGGTGGTGCCGTCGCCGGCCACGTCGTTGGTCTTGGTGGCGACTTCCTTCACCAGCTGGGCGCCCATGTTCTCAAAGGGATCTTCCAACTCCACGTCCTTGGCAATGGTCACGCCGTCGTTGGTGATCAGGGGAGCGCCGAATTTCTTATCCAAAACCACGTTGCGGCCCTTGGGCCCCAAGGTGATCTTTACGGTATCCGCCAGGGCGTTGATGCCTTTTTCCAACGCGCGGCGGGCATCCTCGCCGTATTTAATCTGCTTAGCCATTTTAACTCTACCTCCCGAAAACTTTTCGATTCATTCAAGCATTTAATTCAATTCGATTTATTCCACGATGGCCAACACGTCGCTCTGGCGCACGATGATGTATTCCTCACCGTCCAGCTTGACCTCGGTGCCCGAATACTTCGAATAAATGACCTTCTGGCCCACCTTCAGCTGCATCACGATTTCCTTGCCGTCCACGTTTCCGCCCGGTCCCACGGCCAGAACCTCGGCCATCTGGGGCTTTTCCTTGGCCGCATTGGTCAGGATGATGCCGCCCTTGGTGGTCTCCTCCGCCTCACAATTTTTGATCACAACGCGATCGCCCAGGGGTTTAATATTCATTGCCAATTCCTCCTTGAATTGTTTGATTCCCTTTGTTAGCACTCACCTCAATTGAGTGCTAATGTTTACAAGGATTAGTTTATCCAAAATGGCCCTTTTGCGCAAACGGCAAAAGTCTCAAATTCCGGCTCTACGTTCTAAATTTTCCATTTTTTCATGTTTTAAACCAATTTATCTGCTAATTTCTCTTATTTTCTTCAATTTTCTGAAATTCCCCTGTTTTTGACCCCAAACGGGCAAATTGTTTCAATTTTTAATACAGAAAAATCTCGCCCTGGGCGGGTTTTGTGATATACTGGATTGCATACCAAGACAAAAAGGGGTGTCGTCCATGGATAAATGGGATGTACGCTTTATGGAAATGGCGGATCTGATCTCCAGTTGGGCCAGCTGTTATCAGGAAAACCGAAAAATTGGCGCGGTGATTGTGAAAAACAAGCGCATCATGACCACCGGCTACAACGGCGCGCCCGCCGGCGTCAAGACCTGCGTGGAGCGCAAGAGTTGCCTGCGCCGGGAGCTGAATATCCCCTCGGGCACCCGTCAGGAGATCTGTTACGCCATCCATGCCGAGCAAAACGCCATCATTCAGGCCGCCAAACTGGGGGTATCCATAGACGGGGCCACCTTGTACTGCACCCATCAGCCCTGCTCGGTGTGCGCCAAGATGATTATCAACGCGGGCATCGTGCGGGTAGTCTATCGCGAGGGCTATCCCGACGATTTCGCCCGCCAGCTGCTCAGCGAGGCCGGGGTGGCTTTGGAGCGGTTTGAGCCCAATCAGGAGGAACACCGTCCATAATCATTTACAAAATTAAGAAAAGCGGCCCAAGCGGCCGCTCAGAGCATTGACAAACCTATTTTTCCCGTTTGGGGATGCATGAAGGGGCCGCAGCCCCTTCATATCTTCGCCCCGGCCTCGGCCCGCGCCGGGCCGGGGTTTCGGTTCGCAAACAACGTTTGCGAACCTCCAGCCGCGTAAACGCGGCCTTCGAAATCCGCAGCGGCGGCATGTACGCCGCGAGGAGCGGCCCAGGTGGCCGCTTCCTTTATCATTTTTCTTCTCGCCCCGGGCCGCGTTTCACTTGCCCGGGGTTCCGGCCCTGCGGAGCGCTAAAGCGCTGTCCTCGGACCTCCAGCCGCGTAAACGCGGCCTCCGAC
>DVJW01000161.1 GCA_018716505.1 Candidatus Faecaligallichristensenella faecipullorum | reverse complement strand
GCTTCCAATGATACTTCCGCCCAGGAGGATCCAAAAGCTGTCCTTATGGCGAAGCCAGTTGAGGGTGATGGTCATGATGACCGCGCCAAAGCCATAGATCGGGTTAAACGGGCCATAGATCAGGCCGCTGCGCCGGAAAAATTGGCCGGTGGTAATCAGGAACCAGAGCGTTTCCACCACCACGCCGAAGAAACAGCCCAGGAAGAAAATCCAGAAAAGCCGGTAAAAATTCCATATCGGAACATCAGTGTTGGCGCGGCGCTGGGGAGATGGAGCAATCATTGGGTTACCTCCGTCAGTCAGTCTGAAAAAGGGACGGAAAAACTCCTCAGGAAGTTCCCCCGTCCCTTTTTTCTCAGTGGTTTATTTGCCCAGCAGCTTCAACGCCTGGGCGCAGACATTTTCGCCCGTGAAGCCAAAGCGGGTAAACAGCTCTTTGGCCGGGGCCGAGGCGCCGAAGTGATCCAGGGTCACGGTGGCGCCATCCAGTCCAACGTATTTATGCCAACCAAAGGAGCTGGCCGCCTCCACCGCCAACCGAGCGCGCACCGCCTTGGGCATGACGGATTCCTTGTATTCCTCGCTCTGGCGGTCGAACAGCTCAAAGCTGGGCATGGAGATCACCCGGGCATCCACGCCCTTTTCGCGGAGCAGGGCCTGGGCCTGCATGCACTGTTCCACCTCGGAACCCGAGGCCATGAGCAGCAGATCCGGCGTGGCCTTCTGGCTATCCGAAAGGATATAGCCGCCCTTGAGCGCTTCCTTGCCGCTGTGCTCATACAGCGGCAAATCCTGCCGGGTGAGCACCAGGGCCACCGGATGTTTTTCGGTGAGCGCCGCATACCAGCCCGCCGCGGTCTCCTTGCTGTCCGCCGGGCGGAACACGATCATGCCCGGAATGGCGCGCAGGCCGGCCAGATGTTCGATGGGCTGATGGGTGGGGCCGTCCTCGCCCACCCCGATGGAGTCATGGGTCAGAATGTAGGGCACGGTGAGGTTCATGATGGAGGACATGCGCATGGCGTTCTTCATGTAATCGCTGAACACGAAGAAGGTGGCGCAGTAGGGGCGCAGGCCGCCATGCAAGGCCATGCCGTTGGTCATGGCGGCCATGGCGTGCTCGCGCACCCCGAAATGCAGATTGGCGCCCGTGCGGTTCTCGGCCGAGAAATCCCCCCGGCCCTTCATGTTGCTCTTATTGGAGGGCGCAAGGTCGGCGCTGCCCCCGATCAGGTTGGGCAGCTTTTCGGCCAGCCGGTTCAAGACCTCGCCCGAGGCAGCACGGGTGGCGGCCTTGCCGCTGAAGCTCCAGAAGGATTCGTCATTCAACAGATCCACCGGCAGCTTTTCGCTGTGCCATTCGGCCCACTCCTTGGCCAGTTCGGGATAGGCCTTGGCGTATTCTTTAAACAGGGCTTCCCACCGGGCCTGAGCCTTTTCGCCGGCCTCGATCACCGGGCGGGTGGTCTCATACACCTCGTCGGGGATCACAAAGTTTTCCTCGCAGGGCCAGCCCAGCGCCTTCTTGGAGGCCGCCAGGTTGTCCACGCCCAGGGGTTCGCCGTGGGACGAGGCCTTGCCCTCCTTGGGCGAGCCATAGCCGATGGCGGTGTGGCAGACGATCAGGCTGGGCTTGTCCGAATCCTTGGCCAAGGCCAGGGCCGCGGCCACCTCTTTATAGCAGTTGCCGTTGTTTACGTCGATCACGTTCCAGCCATAGGCGCGGAAGCGGGCGGGCACATCCTCGCGGAAGGCGATGTCGGTGTCGCCCTCGATGGAGATTTCGTTGTCGTCATACAGGGCGATCAACTTATTCAGCTTCAAGGTTCCGGCCAGCGAGCAGGCCTCGTGGGAGATGCCTTCCATCATGCAGCCGTCGCCCAGGATGCAGTAGGTATAATGATCCACCACCGGGAAGTTTTCCCGATTGAAATGGGCGGCCAGATAGCTCTCGGCCAGCGCCATGCCCACCGCGTTGGCAATGCCCTGGCCCAGGGGGCCGGTGGTGGTTTCCACGCCCACGGTGTGGCCGTATTCCGGATGGCCCGGGGTCAGGCTTCCGAACTGGCGGAAGCGCTTGATCTCATCCATGGGCAGCCCATAGCCGAAGAAATGCAAAAGCGAGTACATCAGCATGGAGCCATGGCCCGAGGACAGCACAAAGCGGTCGCGATCCGGCCACTTGGGATCCTTGGGATTATGCTTCATGGCCTTGGCCCACAGGGCGTACCCCATGGCCGCCGCGCCCATGGGCATGCCCGGATGGCCCGAGTTGGCCTGCTGAACCGCCTCGGCGGACAGCACACGGATGGCGTTTACAACCAATTGATCGTTCATTTTTGATTTCCTCTCCTTTGTCTCAATCCAATATTCCTTGGACGTATCCTTCGATGGGGTAGGTTCCGTTAAGAGGGGGAAGATTTATTTTTCAATGGCTTTTTTCAGCGGGTCCAGATCCAATTGTGGGTCATCCTTGAGCAGGGCATACAGCTCGCGCAGCATTTGAACCACGCCGCCCTTTACGTCGGACTCAGCGTTCAGGGGCATTACCGGATCATGCACCGAAAGCCTGAGCAAAAACCAGCCGTTGTCGATGCCGTCGTCCAGATTAAAGCTGATGCGCACGCCCTCCCGATTGTCCGGCGCCAGGTGCCAGCCCGGGTTTTCCAGGGTGTGGTTGAGCACCTTATCGATCACCAGTTGCCCCGCGGTTTTAAAGTCCTCGGCCAGGATGTTCATGCGGATTTCCACGCTTTCCACCGGCTCGCGCAGCTCGTCGATGAGCGAGCTCAAGGTGAGCCCTTCCCGCTTGCGCCGCATGGCCTCGCAGATCAGCCGGGTGACCAGATACATGCCGTCGTCCAGGAAGTAATTTTCCCGCATGGCCGCGTGTCCGCTGGTTTCAATGGCCAAGGGGCAGTCGATCTTCTCGGCGTTCAAGCGGATGGCCTCGTCGATCACATTGCGGTAGCCGCGCTTAAAGCGGTAATGGGTTCCGCCCCATTCGGTGATAAACTGGGCCAGACCCGAGGAGGTGACCGAATCGGTTACGAAGGTCGCCCCCGGGTTTTCCTCCAGCAAGATGGCCGCGATCAGGGCGATCAGCCGGTTGCGGTTGATTTCCCGGCCGTTCTGATCCACAATGGCCGCCCGGTCGCAGTCGGCGTCAAAGATGACCCCCAGGTCCGCGCCGCTGTCCAGCACGGCCTTGGAGAGCGCGGCCATGGCTTCGGGCTCCTCCGGGTTGGGAATGTGGTTGGGGAAACGGCCGTCGGGATCCAGGAACTGGCTGCCCGATACGTCGGCGCCCAGCTCGCTGAGCAGCCGGGCATAAAAGCCGCCCGCTCCGTTTCCGGCGTCCACCACCACATGCAGCCCCAACAGCGGCATGGCCACCGAGGTATTCAGCCGCTGGCGCACCATGTTTTTCAAACGGCCGGCATAGATTTCCAAAAAGTTCACCGGGGTGACCAACCTCTGGGGCAGGCTGACCTGCTGGGCGCTTTTGAGCAGCGCCTCGATATCCGCGCCCTCCAGACCGCCCTCCCGGGTCATGAATTTCAGGCCGTTGCGGTACCAGGGGTGGTGGCTGGCCGTGACCATCACCGCGCCGTCGCATTGGGTTTGGGGCTCCACCGTGGTCATGAACATGGCCGGGGTGGTGCATAATCCGCAATCCAAAACGTCTGAATCGGCCGCGGTCAGGCCATGGATCACCGCCTGAGCCAGTTCGGGCCCGGAAATGCGCGAATCCCTTCCCACCGCGATTTTGAGCTTATCCGTGGTGGTATTTTCGCGCCCGGCCAGCCACAGCGCAAAGGCATAGGCCGTGGCCGAGGCTATCTGGGGGGTTAAAACGGCGGGATGGTCCGGACGGTCAGAGGCGTCTCCGCGTACGTCGCTGCCGCTTTTGAGTTTGACCCAATTGTCTAGCATAAAAGCCTCCTTGGGGATTTAGTCGCAGGCATTGTCAAGCATTTCGCGGAACAGGAGATAGGCCGGCTTCAGGGCGCGATAGCCCTGGGCCAGGGTTTGGGCGAGTTCGCTCCGTTTCAAAAGGGTGAAATCCTGTATATCCTGAAAAAAGTAAAAGGTGCGCGCAGGGTACCAGATTTTCAGCGCCTCGGGCACCTGCTCAGGCACGGCCATGCGCTTAAAGGATTGAAGCTCCAGGGAAAAGCCCTTGGGGGGCGTCAGCGCGCCCAGCGCCTGGGGCTCCAAAAGGATTCTGCGCCTCAGCGAATCCATCAGCGGCCGGTTTTCCAGATAAATGCCCATGCCCAAAGAAGCGCCCTGGGCGGAAATATCAAAATACAGCCCAGGCTGCATCTTTTGCTCACCCTGCCGCCGCCGGAAAGTAAACCACATGTACGTCCGGTAGGGGGATTTGTCACGGGCATAGCGGGTATCCCGATTGATCCGGCAAAGCGCCTTCACAGGCCGCGTTTCCAGCAGGGGATCGATATCCAGCACCACAGGCGTCACTTCCTCAATCAGCCGGTAGAGCGGATTCCGCACCGCTTCTTCGTACCAGGCATGATTTTCGTGGAAGAATTCCCGGTTGTTGTTGAATTGTAGCGCCAGGAAAAACTCGAACATCCGGTCGGAAAACCCAGGAAACATAAGAAAAATCGCCTTCCCACCTATCATCTCCGCAATCTACGTTCTATTATAAACGCAAAAGCGAATCCGTTCAACCGGGGGAAGGCGCAAAGATTGTATGAAGTTTCGGTCAAAGGGGGGTTACATGGCCGCGGGGCGCACATTCTCCTCGCAAAGCGACCAGCACAGATAGGCGTTGTCCAATTCAAAGCCCAGACGCCGGGCCAGACGTAAGGAGTGGATGGAGTCGGCATCCCAACTGGCCCGCAGGCCTTTATCGGCCATTTCCTGCAGGAAAACCGCGGTGATGATGGTGGCGTATCCCTTGCCCTGCAGCGCGGGCTGGGTATCGATTTGCAGCTCATAGCCGCCCTCAATGGGGGCAAAGCCCGAGCAGCAGGCCACCAGCTGATCGCCGTCCAACAGCGCCAGCCCGTAACCGTTTTGAAGGAAATCCGCGTCGTTTGAAAACAGGCCCAGCTGGCCCGCGGACCACCGCTCTTTTTCCACCAGCTTTAAAATCGCCGCGTCCATGCGCTGAACGCGCATGCCCAGGGGCAGACGGCCCATCCGCCTGAGTCTGCCCAAATCCGCGCGTTCGGGGGCGAAAGTCAGGGAATAATGGGCCGCGGCCGCGCTGAGCGGACTCCATTCGCTGAGCGGTTTGTGCCAGCTTTCGTCGGAGGCGATGACTTCATACCAGAGATGCCATCCCCGCAGGCGGCTGAGCAGCGATTCCGCGAAATGGCTGTCTCCGGCCACAAAGCAGATACCCATGCGGCGCGCACAGACCAGCGCGGCGGAGGGGGAGACGGTGTCGTCCGCAAAAACCCGGCAGGAAATCATGCCCTTCAGCATGGCGCGGGCCAGGTTCATTTGATCCCCCGTAAACATCGGCAAACAGCGTGCAAACTGATCAGGCGTCATCTCATGCATATCATCAACTCCCAACGCGATACGCCTTGCGTTTTTTTACTGCTTACAGTATATCACTTTTTTTTCGGAATGTATATAGAAGTTGGGCAAAATTGAAAAAATATTGGAATGACAATGTAAAAATATAAGTAATTAAATACGTTAAAATAAAGCTGATATTATAATAAATACACAATTCTTGCGGATGATATAATGAATTTGTTATTCAAATCAAAAATGTATTGACAAAAAAAGGAGGAATGGATATACTGTGGTTAGTTTTAACTAATATATGGTGTGGAGGCGATAAGGATGAGTGTGGCGATTGTCGGTGGCAATGAATGTATGGAGCGCAAGTATAAGCAGATCTGTGAGGAGCGCGGTCACAAGGCGCGGGTGTTTACCAAACCCACCACCGCGCTTCGGGAGAACATGGGATGTCCGGACTTGATTATCGTGTTCACGGGCACGGTTTCCCACACCATGGTGCGCTGCGCCATGCAGGCGGTGAAGGCGTTTTCACCCTCCATTGAACACAGCCGTTCGGCCAGCGCCTCGGCGCTCAAGGAGATTTTGAGCCGCTATGGCAGCTAACAGGTGGAAAATTTGTGCAAATTGTGCGGTGGCGGGCAGGGAAAAGAGCATGAAACGCCGAACTGTAAACCTGTAATGGTTAATTTTCGCCTGAGGGGTGAAGATCAAAATTACGGTTGGGAGGCGAACTGGATGAGCGATTTCCGGGAGTTTTTAAAGCAGGCGGCCAATGTGCGGCCGTCCGCGCGTCAGATGAGTTGGTACAATACCGAATTCTACGCCTTTGTGCACTTTAGCCCCAACACCTATACCGGCCTGGAATGGGGATTGGGCAACGAAGATCCCGCGATTTTTAACCCCACCGAGTTGGACTGCGACCAGTGGGTGGAGGCCATCAAATCCGCGGGCATGCGCGGCATGGTGCTCACGGCCAAACATCACGACGGCTTCTGCCTTTGGCCCAGCAAGTATACCGAGCATTGCATCAAGAACAGCCCCTACAAAAACGGCCAGGGCGACATTGTGCGCGAGGCGGCCGAGGCCTGCCGCCGGGGCGGGATCAAGTTTGGATTCTATCTTTCGCCCTGGGACCGGAACAGCAAGCTGTACGGCACCGACGAATACAACGACTATTACAAGGCGCAGCTCACCGAGCTGCTCACCCAATACGGGGATATCTTCTATGTATGGTTCGACGGCGCCTGCGGAGAGGGGCCCAACGGCCGCAAGCAGGAATATGACTTTAAGGGCTATATCGACCTGATCCGCAAATATCAGCCCCAGGCCTTTGTGTTCAACGACGCGGGCCCGGACGTGCGCTGGTGCGGCAACGAGAGCGGAACCGCCCGGTTTGCCGAATGGGCGGTGGTGCCCGGCGAGCTCTGCCATATGGCCGAGGTGCAGACCGGCCCCGGCCCCATGGCGGGCGACCTTTCCTATATGTATAATACCGACGCCGCCATTGGCAGCCTGAGCAACATCCTGTATTCCAAGGGCCTTTGCTTCTGTGGCGCCGAGGTGGATATGTCCATCCGTCCGGGCTGGTTCTATCATCCCGAAGAGGAGCCCCATTCTCTGGAGCGCCTGATGAAGACCTACATGACCTCGGTGGGCGGGAACGCCTGTTTCCATCTGAACATTCCGCCCATGCCCAACGGCAAGTTTGACGAGCGCGACGTTCAGCGCCTAAAGGAGATGGGCCAGGCGCTCAAGGAGGCCTTTGGCAAGGAGCTCAGCGCCGGCGCTTCCCTGGAGCGGGAGGCCGCCAAAGAGGGCGATACCCAGTGCGCCTTTGTGCTCACCCTGGCCGGGGAACAAAAGGCGCGCTATGTGGAACTCATGGAGGATATCGAGCACGCGGGCCAGCGGGTGGAGAGCTTCCTGATTCAGGTTCAGGATGAGTTCGGCCAATGGAACAGCGTGTCTCAGGGCACCACCATCGGCCACAAGCGCATTGTGAGCCTGGCGAAACCGGAGTTTAAGGTGGAGAGCGTGCCGGTGCGCAAGATGCGGATTTTGATAACCGCGGCCCGGGACAAGGTGGAAAAGCTGTCGGTTAAGCTGTACTGATTTTGATAGCGATAGGAAAGAAGCGCCAAAACAGAAAGATCCGGAAGGAAGCGGTCTGTTTCGGGCGCTTCTTTTGTATGGACAGGGGTGCAAACAAAAGCATATCTTAAATGTTAATTTTATGTTCTGTTTTAGGGGGGGGTTGTTGAAAAAGTGAATTTATGGTAATCTATAGGGGAAGCGAGGCGGTGAATGGAAGGATGAAAGGGGGAGGCAATCATGAGGCTTGTATCCTTGGCCCTGTTGATGGTATGTCTTTTGCCGGGCTTGGCGCCCGGCGGTTCGGGTACCGGACAAAACGCCTGGATACAGGAAGCGGAAGTGTTTTTGACCGAGCTGTTTACCATAGACGGCCATGCGGAAGAGATTCCCATGGAGCGGCGCGCCGATTACCTGGAGGAGCGGTTTGGGTCCTTTTGTGAGGAAGAAATGTTGGACGACCTGATGGGGATGCGGCTTCCCTTCTCCATCATGCAGCAGGCAGCGGAACAGGGCTTTGATCTGAGCGTGGCGGATGTGGCGCTTGAAGTCCCTGAACCGGTGAACGAAGAGGCGGATATCAAGGTGAATTACCGGGTGTCCGCCCGGCGCGAATCCTTCTCCGGGGACAGCCAGGAGATGGAAATTACCGGGCGGCTGACCTTGGACCGGGACGATGGGCGCATCCAGTCCATTCGCGTGGACAATCTGGACAAACTTTTAGAGGAATGAATGCAACATAACAAACGGGGCTTGCGCAAAATCTGCGCAGGCCCCGCCGCTTTGTCGCTTATTCCTCAATTACCTTGTTTCCGGCCAGGATTTCGGGCTTGTTGACCATGCTGTCGGCCTGGGTGATCGCCCGGATCACCCGGCAGGGCACACCCGCGGCGAAGGAGTTGGCCGGGATGTCCCGGGTCACCACGCTGCCCGCGCCGATGACGCAGTTGTCCCCGATGGTGACCCCGCTGCACACCACCACATTGGCGCCGAACCAGATGTTGCTGCCGATGGTCACCGGCTTGGCGTAGCAAAAGCGCGAGGGCACGCCCTGCTCGTCCAGCATCTGGTTGCGCTCGTTGGGCAACATGGGATGGATGGGCGTCACGATGGTCACATTGGGGCCGAAGTTCACGTTGTTGCCGATGGTGACCTTGGCGTCGTCCTGGATGGTCAGGTTGTAATTGCCGAAGAAATTGTCGCCAATGCTGGTATGGCGGCCGTAATGGAAGAAAATCGGGCCCTGCATGAACACATTTTTGCCCCGATAGCCCAGTATGTCGTTCAGCAGCTGATCCCGCAGCTCGGTTTCGTCCTCAAAGGTTCGGTTATAGCGGCTGCAAAGGTTGTGGGAGCGCAGCTTGATGGCCCGCAGCTCCGGGTCGCCGGGCTTAAACAATACGCCCGCAAAGATTTTTGCCTCTTCGGAAGTCATGTCAAAATCCCTCCAGTTAAAAAATTCCCTGACGCTATTCTAGCACAGAGCGGGGCGGATGGCTAGGACAAAATGCGCTCCAGCGGAATATAGCCCGCGGCCTCGCCGATTTTTCCGCCGCTCAGCAGATGGGCCTTGGCCCGGCGCTGAAGCGAGGTGTTCTCGGGCGCGTCCTGAAGGGCCAGGTCGCCGCGCTTGAACAGCCAAAGCTTATAGCCCTCGCTGTCCAAATCCATCTCTTCCAGGGTGAAATCGCTTTGGAAGGCCAGAATGTGGGAAGTGGGATCCAGCAGCTTTTTCAGTTCCGGGGACAGCAGCCAGCTGTGGCAATGAAAGCGGTCAAAACAGAAATCCGGATGGAAACGCTTCATAAAATCCAGGGCGCGCCGGTAGCTTTCGCGGCAGCTCGCCAGCCGGGCGTCGGAGGGAATGTGGATGCCCAGGGCGTTCTCATGACCGCAATGCAGATCAAATTCCAGCTCGCCGATGCGGTAAATGCCCCGGCTGAGCTGTCGAAAGGTCCAGAAAAAGCGGTCGAATCCGTATCGCCCGAAGCTCTCCTTATGTTCGCGCACAAAGCGGGAAAAGCAGCCCATGGTGGCCAGAAAGATTTCGTCGGGAATGCCGGCCTCGCGATAGCCGGCCCGGGCGTCCAGGGCCGCCTGAAGGGAGAGGCCCAGTTCGATATAGCCGCGCTTTAAGGAATCGACGGCGGAAAGGGCATCCTGTACCCGCCGGGTGGCCGCCTCGCCCGTTTCATAATCCCGCAGCGCGTCCTTTTCCTTCAGAAGCTTCGCCGCGTCCACGCCTTTTAAAGCGTCCATCATCGCGCCTTCCGCCCCGGCGGGCATATTGAGCTCCCTGCACAGCGACGAAATGCCCGCATAGTCCCAGTTCCTCAGAGGATTGTCCATGGCGCTTTTCCCTCCATTGTCGTTTCAGATTACGCTTAGTTTAACACGCTTTGACTTCCATGGCAATGGGCAAGAAAATATGGTATACTGTTTGCGGCCCGGGCCGACAGGGCCCGAAGGACCCATGGTAAATATATAAATAGGAAGCGAATAACTTGATGAAAACCAATTATCACACCCACACCCCCAGGTGCCTGCACGCCTCGGGCAGCGAGCGCGAATATGCCCGGCGGGCAGTGGAGGCCGGATACAGCGAGCTGGGATTTGCCGATCATTGCCCTTGGAATTATGGGCGGAACTTTGTGTCGGATATGCGCATGGAGCCCGGGGAGCTCAAGGACTATGCCCGGGCCGTGCGGGCGGTTCAGGCCGAATATCAGGGAAAATTAAAGATCCATCTGGGCCTGGAATGCGAATACTTCCCGGCGCGCATGGGCTGGCTCATGGAGCAGAAGGAGCGGTACCGGCTGGACTATCTGATCCTGGGCAACCATTTCGACACCGACGAGCCCACGGGCATGTATTTCGGCGCCTGCCGGGACAGCCAGGACATCCGGCGGTATGTCAAGATGACTTTGGAAGGCATGGAAACCGGGTATTTTGCCTATCTGGCCCATCCGGATTTGTTTCTGCGGCTGATTCGCGGCTTTGACCGGGAGGCCGCCGACGCCAGCCGCACCATCTGCCGGGCCGCCAGGCAGCTGAACCTGCCCCTGGAGTACAATTTAAACGGGCTGTTTTATTGCAAGGGATTTTCGGGCGCCGGATTGGGCTACCCCTGCCGGGCGTTTTGGGAAATCGCGGCTCAGGAAGGGGTGAGCGCCGTCATTGGGGTGGACGCCCATTCGCCGGATTTGCTGTCGAATGGCGCGCTGTATGACGAGGCGGCTCAAACTTTGGAGGAGTTGGGCGTACAAAGGCTGGAACGGTTGGCTTTATAAGGGATGGTGTTAATTTTTCGCAATTATATATAAATTTAGAAAATATTCGGATGCCCGCAGGCTTTTCCGGCAGGCGAAAACCTCAGATTTCACCGGAACTTCCTTTGATTTCGGCGGTTTTTTAAGCCCAGGTGAAGATCTCGTGAGCACTCTGCTATGCCGCTTGTGAAGTACTTGACAATGAAAGCATTTGAAGGTATCATATCGATATTGGAATACTGATAACCGGAGCGGGAGTCGAAATGGAGCGAAAAACCGAGTCTATTGTCATCGCGCAGCAGACGCTGGTTCGCCTGCCCTATTATGTGCGGTCGCTGACCGCCATGAAGGCCAAGGGCCTTACCTATGTCTCCGCACCCATGTTGGCCAAAGAGCTTCAATTGGGCGAGGTTCAGGTACGCAAGGATCTGTCCGCGGTGAGCGTGGGCGGAGGAAAACCAAAGCTGGGCTTTTCCATCGAGGAGCTTTTAAAGGGCATGCGCAGCATGCTGGGATGCGACAATGGGGACGACGCGGTTTTGGTGGGGGCCGGAGATCTGGGCCGGGCGCTCATGGGCTATAAAGGCTTTGACGACTACGGCATCAAGATCCTGGCGGCCTTTGACAAAAATCGCGCGCTGGCGGGGCTGGACCTTTCCGGGAAACCGGTATATCCAATGGAAAAAATGGCCGAGCTGTGCAAGCGGCTCCAGGTGCATATGGGAATTATTGCCGTTCCGCCCGACGCCGCTCAAGAGGTCTGCGACGCGTTGGTTGAGAGCGGCATTCTGGCGATATGGAACTTTGCGCCGGTCAAGCTTTCGGCACCGGACTGGGTCTTGGTGCAGAATGAAAACCTGGCGGCTTCGCTGGCCATATTGTCCAACCGGCTGCACCAGAGACTATCATGACCCCCCAAGCATGGACTCAATATAAAAACTTCACAAAAGGAGTAGGTGGCTATGAGCAAAAAGGTAACGATCGTGGGAGCCGGCAGCGTTGGATCGACCATCGCTTTCATGATGGCGGTAAAGGGACTGGCCTCGGAAGTGGTTTTGATTGACATCAACGAGGCCAAAGCGTTGGGCGAGGCGCTGGATATTCGCCAGGGCACGCCGCTGTGCGACACCCCCATTTCCATCTATGCGGGCAGCTATGCCGACGCCAAGGATTCCGACGTGGTCATCATCACCTCGGGCGTGCCGCGCAAGCCCGGCCAGACCCGCATCGACCTGTGCCAGACCAACGTCAACATCCTCAAGAGCATTGCCTCCAATATCGTGGAGCATGCGCCCAACGCCTACTATATTATCGTTTCCAATCCGGTGGATATTCTGACCTATGTGTTCCAGAAGGTCACCGGGGTTTCCGAAAAGAAGGTCATCGGCTCGGGCACTCTGCTGGACAGCGCCCGGTTGCGCTCCCGCATTGCCGAGTATCTGAACGTGAGCCAGAAGAACGTCCATGCCTATGTGTTCGGCGAGCACGGCGAGACCTCGTTCATCCCCTGGTCCATCGCCCAGGTTTCCACCATCGATCTGTTTGATTACAAGGAGCTCATCAAGTTCGACAACAAGCAGATGGTGGATCTGGATTACGACGCCATTGAAAAGTACATGCGCACCTCGGGCAGCAAGGTTATCCAGCGCAAAGGCGCGACCTTCTATGCCATCGCCATCTCGGTGTGTTCCATCTGTGAATACCTGTTTGGCGCGGTGGACGTGGTGACCACGGTATCCACCATGATGCACGGGGAATACGGCATTGAGGATGTCTGTCTGAGCATTCCCACCCTGCTGGGCCCCAACGGTGTGGAGGGCAAGGTGACCCCCAAGCTCACCGACGAAGAGGTGGCCAAGCTGCGCTACAGCGCCGACTCGCTCAAGGAAGTTATCAGCAAAATTCAGATGTAAGGCGCTTTGCCCCGGGCGGGCGCTTTAAGGAGGATAAATCATATGGAATACCGGATTGAACGCGACTCCATGGGCGAAATGCAAGTGCCCGCGGACCGCTATTGGGGCGCGCAGACCCAGCGCAGCTATCAGAATTTCAAAATCGGCGGCGAGGTCATGCCCCGGGAAATCACCCATGCCTTCGGCATCCTGAAAAAGGCCGCGGCCCTGGCCAATCATCAGCTCAAGCCCGAAAAAATGGACGAAAAGCGCTTGAACGCCATTTGCCAGGCCTGCGACGAGGTGATTTCGGGCAAGCTCAACGACCACTTCCCGCTGGTGGTTTGGCAGACCGGAAGCGGCACCCAGTCCAACATGAACGCCAACGAGGTCATTGCCAGCCGGGGCAACGAGATCGCCGGGGAAAAGATTTTGCACCCCAACGATCACATCAATATGTCCCAGTCCTCCAACGATACCTTCCCCACGGCCATGCACATCGCCGCGGTGTTGGGCATCGAGGATCAGCTGATTCCCCAGATGGACCGGATGATCGAGACCTTCAAGCGCCTGGAGGCCGAAAACGAGGGCGTGGTCAAGAGCGGCCGCACCCATCTTCAGGACGCCACGCCCATCAAGTTCTCCCAGGAGATCAGCGGATGGCGCAATATGATCGAGAAGACCCGCGCCCAGCTGGAACTGGCCCTGGGCGGCATCAAGGAGCTGGCTCTGGGCGGCACCGCGGTGGGCACCGGGCTCAACGCGCCCAAGGGCTTTGCGGAAGAGGTGGCCAAGCAGGTTTCGCTGCTCACCGGAAAGCAGTTCGTGACCGCTGAAAACAAGTTCCACGCCCTGACCTCCAAGGATGATCTGGTGTTTGCCCATGGCGCCCTCAAGGCCCTGGCCGCCAACCTGATGAAGATCGCCAACGACGTGCGCTGGCTGGCCAGCGGCCCCCGCGACGGACTGGGCGAGATCTTTATCCCCGAAAACGAGCCCGGCTCGTCCATCATGCCCGGCAAGGTCAACCCCACCCAGTGCGAATCCATGACCATGGTGGCGGTGCAGGTGATGGCCAACGACGTGGCCGTGGGCATGGCGGCCTCCCAGGGCAACTTTGAGCTCAACGTGTTTATGCCGGTTTTGATCTACAACTTCCTGCAGTCGGTCCGGCTGCTGGCCGACGGCATGAGGTCGTTTAACGACAACTGCCTGGTGGGCATCAAGGCCAACCGCGAGAAGATGCACCACAACCTGCACAACTCGCTGATGCTGGTGACCGCGCTCAATCCGTACATTGGCTATGACAACGCGGCCAAGACCGCCAAAAAGGCGTATAAAGAGAACATCTCTCTCAAGCAGGCCTGCGTTGAGTTGGGCTTCTTGACCGAGGAGAAGTTTGACGAGGTTTTCCATCCCGAAGAGATGGCGTAAGGAGTTTTGGGTATGACATATAGCTATTATCCGGGCTGTACCTTAAAAAACAAGGCCAAGGACCTGGACGCCTATGCCCGTTCGTCGGCCAGGGCGCTGGGCTTTGAGCTGAAAGAACTGGACGAATGGCAGTGCTGCGGCGCGGTCTATCCCCAGGCCAGCGACGAAATCGCCACCCGGCTGTCCGCGGTGCGCGCCCTGATGAGCGCCCGGGACCAGGGGAACGCGCTGGTGACCTTGTGCTCGGCCTGTCATCACGTCATTAAGCGCACCAACGAGGATTTAAAGCGCTCGGAGGATTTGCGCTTCAAGGTCAACAACTATGTAAAGCCCGAGGCGCCCTATGCGGGCGAGACCGAGGTGCTCCATTATCTGGAGGTGCTTCGGGACAAGGTGGGCTTTGATAACTTGAAAAAAGCGGTGGTCAAGCCCTTGAAGGGCGTGAAGATCGCGGCCTATTACGGATGCCTTCTGCTGCGCCCCAGCGGGGATATGGGCTTCGACAATCCGGAAAATCCCACGATTATCGAGGACTTTATCAAGGCCATCGGCGCCACGCCGGTGATCAGCCCCTACCGCAACGAATGCTGCGGGGGTTATGTGGCGCTGGAAGACAAGGGCCAGGCCCAGAAGCAGGTGGACAGAATTTTAAAATCCGCCGGGGATATGGGCGCGGACATGATGATTACCGCCTGTCCCTTGTGCATGTACAACCTGGCGGTCAACGCCACCGGGCACAAGTTGCCGGTGAAGTATTTCACCGAGCTGCTGGCCGAGGCCCTGGGCGTTAAGGAGGCGCAGGAATGAACAACAATGTAAAGGAACTTCGGGAAACCATTCTGCGCATCAGTGGGGTGGACCCCAAAAAGTGTATGCGGTGTGGCAAATGCTCGGGCGCCTGTCCCAGCTATGAGGAGATGGAATATCATCCCCATCAGTTTGTGTACATGGTGGACAAGGGCCAGATCGATAAGCTGATGAACTCCAAGTCGCTCTACCGCTGCCTGACCTGTTACGCCTGTTTGGAGCGCTGCCCCCGGGGCGTGGAGCCCTCCAAGCTCATTGAGGCGGTGCGGCTCATGGTGATCCGCCAGCAGGGCATGAATCACATGAAGCCCGACGATTTGCCCGCCAAGCTGGATGAGGAAATGCCCCAGCAGGCGCTGGTGGCGGCCATGCGCAAATACAGCAAATAAGGAGAGGGATAAATATGCAAAAAATTGGCGTCTTTGTTTGCTGGTGCGGTAGCAATATCGCGGCCACGGTGGACGTGAAAGCCGTCGCCGAGGCCATGAAGAGCGAGCCCAACGTGGTTTTTGCCACCGATTATCAGTACATGTGTTCCGAGGGCGGCCAGAAAATGATCCAAGACGCCATTCAGGAATATGGCCTGAATGGGGTGGTGGTGTGCTCCTGCTCGCCCCGGATGCACGAGAATACCTTCCGAAAGACCGCGGAGCGGGCGGGCCTCAACCCCTATATGGTGGAAATCGCCAATATCCGCGAGCACTGCTCCTGGATCCATAAGGACATGGAGGTGGCCACCCAAAAGGCCATTCAGCTGGCCAAGGCCGCGGTGGCCAAGGTGCGCAAAAACGCGCCCCTGACCTCGGGCACCAGCCCGGTCATCAAGCGGGCGCTGGTCATCGGCGGCGGCATCGCGGGCATTCAGACCGCGCTGGATGTGGCCGACGCGGGCTACGATGTGGATATCGTGGAGAAATCCCCCACCATCGGCGGACGCATGGCCCAGCTGGACAAAACCTTCCCCACCCTGGACTGCGCGGCCTGTATTCTGACCCCCAAGATGGTGGACGCGGCCCAGAGCGAAAAGATCGACATCCTGGCCTATTCCGAAGTGGAAAAGGTTTCGGGCTTTGTGGGCAATTTTACGGTGCAAATCCGCAAAAAGGCCCGCTATGTGGATCCTTTAAAGTGCACCGGCTGCGGCGAGTGTACCGAAAAATGCCCCTCCAGGAAGGGCAAGAATGAGTTCAACATGGGCTTGGACAACCGGGGCGCGATTTATATTCCCTTTGCCCAGGCCATTCCCAAGCTGGCGGTGATCGACCCCACCCAGTGCATCAAGCTCAAGACCGGAAAATGCGGCATCTGCCAGAAGGTCTGCAGCGCCGGGGCCATCAACTACGAGCAGAAGGATGAGATCATCGAGCGGCAGTACGGCGCCATCGTGGTGGCCACCGGCTTTAAGCCCATCTCGCTGGAGAAATTCGACGAGTACGCCTATGCCCAGAGCCAGGACGTGGTGACCTCGCTGGAGTTCGAGCGCATCATGAACGCCGCCGGCCCCACCAAGGGCCAACTGGTGCGGCCCTCGGACGGAAAGCATCCCCATGAGATCGTGTTCATTCAGTGCGTGGGTTCCCGGGACACCTCGGGCTGCGGCAAGCCCTACTGCTCCAAGATCTGCTGCATGTACACCGCCAAGCACGCCATGCTGGTCAGGGAAAAGTACCCGGATGTGAATGTGCATGTGTTCTATATCGACGTGCGTACCCCGGGCAAGAACTTCGACGAGTTCTATCGCCGGGCCGTGGAACAGTACGGCGTGGATTACATCAAGGGCATGGTGGGCAAGGTCGCGCCCATCGAGGACGGAAAGCTGTTGGTTCAGGGCAGCGATTTGATCGCCAACGAGCAGGTGAAGATTGAGGCCGACATGGTTGTGCTGGCCGCGGCCATTGAGCCCGATCCCAGCGCCCGCTCCATCGCCACCATGCTCACCGCCTCCATGGACACCAACGACTTCTTTACCGAGGCCCATCCCAAGCTGCGTCCGGTGGAAAGCCCCACCGCGGGCATCTTCCTTTCGGGCATGGCCCAGGGCCCCAAGGATATTCCCGAGACCGTGGCCCAGGCGGGCGCGGCGGCCTCCAAGGTCATCGGCCTGTTGGCCAAGGACCATCTGGTCACCAACCCCTGCGTGGCGTCCAGCGACGAGCTGCTGTGCAACGGCTGCTCGCAGTGCGAAAAGGTCTGCCCCTATGGCGCCATCAGCTATATCGAAAAGGAAGTTCGCGGGCCGGGCGTGCGCGAGGTCAAGCGAATCGCCCAGGTCAATCCCGCGGTCTGCCAGGGCTGCGGCGCCTGCACGGTGACCTGCCCCTCGGGCGCGATGGACCTTAAGGGCTTCACGAACAGTCAGATTATGGCGGAGGTGGATGCGCTATGCAAATGACGCAAAAAGAATGGAAGCCCAAGATTGTGGCCTTCTGCTGCAACTGGTGCAGCTACGCGGGCGCTGATCTGGCGGGCAGCAGCCGCCTGTCCTATCCGGCGGAGGTAAAGATTATTCGCGTGCCCTGCTCCTGCCGGGTAAACCCGCTGTTTATCCTCAGGGCCTTTCAGCGGGGCGCGGACGGGGTGATCCTGTGCGGATGCCATCCGGGCGATTGCCATTATTCCACCGGCAATTACTACGCCCGCCGCCGCATGACCATGCTGTTCAGCATGCTCTCCTTCCTGGGCATCGAGCCCAAGCGCACCCGGGTGGAATGGGTTTCCGCCGCCGAGGGCGCCAAGTTCTCCGCTGTGATGAATGACTTTGTCAAGACCATTACCGACCTGGGTGAGAATGTGAAGCTGGGGGATCTGAGATGCAAAGAATCGCTGAAATGATTAAGGAGAAGGCGGCTCAGCTGCTGCGCGAGGGCAAAGTGGCCCGCGTGCTGGGCTGGGAAGCGGGCGAATTCGCCTACGACCTGACGCCGGCTTACTTTGAAACCGAGGAAGAACTCAAAAATCTGGTCTATAACGAATATTCGGGCGCCAATTTGAGCAAGTACCTGATCGCGGCCTCCAAGATGGAAGGCGTGACCTTGGCCCTGCTCAAGCCCTGCGACACCTTGAGCTTTAACCAGCTTTTGAACGAGCACCGCATCAACCGGGAAAAGGTCTATGTGCTGGGCGTGGGCTGCAAGGGCATGAAGGATCAAAACGGCGAGCTTTTGCTCAAGTGCAAATGCTGCAAGGGCAAGGAGTTCAAGGCCTTCGACGAGGTGATCGACGACGAGGAGTGCAGAAACGTACCCGAGTCCGACCGCTTTGAGGAGGTTCGGCGCATTGAGGCCATGAGCGCGGAGGAGCGGTTTGCCTTTTGGCGGAACGAGCTAAGCAAGTGCATCCGCTGCAACGCCTGCCGCAATGTGTGCCCGGCCTGTTCCTGCATAAAGTGCGTGTTCGACAACCCCAAGAGCGGGGTGGCGGCCAAGGCCAACACCGACGACTTTGAGGAGAACATGTTCCACATCATCCGGGCCTACCATGTGGCCGGACGCTGCACCGACTGCGGCGAGTGCAGCCGCGTCTGTCCCCAGGGCATCCCGCTGCACCTTTTGAACCGCAAGTTCATCAAGGATATCAACGAGCTTTACGGCGAGTATCAGGCGGGCGAAGACCCCGAGGCGCGCGGCCCGTTGACCAACTACACCCAGGGGGACGCCGAGCCCAGCGTTGTTCGGGAAAGGAGCGGTGAATGATGATGCTCAAACTTTCCATGGAGCGGGTGGGCGAGCTGTTTTCCGCCATCGCGAATCAGCAGGCGCTGTACCTGCCCATCGAATCGGCGGATCAGGTGAATTTTGAAAAATGGAGCGAGGGCCGGAAGGTCCGGCTGGACGTTTTAAAAACCGTCAAGTCGGGCAAGGATCTGTTCTTCCCCCAGAGCGAAAACCTGGTCGCCTTTAAGATGGAAGGCAAGTCCATCGAGATTATCCAGCAGGAACTGAGCCAGGAAAAATTTGTGCTCATGGGCGTGAGACCCTGCGACGCCAAGAGCTTTGAGATTTTGGATAAGGTGTTTCTCGCCGAGCCTCAGGACAGCTATTACGCCGCCCGCCGCGCAAACGGCACCGTGATCGCCATGGCCTGCGGCAACCCCGAGGAAACCTGCTTCTGCAAAAACTTCGGAATCGACGCCGCCGACCCGGTGGGGGATGTGGCCATCTGGATTCATGAGGGCAATCTGTACTGGAAGAGCCAGACCGAGAAGGGCGAGGCCCTGACCCAGAGCGTGAAGAGCCTGTTCAGCGAGGCCCAGGAGGCCGAAATCGACGCCTTCAAGGCCGGGATTCGGGAGAAGATTGAGCAGTTGCCCTTCAGCCACCTGGATCTGAGCAGCTTTACCCCGGATCAGCTGAACGAAAAGTTCAATTCTCCCCAGTGGAAAAAGCTCTCCCAGTCCTGCCTGGGCTGCGGTAGCTGCACCTTTGTGTGCCCCACCTGCCAGTGCTACGATATCCGCGACTATGATACCGGTCACGGCATTCAGCGCTACCGCTGCTGGGATTCGTGCATGTATTCCGACTTCACCATGATGGCCCACGGCACCAACCGGCCCACCCAGTTGGAGCGGTTCCGCCAGCGGTTCATGCACAAGCTGATCTATTTCCCGTCCAATAACGACGGCATGTATTCCTGCGTGGGCTGCGGCCGCTGCGTGGCCAAATGCCCGATTCATATGAACATCGTCAAGGTTATCAAGGCGCTGGGAGGGGAGAGCAAATGAATCACGAGGCGCTGATTCCCACGCTGGGCGTGGTAACGGATGTCCGGGTGGACACCCCGGACGTAAAAACCTTCCGGGTCAACGCGCTGGGCGGCGGCAAGTGCTTTGAGCATATGCCCGGCCAATGCGCCATGCTGTCCATTCCCGGAGTGGGCGAGGCCATGTTTTCCATCACCTCTTCGCCCACCAACAAGGAGTTCATGGAATTTTCCATCAAAAAGTGCGGCTGCCTGACCGAATGGCTGCACATGATGGAGGTTGGCCAGCAGATCACCATCCGCGGGCCCTATGGCAACGGCTTCCCGGTGGAAGGCGAGCTCAAGGGCCAGGACCTTCTGTTTATCGCGGGCGGCATTGGCCTGGCGCCCCTTCGGTCGGTGATCGACTATGTGCTGGATA
Source organism: Candidatus Faecaligallichristensenella faecipullorum (assembly GCA_018716505.1). Taxonomy (GTDB): domain Bacteria; phylum Bacillota; class Clostridia; order Christensenellales; family Aristaeellaceae; genus Faecaligallichristensenella; species Faecaligallichristensenella faecipullorum. The sequence continues at coordinate 11,463 of DVJW01000161.1, read as the reverse complement.
ACCGGTCGAACTACGGCAAGATCAACATCGTGTACGGCTCCCGCTCCGCCGACGATCTGGTGGATATCGACGAGATCCGGGAAAGATGGATGAACGCCGAGGGCGTGAACGTGCATCTGACCATCGACCGGGAGCAGGAAGGCTGGGACGGCCATGTGGGCTTTGTGCCCAATTATGTAAAAGAGTTGGGCTTTAACCCGGAGGGCAAGGTGCTGGTCTGCGGCCCGCCCATTATGATTAAATTTACGCTGGGCGCCCTGACCGATTTGGGCTTTGAGCGCACCCAGGTCTTTACCACCATGGAGCTGCGCATGAAGTGCGGCATTGGCAAGTGCGGCCGGTGCAATATTGGCGACAAATATGTCTGCAAGGACGGCCCGGTGTTCAGGTTCGATGAGCTGGACGAGCTGCCCGCCGAATATTGATGGAGGACTGAAGCAATGGAAAAAATGGTAAATGTCTTTCTGATGGGCAAAAAGTATGAAGTGCCCGAGAGCCTGACCATCATGGGCGCCATGGAGTACGCGGGCTATCAGCTGGTGCGCGGCTGCGGATGCCGGAACGGCTTCTGCGGCGCCTGCGCCACCATCTACCGCATCAAGGGCGACCAGGAGCTCAAGGCCGCGCTGGCCTGTCAGACCAAGGTGGAGGACAACATGTATGTGGCCACCTTGCCCTTCTTCCCGCTGGAGAAGAAAATCTACGATATCAACGAAATCAAGCCCACCCAGCAGATCATGATGCAGCTGTATCCCGAGATCTATTCCTGCATCGGCTGCAACGCCTGCACCAAGAGCTGCACCCAGGGCCTGAACGTCATGCAGTACATCGCCTATGCCCAGCGGGGCGACTTCGCCAAGTGCGCGGAGGAGAGCTTTGACTGCGTGATGTGCGGCGTGTGCTCCTCCCGCTGCCCGGCCGGCATCTCCCATCCCCAGGTGGCGCTTTTGGCCCGCCGCTTGAACGGCAAGTACATCGCGCCCGAAGCCAAGCACCTGACCGAGCGGGTGGAGGCCATTTTGAAGGGCGAGTACAACGACCTGATTGAAAACATCATGCAAAAGCCCATTGAGGAGCTCAAGGAGCTCTACAATCACCGCGAGATCGAGAAATAAGGGGGAAACGGGCATGTATACACCAGAAATGCTTGCTTCGATTGCCAAGGTCGAGGCGACCAGAAAAGCGCGCATGGGCGTTGAACCCAGAAGGATGACCGCGGAGGAAAAGGAAGCGCTTTTGAGCCAGTACCATCCGGATTATAAGAACGACGGCTTTGCCACCCTGAGCGTGGGCCCCAACAAGGGCGACAAGGTGCCCACCGAGCTGCGCGCGCTGCTGGAGGGCAAGTCCCGGGTGGCGGGTATGCCCATCAACCTGGCCAAGATTGATTACGACGTGGACGTGCTGGTCATCGGCGGCGGCGGAGCCGGCGCTTCGGCGGCCATCGAGGCCAATGAGGCGGGCGCCAACGTGATGATCGTGACCAAGCTGCGCCTGGGCGACGCCAACACCATGATGGCCGAGGGCGGCATCCAGGCCGCGGACAAGGCCAACGACTCGCCCGCCCAGCACTATTTGGACGCCATGGGCGGCGGACATTTCGCCAACGTGCCGGAGCTTCTGCGCAAGCTGGTCATGGATGGCCCGGGCGCGGTCAAGTGGCTCAATGAGCTGGGCGTGGAATTCGACAAGGCCGAGGACGGCACCATGATCACCACCCACGGCGGCGGAACCTCCCGCAAGCGCATGCACGCCGCGGCCGACTATTCGGGCGCCGAGATCATGCGCACCTTGCGGGACGAGGTATTCAACCGGGGCATCGAGGTGGTGGACTTCACCGCGGCCATCGAGCTCATCAAGGACGACGAGGGCAAGATCGCGGGCGCGGTGCTGATGAACATGGAGACCAAGGAAATCCTGATCGCCCGGGCCAAGACCGTTATTTTGGCCACCGGCGGCGCGGGACGGCTGCACTATCAGGGCTTCCCCACCAGCAACCACTACGGCGCCACGGCCGACGGTTTGATTTTGGGTTATCGCGCGGGCGCCAAGCTGCTGTATGCCGATACCCTGCAGTATCATCCCACCGGCGCGGCCTTCCCCAGCCAGATCTTCGGCGCGCTGGTGACCGAAAAGGTGCGCTCCATGGGCGCCATGCTGGTGAACGTGGAGGGCGAGGCCTTCATGAACCCGCTGGAGACCCGCGACGTTTCTGCGGCCTCCATCATCCGGGAATGCGGAGACAGGGGCAAGGGCGTTGAGACGCCCCAGGGCAAGGCCGTTTGGCTGGACACCCCGATGATCGATATGATCCATGGCAAGGGCACTTTGGAAAAGCGCCTGCCCGCCATGCTGCGCATGTTCCTGAAGTACGGCATTGACATGCGCGAGACCCCGATTCTGGTCTATCCCACCTTGCACTATCAGAACGGCGGCCTCAAGATTACCCCCGACGGCATGACCTGCGTGCCCAACCTGTTCGTGGCCGGCGAGGCCGTGGGAGGCATCCATGGCCGCAACCGCCTGATGGGCAATTCGCTGCTGGATATCATCGTGTTCGGCCGCAGCGCGGGCCAGCACGCCGCCAAGGCCGCCCAGGGCGTAAAGCTGGGCGAGCTGACCCTGAAACATGTGGAGGATTTTGAGGCTGAGGTAAAGGCCGCGGGCCTGGAAAGCGACACGCTTTCTCCCCAGCTGCTCCCGGATTACGCGCGCAAGGTTTAATTCGTTTTTCCGGCCGCATCCGAAATTTCGCGGATGCGGCCTGCGCTTGCGGTGTTCAAGATAAGAAAGGATGGACGTACTGAATGGACGTTTACAGCATTTTTGAGGCGCTCATGATCATCTGCTTTGGCATCTCCTGGCCCATGTCCCTCTATAAGTCCTACAAATCCCGTTCCACCAAGGGCAAGAGCCTGCTGTTCGAGTGCTTTATTCTGACCGGCTATATCTGCGGCCTGATCGGAAAGTGCATGAAGGCCGCCAGCGTGCCGGACTACAATATTGTGGGGGATTTGGCCTTCTGGTTTATGTTCCCCAATATCATCATGGTGGCCGCCGATATCTGCCTGTATTTCCGCAACAAGAAGTATGAGGCCCAGGTGGGCGCCAAGGCGTAAGCCGGCTAAATGCAAAAAAGCCCGATCCCTCCATAAGGCAGGGGTCGGGCGCTTTCTCTTTTGCAGAGGGAAACGAAATTGTTCCTGGGAGATTTGAAATCCATTGGATGGTTGCATCCAAAAGTATACTTCTTGGACGCATGGAGACCGCTCCCGAAGGCGGTCTCTTTTTGCCGAGAAACAGCGACGATAGGAAGGATTCAGCGCGCCTATGCCATTGATTTTTCCTGAATGATCAATTAAAATGTAATCAAGGTGGAACCAGGCTAAACATTGCCGAAAGGTGAGAAGGGTATATGGCGTTTTGCAGGAAATGCGGCGAGGCCATTGACGATGAGGCGGTGGTTTGTCCTTATTGCAAGGCGCCGCAGATGGTTCGGGCGGAAGTATCGGATGACGGTGGCTTTCTATGGGGACTGCTGGGGTTTTTGGTGCCAGTGGCGGGATTGGTGTTGTTTCTGGCCTGGAAGGATTCAAGGCCCAAGACCGCCAGGGCGGTGGGCATGGGCGCGCTGGTGATCGGGTTGATCGGAGCGCTTTGGTTTGAATTTGTTCTTGGAGTGACCCTTTCCGCCATCCTTCATAATATTGCGTTTCAGCTTGCGCATTTGCAATAAAGTCCGCCGCCAGTATAAGGGGAAGGTGCGCGGCGTTGGTTTAAATTCCAGCCGGATGATCCCTAAGAAGTAAAATGATTCCAGAGAGTACTTGCTTAAATTTTCTGTATGGACTATAATAAAGTGGGTAATAAAAGACACGGGATCGTGATTACAAAGGGAGAGAGGGAGAAAACGTATGGCGTATTGCAGAAAGTGCGGTAAGGAAATTGACGACGAAGCGGTGGTTTGCCCCTTTTGTGGAGTTTCTCAAAAGACGCATTCCGATGTAGTGGACAATGGCGGTTTTCTTTGGGGACTGTTGGGGTGTTGCATTCCGGTGGTAGGGCTGATCCTGTTTCTGGTATGGAAGGACAATAAGCCCAAAACCGCCAAGGCGGCAGGCATAGGCGCCTTGGTGGCGGTGATAATTGGCATTTTGTGGTATGCTCTGATGATCGGATTGGGCATTTCGGGCGCGCTCAGCGGTGTTTTTGACACGAGCCCCGTTTCCGGTTTTTAAGCAACATTGAATAAGATGCCTCATGAAGAAGTGGTTGTATAAGTGGCTGCCCATTGTGTTCGGTTGCCATTGCCGAGATGACCGGTCCTTTCACTATAAAGGCGTGCGGTTTCCGATTTGTGCACGATGCACTGGGGAGCTTTTGGGATTGATCGCGGGACTTTTGGGGTTTGCCTGGGTGCGGCCTGGAGTTTATCCATGGGTATTGATGTTGCTGCCCATGATCATTGACGGCGTTTTCCAGGCATTGACCCGATATGAAAGCCGGAATCTCCGTAGGCTGTGGACAGGCGCGCTGTTTGGCTACGGATTGATGAGCCTGTTTCTGTTGAGCAGCATCTATGCCTATTCATTCGGCGTTCGTTTGGCAGAGGGCTGAGCGCCCGAAGCCCAAATATCCCCGCTCTGCGTTGGTTTTGTCCGCAGGGCGGGGATGTTTTTATGTGATTTGTGAAATTTTATTCCCGCGCATCCATGGGCACATAGTCCCGATGATCCTGCACGCTCTTATAGGCCGGGCGGATGATCTTGCCCATGCCCAAGAGCTCCTCCATCCGATGGGCGCTCCAACCGGAAATGCGGGCCACCGCGAAGATGGGGGTATAGAGCTCCATGGGCAGATTGAGCATGCGGTACACAAAGCCGCTGTAGAAATCGATATTGGCGCTCACGCCCTTGTAGATGCGCCGCCGCTCGGCGATGACCTGGGGCGCCAGGCGTTCCACCGTGGTATAGAGCCGGTATTCGTCCTGCATGCCCTTTTCCGAGGCCAGCTGCTCCACGAAGGACTTAAAGATTTCGGCGCGGGGATCGGAAATGGAATACACCGCGTGGCCCATGCCGTAAATCAGGCCTTCCCGGTCAAAGGCGCGCTTTTCCAACAGCGCCACCAGGTATTCGCGAATGGCGTCCTCGTCCTGCCAATCGGGCAGATGGGCCTTCATATCCTCGAACATGCGCACCACCTTCAGGTTGGCGCCTCCGTGGCGCGGGCCTTTGAGCGAGCCCAGCGAGGCGGCCATGGCCGAATAGGTGTCGGTGCCCGAGGAGGTGACCACATGGTTGGTGAAGCTGGAATTGTTGCCGCCGCCGTGCTCGGCGTGCAGAACCAAAGCCAGATCCAGGATATGCGCCTCAAGGGGGGTATAGCGGCTGTCCGGGCGCAGAATGTGCAGGATGTTTTCAGCGGTGGAGAGCTCGCTTACCGGATTGTGGATGAACAGGCTGTTGCCGTCGTGATAGTGGCTGTAAGCCTGATAGCCATAGACCGACAGCATCGGAAACAGCGCGATCAGCTGCAGGCATTGCCTGAGCACGTTGGCCGGGGAAATATCATCCGCGTTTTCGTCATAGGAATAGAGGGTGAGCACGCTGCGCGCCAGGGTGTTCATCATATCGTGGCTGGGCGCCTTTAAAATAATATCGCGCACAAAGCTGGTGGGCAGGCTGCGGTAATCGGAAAGCAGTGTGTTGAAATCCCCCAGCTGGTTTATGGTGGGCAACTCGCCAAAGAGCAAGAGATAGGTGGTTTCCTCGAAGCCAAAGCGCTTATCCTGGAGAAAGCCCTTGACCAGCTGTTTTACGTCGTAGCCCCGGTAAAACAGTTGTCCCCCGCCATTTTCGCCCTGGGGAATGACTTCGGATATTTCGGTGAGTCCGGTGAGTACGCCCTTACCGTTGAGGTCGCGCAGGCCGCGCTTGACGTCATAGCGGGTATAGAGTTCGGGATCAATGGCATTGTTTTGGGCGCAGAGTTCGGCCAGACGGCGAATTTCCGGCGTGATTTCGGAATAATTGATGTTCTTGGGTGTGACGCCCATCATAGGCATTCTCCTTTCTTTTTTCGTCCTTATTTATTTTCTTATTTTAAGATTATATCATTCAAATGTGGAGGGAATACGGCAGGATGGATGAAATTTGTGGGAATAATTCAAATTTATCTAGAAAATATGGAAAAATTGCAGGTTTTGGCCCTTTGGCCGGACGAAATATTCAGCGCATATTTTCCGGCGCTCAAGGCCGCAAATTCAAACAGATTTTGCTTGCAAAATTTCAAATCTGGGGTATAATAGATGCAACACGATGAACGGAACGTCCGGGCGTTTTTGCCTGAAGAGAGCCGGCGGAGGGTGCGAGCCGGCGGCAAAGGGCCATGGATTCCATCCCGGAGTGGCCGGCGAGGAGCCGGACGGGTTCGCCCGATAGCGCGGAAAAAAGAGGGGCTTCTCATGAGGAAGCCCAATCAAGGGTGGCACCGCGGGTTAACCGTCCCTGCAAGCGATTGCGGGGGCGTTTTTTTATACCAATACAAGTCCGGGCCTCAGCCCGATGGGAGGAAGAACAATATGCTGGACATCAATCTGATTCGCAAGGATCCCGAATTCGTGAAGGCCGCGCTGGCCAAGCGCGAATATGCGGTGGATTTTGGCGAGATGCTGGAATGGGACGGCCGCAGGCGCGAGCTGATGGCCCAAAACGAGGCCATGAAGGCCGAGCGCAACAAGCTCAACAAGGATATTCCGCGTATCAAAAAGGAGGGCGGCAATATCGAGGAAACCATGGCGAAACTCAAGGACATGGCCGAACAGGTCAAGGCCATGGATGAGGAGCAGCGCGCGCTGGAGGAAAAGATCCAGAAGTTTGTGGAGGCCCTGCCCAACCTGCCCGCCGAGGACGTGGTGGCCGGGGGCAAGGAAAACAATCAGGTGGTCAAGACCTTTGGCCAAAAGCCCGAGTTTCCGGGCGGATTCAAGAACCATGTGGAGCTTTGCACCGAGTTGGGCCTGATCGACTATGAGCGCGGCGTCAAGATGGGCGGAAACGGATTTTGGCTGTATACCGATCTGGGCGCCAGGCTGGAATGGGCGCTGCTCAACTACTTCATCACCCAGCACATCAAGGACGGCTATACCTTCATGCTGCCGCCCCACATCCTGACCTATGAATGCGGCTACACCGCGGGCCAGTTCCCCAAGTTTGAGGACGATGTGTACCGGGTGGGCATGGAGGGCTTCCATTTCCTGCTGCCCACCGCCGAGACCGCGCTCATCAACCTGTATCGGGGCGAAATTTTGGACGAGGCCGATCTGCCCAAAAAGCTGTTCGCCTATACCCCCTGCTACCGCCAGGAGGCCGGCACCTACCGGGCCAGCGAGCGCGGCATGATCCGGGGCCACCAGTTCAACAAGGTGGAGATGTTCGGCTACACCAAGCCCGAGGACAGCGACAAGATGCTGAAGGAACTGATTAACAAGGCCTGCGCGCTGGTGGAGGGCCTGGGCCTGCACTATCAGCTCTCCAAGCTGGCGGCCGGGGATTGCTCGGCGTCCATGGCCACCACCTATGACATTGAGCTTTGGATTCCCAGCATGAACGAATACAAGGAATGCTCCTCGGTGTCCAACGCCAGGGACTATCAGGCCCGCCGGGGCAACATTCGCTTCCGCCGCGCCGAGACCAAGAAGACCGAGTTCGTGCATACCTTAAACGGCTCGGGTCTGGCCACCAGCCGGCTGATTCCGGCCATTGTGGAACAGTATCAGCAGCCCGACGGCAGCGTGATTGTGCCCGAGGTGCTGCGTCCCTTCCTGGGTATGGACAAGATCGAGAAAAAGCGGTAAATTGAATTGGGCCGCCCCACAAATAAATGCGGGGCGGCCCTTGCCTTTATTCCTCTACATAGTATTGCTTTTGCATATTGAACAGATCGGCATACAGGCCATGCCGTTCCATCAATTGGTCATGGGTGCCCATTTCCACGATTTTTCCCCCTTCAAACACGCAGATTTCGTCGCAGAACCGGGCGCTGGACATGCGGTGGGAGATGTACACCGCGCTCTTGCCCTGCACCATGGCGTCGAATTGCCGGTAAAGCTGGTATTCCGACCGGGGATCCAGCGCGGCCGCGGGTTCGTCCAGCACCACAATGGGCGCGTCTTTGAACAGCGCCCGCATCAGCGCGATCTTTTGGCCCTCGCCCCCGGAAGGTTCAAAGCCCTCCGGATCCAGTTCGTGCATCAGCGGGGTGTCGACGCCCTTGGGCAGGGTGCTCACCCGCTTTTCCAGCCCGCTTTGACGCACCAGGCGCGACAAATCCGCCTCTTTTCCAAAGCAGACATTCTCCTTGAGGGAAAAGGCGAACAGGTTAAAGTCCTGAAACACCGGGGAAAACAGCGACATATAGGCGTCGTAGTCAATCTGCCCTATATCCACCCCGTTGAGGGTAATCCTGCCCGAGGTGGGCGCGTAAATGCGCATCAACAGCTTGATAAAGGTGGACTTGCCCGCGCCGTTTTCGCCCACGATGGAAAGCTTCATGCCCGGGCGCAGGGTGAGGCTGACATCGCTCAGCGCGTCCACACTTTGGCCCGGATAGCGGAAGGATACCCGCTCGAACCGTATTTCCGGCGCTCCCTGGGGCAGGGGCAAGACCGCGTTTTCCCGCAGGGTTCGGGGCACGTTCAAGAAATCCATCATGGCGTCGTAATACAGCCCGTATTGCTTGATATCCACCAGGTTGCCCAGCATGGTGTGCATGGCGGCGGAAAAGCTGGAAAGCGCGCCCGAGTACAGGGTAAAATTGCCGATGCTGAGCGCGCCCCTCAGCGCCTGAAGGATCAGATAGCCATAGCCCAGCCCCTCGCGCAGCACCCCGGTCAGAGCGCAGGTCTGATCCGCGCGCATCCAGTAGCGGCGCGCCCGGACGTAGAAGCTGTCCATTTGCTGAAGCTCCGCGCGCTCCTTGCCCAAAAGGAAATCCTTCAGGCCGAACAGCCGGATTTCCTTGCCGAAGCGCTTTTCCTCAAACAGGGAATGATAATACATGCCCTGGCGTTCCACATTCACCTGCTCCAGATTGAGAGCAATGGCCTTTTGCTTGGCCCGGGCCGCCGCAAAGGAATCCACGCCCACCAGCAGCGCCGAAGCCAGGAGCACCCATGGACTGAGCTGAAACAGAACCGCGGCGATGCCCAGCAGGGTAAAGAGCTGCCCCAGGATTTCAAAGGCGCTGTCCACCACATAGCCAAAGCCATGCCAGTCGCAGTACAGAAACTTATCCGCCTTTTCCTTGAGCTCATGATAATCCTTGCTCTCCATGCAGGCGTAGTCCGCTTCGGCCATCCGGCCGTGCATGCCCAGGATGTACTCGTTGGCGATGCGCAGCCGGGCCAGGAAGGAATGGGTCACGAGATGGCTTTTGAGCACCTGACCGCCCTGGGCGATTAAGACCAGGGCCGCGGCATAGGCAACGAGCCGGTCAAGGCGCATGGCGCCCATCAGCTCGTCAATGATGAACTTGGGCCAGACGATCAATGAAATGGCGCACACGGCCACCACGATCTGATACAGAAACAGATACAGAATGTAGCGGTAATCGATTTTAAAGGACATGGAAATAAAGAAACGCAGACCTCGAAACAGATTTTTGAACACAGCAAACAGCCCTCCTTAACGGTCGAAGAAAGAGGGCGCCTTTTCCTTCGCGCCCAGCCTCAGCCGAGCGACAGGATGTAGGGCTTATACGCCGTGAACATACGGCGCACAAAATTTTTGCACATGTTCAGCGCTCCTTAAAGGGAATTCTTAACTTATATTATACATTGGGAACCGGCTCACGTCAAATGAAAGATCAGCCCGCCATAGATGTTAAAGCCCACGGCAAAGAGCAAAATCATGCCCTCAAGGCACCGGATGGGCCGGTCTCGACGCAGGATCAACAGCCCCAACATGGGCAACAGGTCGATCAGGTACCGGGTTCCAAACTGCCATCCGCCAAAGGATTTATGGCAGAGCAGAAGCAAAAAGTGAGCAATTGCGCCCAATACAAGCGCGCTGTCCATCCCGTCCCAGTTGGGCCGCTGCTTGAGGAACCACCGGCGGATTCCCCATTCCGCCAGACGGATGGCCGCCACCAGATACAGCGGATTGGCCAGATAAAAGGCGAACCCAAAACTGTGAGGGAAGTTCAGACGGCCATCTTCATCCACATACGGCATACGGTTGATGTTTTCCCAGTTGCCCGATAGGTAGGACGCCGAAAATTGCCCTTCCTGGGCGCGGGTAAACTCGGGCAGGTAGTTGTGGCCGAACTCAAAGATATTGCCGAAGCGCACAAAGTTATAGATCCCGTAGGCACAGGCGATCAGTCCGGGAACAATCACATAGGGCAGGCATTGGAGCGCGCAGCGCCAGGCCGGGCCATCCATCTCCTTCCGCCGGGCGCGGTACAGCGCGATCAGCACCGCCGGCACATATACGGCCTGAAAGGGACGGCAGCCCACCGCGCAGGCAATGCAGATGGGCGCGATATAGCGCCAACGCGGTTCCGTCTCCATGGCGGTCAGCCCGTAGGCGCACAGCATGGTCAACAAAAAGCTCAGGCCTTGGGCGATATTCCATACCCCGCCATACAGCGAGACCTCCAACAGGTTGCATCCGGCCGCCCATCCCACCGCAAACAGCGCGGCCTCCCCGGGGGCGCGCTTTAAGTTGCGGGCGGTTCGAAAGCCGGTATACACGCTGAGCAAAAACAGCACGAAATTCACCAGCATGCTGGGCACATTGGCCCCGAAGAGGAAGGTCAACGGCAGCATCAGCAGCACCGGAAAGGGCGGAAAGCTCACATAATAGCGCCCCTCATAGATGGCCAGCTCCAGCCAGGGATAGTCCCCGGCCAAGGCGATATGGCCCTCCCGCCAGCGCAGGGCCTGAAGGGTATAGGAATCATATTCGCTGGGCGCAAAGAGATTGAGGCCCAGCCCAAAAGCCATCAAAAGGTAGATGGTCGCGGCCGCAAACAGCGCCCACACCGCGCACCGGCGCTCCAGAATCCGCGTGTCCATTCCATGTCCTCCTTGTATACTGAGGTTATTCGTCAAAACCATTATACCCCGGCTGCATTGCCCGCGCAAGAACCATCCCGGTGCGCTTTGATGGCGGGCGAATGAATTTTCAGATGCCAGGCATGCTGGATGTCTGGCGCTTTGAGTATAACGGGCAAGCTTCTTTGGAGTGGGCGGCCACCCGGGAGGTGGCCCAGGTAAAATGGATGACGCCGGAGGAAATACGGCGGCTGTATGACGGCGGCGGGCTGGTAGCGTCGCTGCGTTATTTTTTTGAGCGGGACGGGCTGTAACTTCAGCGTTTTTGGGTTGACATCCCGGGCGGGGGGAGCGTATACTAAATATAGTTGCGAATGCAACGATTGCATACGCAACCATTGCGA
>DVJW01000160.1 GCA_018716505.1 Candidatus Faecaligallichristensenella faecipullorum | reverse complement strand
GAGGGGCCTAGGGGGAGGTATTACGGAAACCTCCCCCTGGCCCCTCCATAAAACTTGCGCCCCGCCAGGGGATTTTCGTTTCCCTTTGGAAAAGGGATTTATCTTCCCCCCGGCCCCTCCATGAAAAGAGCCTCCCCGCCAGGGGAATTTTCCTTCCCTTTGAAAAGGGAGAATCCATTCTTTCTTTCAACCCCATCTATTTCCTCCTGCGAAACGCCCCGGGCGACTGGCCGGTGAGCCGCCGGAAGCTCTGGCCCAGCTGGGCCGCGCCCGCATAGCCGCAGGAGCGGGCGATTTCCTCCAGGCCCAAATGGCTTTCCGAGAGCAGGCTCTGGGCCCGGCTCAACCGGCATTGGGCGATCCATTGCCGGGGGGAACAGCCCGCGGCGGCCCGAAATACCCGAAACAGCTGGGAGCGGCAAAGCCCCACAAAGCGTGCAACATCCGCTACCCCGACCCCGTTGTCCAGATTGGCCTGAATATACCATTGGGCGCGCTGAAAATAGTCGTCCGCCGGATCGTCGGAGGGCGCCTCGGGCGCGTTTTGACCGATGTGGGCCAAAAAGCGCAGCAGCCCTCCGGCGGCCCCGGCCATGCCCATGCGCAGCGAGGCCATGTCCCGCTCGGCGCCCAGGATCAGCGCCCTCAGGGCCTCGGCGTTTTCCAGGTTGAACACCGGGTTTTCCCGCTTCAGCCCGGCCTTTCTGGTGAGCATGGGGGCCAGGTCCCCGGAATAGCCCATCCATCCATAGCTCCAGGGCGCGCTTTCGTCGGCCCGGTACACGGTCAGCGCCCCCGGATAGATGATAAATCCCTGGTTGGGGCCCAGCGCATATTTCCGGCCCCCGGCCTCAAAGGTTCCCCGGCCCGAAAAGATCAGATGAATCAGGTAGTAGGGCCGGACCGCCGGTCCCCATTGGTGGCCCGGGGCGCAATCCTGCACCCCTGAGGCGTCCACCCGAATCTGCTGGGCCAATTGCGCGAGCTCGTCCATTTTCCCGGCCTCCCTGTCCATGACGATTAAAAGACTTAACCTGTAAGAAAAAATCGCACGCAACCCCAACTTTGGGGGTTCGGGGGCCGCGGCCCCCGGATAAAAGAAGCTGGAGGGCGACCTGTGCGCCCGCAAGCTGCTTCCTTGTGGGGTGCAGGATTGGCCGTGAATTTTTAATTCACAAATCCTGCACGATTCTCGTCGATAAATGAAATTGATCGACGAATGCAACAATGCAACATTCGCTACTTATTATGCAACGCGGAGAGATTTTTTTCAAGCCCGCGCTCCGCTATAATAGAGGCGGAAGTTTTCAAAACCCTAACAAAATGAAAATTACGGATTAACGGAGGGAATCATCATGGCACGCAAATTCGCCTTTATCGGTGCGGGCAGCTTTGGCTTCACCCGCTCGCTGGTTCGCGATATCCTGTCTTTCCCGGCCTTCCATGACGCCACCATCGCGCTCATGGACATCAACCCCGAGCGGTTGGACTACATCAAGCGCGCGGTGGAGCGCATCGTGGCCGAGGGCAAGTATCCGGCCAAGGTGGTGGCCACCATGGACCGCAAGGAGGCGCTCATGGGCGCGGACGGCGTGATCACCACCATCCTGCACGGCGAGGTGGATGTGTGGCAGCACGATATCCTGATCCCCAAAAAATACGGGGTGGATACCAATGTGGGCGACACCCGGGGCCCCTCGGGCATCTTCCGCTATCTGCGCACCATCAACCCGATCATGGACATCGCGGCCGATATCGACCGCTACTGCCCGAACGCCGTGTACCTGAACTATACCAACCCCATGGCCATGCTGTGCCGCACGGTGCAGGGCGCCTATCCCCACATGGTGGCCAGCGGCCTGTGCCACAGCGTGCAGGGCACCGCTTCCATGCTGGCCAAGTGGATCGGCGCGCCCGAGGACGAAATCAGCTACACCTGCGCGGGCGTCAACCATCAGGCCTTCTATATTGACTTCAAGTGGAACGGCGAGGACGCCATCCCCCTGATCCGCAAGGCCATCACCGAGCGGGAAGAGGTCTACAACGAGGAAATCGTGCGCAACGAGATGTTCCTGGCGTTGGGCTATTATGTGACCGAATCCTCGGGCCATAACAGCGAATACAACGCCTGGTTCAGAAAGCGCCAGGATCTGATCGAAAAATACTGCCTGCCCGGCACCGGCTGGAACCCGGGCGAATACGCCTATATCCTGAACGAATACCGCAGGCGCGAGACCGAATGGAAGCAGGATATCGAAAAGTGGTTCAGCGAGCCGCTGGATCTTGCCCGGGGCAAGGAGTATGCCTCCAGCATCTTCAACGCCATCTTCGGCGACCACGAGATGTTTAAGTTCAACGGCAACGTGCGCAACTTCGGCCTGATCGACAACCTGCCCGAGGGCTGCTGCGTGGAGGTGCCGGTGCTGGCCAGCATCCGGGGCCTGGAGCCCATCCATGTGGGCAAGATGCCGCCCCAGTGCGCCATCCTGAGCGGCACCTCGGCCCAGATCGAGGAAATGGTGGTTCAGGGCCACCTGACCGGCGACCGCGAATTGATCTATCAGGCCATCTGCTACGATCCTCTGACCTCGGCGGTGCTGAGCCTCAGGGAGATCCGCGATATGGTGGACGAGATGTTCAAGGTCAATGAGGATTGGCTGCCCCAGTTCAAGTAATTTTTCTTGTCAAAAATGCGCCCCCGCTCCCGCATTCCGCGGCGGACGGGGGCGTTTCGTTTTTGTCCCTTATCCCATCACCTGGGCCCGGCAGGCCTGCTCGGCCCCGGTCAATTGTTCCTCCATGGGCCCGATCTTCTCCAACATGTCGGCGCAAAACGCCTCCAAATGCTGAACCTTTACCTCCTTGGGCTGGGCCAGGTATTCCTTTAAGGGCTGAATCAATTCCTCCCCCGAATGGCAAAGGCTCAACAGCGCCTGCTGCTGGTCGCTGAGGGCCAGGCGCAACAGGTCGCAGCGCACGCTCAGCCTGTCCTTCTCCAGGCTGCGCTCGGCGGCCGGACGCACCCCGGGCAGCAGGTAGCGCGCCAGGGTCTCGCAGGCCTGGACCAGCTCCGCGTCGCCGTTTTGACGGGCGGCCCCCATGAGGTTTGAGCAGGCCTCGTTCAGGTTTGCGCTCCTGCGGTGGTTGACCGTGGGGGCCTGACATTCCACCCCTTCCCGGTTGAGCTGCTCCACGATGGAGGCCACCAGCTCGGGCCGGGATTTTAAAACGGAACGGTACTTGTTTTGATACCGGAGCATCAGGCTGTGATCGCCGTGGGCCATCTGCTGCAGGCAGGCGCGCACCGATTGGCCGCCCGCCTTGGCCCGAAGCACCTTTTGCATGAGATCGGTCACCTCATCCTCGGTAAAGGGTACAAATCGCGCGGTGCGCCCGGAATCCCCGTAGCGGGCGCGGGCCTGTGCGTAGTAGTAATTCCGAATGCTGTTGGGCCTGCGGCCTGTGTTCTGCGCAATGCGCTCAAAGACCTGTTTCAGTGGCAACCCCTGCTGCTGCGCCTCGTCCGCGGTTTCCCAAAGCAGATTGGCCTCCTGCTCGCTCCAGCCCGCCCTTTTGTTGTTGCGCGATTGCATCTGCTCCATGTGGTTTCCCCTCCCAAAGATTTCTTAATGGTACAGAGTATGCGCGTCAACCCCTCACAATATACGATTACAAAATTAAATTTTTGAATCCATATTAAGGGCAGGCATGGAGGGATTATTTGATCAAGGTCAAAATGCCGTCCCGGATGGCGTTGCGCAAATGCAGCTTTTTGCGGCCGATCCTGGGAAAGGTGACCTCGCAAAAGCCGGTGTTGTAATTGATCCTGTACATCTGGCCCTCGCCAAAGGAGCGGTGGCGCACCCTTTGATTTTCCCATTCGTGCAGGTCCACCGGCTTGGCCGCCGGGGTGTCGCTTCGTTTGAGCTGAAGCTGGGGAACATACCCGGTAAAGCCCACCTTGCCCGGGGTCAAAACGGGTTTAGCGCCTCCGGCCGGCCGGGGTTGCGCCGGGGACGAACCGGCTTCGGGCTGCTTGTCGCCCATGAATTCCCCGATAAAGCGCGAAGGCTCCATCAGGATGCCGCGATGGTGGCGCGAGGCGATCAGGCTCAGCCGGTTTTTGGCCCGGGTGCAGCAGACGTAAAACAGCCGCCGCTCCTCCTCCAATTCCGCCGGATCCTGGTCCGTCAGGCCCGGGAACAGCCCGTCTATGCCGTCCACCAAAATAACCTCGTCGTATTCCAGGCCCTTGGCCCCGTGGATGGAGGACAGGCACACCGGATGGCGCGCCTGGGCGGCCCGGGCGCACACCGCCTTCAGGGCCTCCACCCGCTGAAGGAAGGCGGCCACGCTGCCTGAGCGGCGGGCGATGGACATGAGGGTCTTCAGCTTCAGCCGGATGGGGAACAGGGCGCAGTTGAACTGCAGCTTGACCGCGTAGCTCAAGAGCAGTTCGTCCACCGGCAGGGTTTGGGCCAGGTTCATCAGCCTGCGGTTTTCCTCCAGCCGCTTTGCGATGGTTTCCCCCAGGCCATTGGCCTTGGCGAAGTCGTACAGCGCGTCCCCGCTGTCCGGGGCCTGCAAAAAGGCGTCCAGCATGGCCCGGGTGGAGTAGGGATAGAGCTTAAAGCAGATCTGCCGGAAGCTCTCCCGGTCGGATGGATCCTGGCTCAGGCGCAGCATGGCCAACAGCTCCCGGGTGAGCCGGTGGCTGAACAGCAGGGCGTAGGCGTCCTCCCGCAGGGAAAAATCGATACCGGCCGCGTCCAGGGCGTCGGCCAGGGCCATGGCGCTGTCGTTGGTGCGGTAGAGGATGCCCAACCGGGCGTCCAGGCTCAAAAACTGGGCCCGGTTCACCACATAATCGGTCTGGCGCGCCCAGTCGGCCAGCTGAATGCGCTCGATTTCCCCGCTCTCCTGGCCAAAGGCCACCATGTGCTTGGGATAGCGGCTCTTGTTTTGGCCGATAAAGCGGTCGGCGGCCGCCACAATTTCCCTGCAAGAGCGGAAGTTGGTCTCCATGCGCATCACCTTGCCCCCGGGGAACAGGCTTTCAAAGGCCAACAGGGTCTTGGGATTGGCGGCCCGAAAGCCGTAGATGCTCTGATCCTCGTCGCCCACCATCATCAAATGGTTATGGGGCGCGGCCAGCTTTTGAAGGATATCGTGCTGAAGCAAGGAGACGTCCTGGGCCTCGTCCAGCTGGATATAGCGGATTCTCCGCTGAAAATCCTGAAGCAGCGGGCCGTCCTTGAACAGCGCCTGGCGGGTGAGTTCCAGCATATCGTCGTAATCCATCCGGTTCAGGCGGGCGTTTTCCTGGTTGTAGGCCCGAAACAGCGCCTCGAAATCCAGGGGCAGCTCGCAGCTTCGCTTGTGCAGGCGCGGGGAGATCAGCGCGTTTTTGCAGTAGCCGATGTCCTGTTCCAGCTTTTGAAGGTCTTCCTCCGAGGGATAGGTATCGGGCAATTGGGCGGCAATCAGCGCGCGCAGCAGCTTCATCCTTTCCCCATTTTCCAAAAGCTGAAGCGCCTCGCCCGACATCCGGCTCCACCGGGCCTTCAGCAGGCCATAGCACAGCGAATGGATGGTCTGGAACCTGGGCAAGGGGCCCTGATCCCCGAACAGCGATCGATAGCGCGCCTCCATATCCCGGGCCGCGGCCCGGTTAAAGCTCATGGTCAGGATGGCCTCGGGCCGCACCCCGTCCAGGATGAGCTTGCGCGCCCGGCACACGATGACCGTGGTCTTGCCGCTGCCCGGCACCGAGAGCAGAAGCGCCGGCCCACCGGCGTGGTTCACGGCCTGGCGCTGCTGATTGGTGAGGCGAATGGCGTGTTGTTGTTCAAGCTGGCTGAAAAAGTCCATGTTCTCCTCCCTGGCGCGGATTTACCGCCCCAAACACACCTCGATGGTTCCGTCCGGATTTTGGGAAAGGGCCGTGCCGTATCCGGCGCTGACCCGGCTGAGGTATTCAAAAATCTGCCGGGTTTCCGTCTCGTCCGCCGGGCGCGGCCAATTGGCCAGATGCCTGTCCAGCTTTTCCCCCAGCGAGACGGGCAAAAGGCGCAGGCGCTGAAGCGCGTCCCCCTCAAATTCCATCAGCGGCACCACAGTGCGGTAGGCAAAGGGGTTGTCGTACAGGCTGGCGCTGGAAAGGGCGGTGCGGTGGGCGATGGCCCGGCTGGCCGGGGTATTCAGGGGCAGGCCATACTGCTCCATGAACTCCGGGGGCAAGGTTTCCACATATTCGTTTTGGAAGATAAAATTGCCCAGGGAATACAGGATGGGCCGGCCCTTGTACAGCTCAACGGCCTTGAGCTGGTGGGTGCCCGAGCCGATGACCGCCGAGGCCCCGGCCTCGATGCAGGCGTGGGCGAATTCCTCCAGGAAATAGTCGGCCTCCTCATCCGAGGCGCACTTGACCTCGTGGGAATGCACCATGACCACCACATAGTCCATGGTCAAAAGCGCGTCCTTTATGGAGTCCACGGTGCGCGCCACGTCCCGGGGATCGGCGAAGGAAAACCGGCCCTCGTTTTCGCTCTCCTCGAACAGGATTCCGCCGAACTCAAAGCGGCCCTTGGGCGCCGGGGCGCGGAAGCCCTGGGCCACCAGCACCTCGTTGCGCCCGTTGATGCCCGAGGCCTGGGCGATTTCCCGGAGAGCGGCCATATGGCGGGCGTTTAAGCGGTAGACGCTCTTGTACCTGAGCGGGTTGAGCCCGGGCCGCCCGGGCAGGGAGGCGCTCTGATGGCCCGCGCGGGCCGCGTTTTCAAAGGTGGAACAGATGGCGATCACCCCCACCTGGGCCCGGGGAAGGGCAAGCGGGGCGGGCTTGGCGGCCTGATACAGGTTTTCCCCGGCCCCGGGATGGGCGAGCTTCGCCTCCTCCAACGCGCTCAGGGTCTGGGCCAGTCCGCCGTAGGAATAGTCCAGGGCGTGGTTGTTGGCAAAGCCCACGCAGTTAAACCCGTATTGGACCAAATCCTCCAGTATCCCGGGCCGGGCGGTGAGCCAGGTGCCCCCGGAATAGGCCGAGGCGCATGTGGGCCGGTGGGTCAAGGTGGTCTCCAGATTGGTCAGACGGGCTTCGCCCTGGCGGATAAAGGCGCTCAGGGCCTCAAAGCCCGGATACTCCCTGGGCATGCGCTTGACCATCAGCGCGTCCCCGGCCGCGGTAAGGCGCATGGATTTCATTGATCTTCCCCCTTTTGGGATTTGCCCCGGCTTCGGGCGAAATATACCGTGTCAATGCCCTTTCCCCGGTCGTCCTTTAACCGGGCCACCTCCCGATAGCCCCGCTTGTTCAGCTCGTGAATCTGGGCCGCGTTGGTGGACCAGGTGCGCATGCCGATGGCCTCCCCGGGCACATCCCCGGGCAGCTGCTCTTCCAGCAGGGTGTACATGCCCTTGAGCAGCCCGTGTCCCCGGTCCTCGTGGTGCACGCAGGCGGTGCTGGCATAGATCATGGGGCCGAAGGCGGAGAGCGCTTCGCAGGTGTAGCCGGTCTTGAAGCTCATGAACGCGGCCATGCGCCCGGTTTCGTCGTAGGCCGCGATCAGATGCTGGGTCTTGATTTCCTCAAAATAGGCATAGGGCAGGGCGTCCTCCGGGGCGGAAAGCCCGGCCAGGGCGGATTGGGAGGTGCTGTTGCGCTCAGAGAGCCGGGGCACAAAATCCCGGTCGCATTCCACAAGCAGCGCCCACACCCCGTCCAAATCCCGCTTTTCCCGGGGGATACCGATATAGCGCAGTGTATACATGGCGATTCTTCCTCACATTATCGATTGGGTTCGGCTTCCAGGGTGCGAAGCATCAGCTGGGCGTACACCCGGCTCAAAAAGTCGTTGGGGTGGTTGACGTTGTTGCCGGTCATATCCTCATAGCGCTTGCGCCCAAGCAGCGCGCCGTGCAGGCTGGTCATGTCGGCCAGGGCGCAGCCCGGGCCCTTTAGGTTCAGAAGATCGGGCAGATAGTCCCGTTGCAGGCCGTCGAAGCCCTTGACCTCCCGGTTGGGCAGCATGGTGGCCACCAGCACAAACTCGCATTCCGGATTGGCCGCCCGCACTTCGGCCATGATGCCCTGGGTTTGGCTGATATAGCGCTGGGGCGCGATTTTTGCGGTGCCGTCGTTCATGCCAAAGGCCAAAAAGCACAGGTCGGGCTTTAAGCGGGCGGCGCGCTCGCGGGCGTTCTCCAGGCCCCATTCCGTGGCGGTGCCGCCCACCGCGGTGTTGTGGGCGAACAGATGGGCCCGGGGATAGCGCCGGGCCAGGCCGTCCATGGTCATCTCCATCCAGCTGGGCAAAAAGGGCTCCAGGTTCATAAAATCGCTGCAGTTGCAGCCGGTGGTGATGCTGTCCCCATAGAACAGCACCCGAAGGGTGTTTCCGCCCTCCAGAAGGGCGCGGGATTTGTTAAGCAGGCCCAGCTGGGCCTGGGGCTGGGGCAGGAGCGGGCTGGGGTCGTGCTCATAGCTCACCAGGAATTGACGGGCGTGGAACAGGCCGCCCTCGCCAAACAGGATATGGCCGCCCAGCGCGCATTCAAAGCTGCCGTTGGGAACGGGCGCGCTCAGGTAATATTCGTCATGGGCGAACCTGGGCAGGCGGGAGCCCTCCGGGATGACCAGAGCCCCGTCCTCCAGGGCATAGTCCGTCCCTTCCTCATACAGGGTATTCAGATCCGACGAGCGCACTTCCAGCACCCGCCGGGCCGGATAGGCCAAATCCACCCGGTTTCGTCCGCCCACCAGCATCACCGATTCAAGGTATACCGATTCGCCCTGCCAGATGGGCTCCAGGGCGCGATCCATGTCATACCGCCGCGTTTGCATTGCAAAGCCTCCCCCGAAAGATTTACTCAATTTATGGTATCAACGCGGGGCGCGTCTGTCAAGGTGAAATGCAAAAGCGCCCCCTTCCGAAGGCGGAAGGGGGCGCGATGGTTTCAAAACCTTGGTGTTTCGGGCTTCTTCAGTTCAGCTTCACCACGCTCAGGCTGGCCAGGGTGTCGGCCGCGCCCTGACCGGTGAAGTTCAGCGGGGAAGAGCTCATCAGGCAGATCATGCTGCCCTGCTGGGCGGTAAAGAACACCTGGGCGGTGACGGTGCGGGTGTCGGTGGTGTCGGGCTTGGAAACGCCCACCACGCTGCCCGGCAAGGTCACCCCGTCCAGATTCAGGCTGAACACGGTGTTCACCGTGCTGGCGGCCGGGATATTGACCACATAGCTGGCCATATAGCTGCCCGGCTGGGTCAAAGTGAGGCTGGATCCGTCGAAGTACACATCCTCGCTGAGCTGGCTGGGCCCGTTAAAGGGGATGCAGCTGTTGGGGATGGTGGTGGTCAGGCTGCCCACCTGGCTCAAAAAGCCATAGGAGGACTGACAGCAGCAGGGCATGGGCCAATGCCACCAGGGCGGCATTTTCGCCAGCTCGCAGCAGTCGGGCTCAGAGGGCGGCGGAGGCGGCGGGCAGGGGCCAATGTAGATTACACCGTCATAGTTGGGTTGGTTGTAAACCGCCTCCTCGCTGGTCGAGGCATAGGCCTGGGTTGAGCTGGCGGTATACGGAGGATACCACCGGCCGGCGCGGGGGGCGGGCACAGACGGAGTATAATTTACAACGCCGCCACAGCAGCAGTTTCGAATCAAACTCGTAGCCACATGAAAGACTCCTTTCGTTGGAAGGGTTCCATGACATACTATGCCTTCATGGGCAGCGAGGTCACAAAAAGGAGGGGGTTTCCCTTTTTGAAAAGGGAAGCGAAAGTCCCCTGGCGGGGAAGCACTTTTTTTATGGAGGGGCCAGGGGGAGGTTTCCGTAATACCTCCCCCTAGGCCCCTCCAAACCACCCCTACCCCCTCTAGCGGGACGCTCATGGGGGCCTCACGGCCCCCGCCGCGACTGGCTCCCCCGGAAGGAGCCGGTCTGATAAGGATAGAAGAATATTTCCCTTATTGAACAGTGCTATGCGGGTCTGGGCGGCAGCCCAGCGGGCTCCGGGCAGCGCCCGGCCGTTTGAAGGGGGTTAGGGGGTGCATGAGGGGGCCTAAGGGGGAGGATCGGAACTCCCCCTGGCCCCCTCATAAAACGTT
>DVJW01000159.1 GCA_018716505.1 Candidatus Faecaligallichristensenella faecipullorum | reverse complement strand
ACCGCCGACGACCTTGTGTGACAAAGGAGCTTTATCTGTGAACATCGTAAGAGACGACATTCGCAACATCGCCATCATCGCCCACGTAGACCACGGCAAGACCACGCTGGTGGACGAAATGCTCAAGCAGGGCGGGGTCTTCCGCGAAAATCAGCAGGTGGCCGAGCGCGTCATGGACTCCAACGACCTGGAGCGCGAGCGCGGCATCACCATCCTTTCCAAAAACACCGCGGTGCACTATAACGGCGTCAAGATCAACATCGTGGACACCCCCGGCCACGCCGACTTTTCCGGCGAGGTGGAGCGGGTGCTCAAGATGGTGGGCGGGGTGCTGCTGCTGGTGGATTCCTTCGAAGGGCCCATGCCCCAGACCCGGTTTGTGCTGAAAAAGGCGCTGGAGCTTTCGCTGCCGGTGATTATCGTGGTCAACAAGGTGGACCGGCCCGACGCCCGCCCGCTGGAAGTGGTGGACGAGACCCTGGAGCTGCTCCTGGAGCTGGACGCCACCGACGAACAGCTGGACAGCCCCATCGTGTATGCCTCGGGCCGGGCGGGCACCGCCTCCTTGAGCCCGGACGAGCCCGGCACCGACCTGCGCCCCCTGTTCGACACCATTCTGGAGACCATTCCGGCGCCCAGCGGCGACAGCGAGGGCCCGCTTCAAATGCTGATCTCCACCATCGACTACAACGACTATGTGGGCCGCATCGGGGTGGGCCGCATCGAGCGCGGCACCATTTCCGCGGGCCAGATGGCCATCCGCTGCAACTACAGCCACGAGGTAAGTTCTGTTCCCACCCGTCTGGGCGGGCTGTTTGAGTTCGACGGGCTCAAGCGGGTGCCCTGCGAGCGGGCCAGCATGGGCGACATCGTGGCCATCACCGGCTTTGAGGATATCGGCATCGGCGACACGTTGTGCGCGGTGGACGCCCCGGAGCCCCTGCCCTTTGTGAAGATCGAGGAGCCCACGGTGAGCATGACCTTCTGCGTCAACGACAGCCCCATGGCCGGCCGGGAGGGCCAGTTCGTGACCTCCCGCCATCTGCGCGCCCGGCTGTTTAAGGAGATGCAGACCGACGTTTCCCTGCGGGTGGAGGACACCGAAACCACCGACGCCTTCCGGGTTTCGGGCCGGGGCGAGCTGCACCTTTCGATTCTGATCGAAAACATGCGCCGCCAGGGCTATGAATTCCAGGTCACCAAGCCCACGGTGCTCTTCAAGACCATCGGAGGCGAGCTGCACGAGCCCATGGAAAAGCTGGTGTGCGATGTGCCCAGCGCCTATTCGGGCACGGTGATCGAAAAGCTGGGCCGCAGAAAGGGCATGCTGCTGTCCATGAACGGCATCGACCGGGTGCGCATGGAGTTCTCCATCCCCTCCCGGGGCCTGTTCGGCTATCGCAGCGAATTCATGACCGACACCCGGGGCGAGGGCGTCATGAACGCCATCTTCGACGGTTACGAGCCCTATAAGGGCGATATCCCCTCCCGATCCAGCGGGTCGCTGGTGGCCTTTGAATCGGGCATTTCCACCAGCTACGCCATGTTCTACATTCAGGACCGGGGCGAGCTGTTTATCCCGGTGGGCATGGAGGTCTACAGCGGCATGATCGTGGGCCGCAACAGCCGGCCCGGGGATATCGACGTAAACGTGTGCAAGAAAAAGCACCTGACCTCCATCCGCAACGCGGCCGGCGCCGAGGAGGCGCTCAAGATCACCAATCAGCGCTTCCTGACCCTGGAAGAGGCGCTGGAGTTCATCGACGACGACGAGCTGGTGGAGATCACCCCCAAATCCTTCCGCATGCGCAAGAAGGAGCTCAACGCCGAAAAGCGCAAAAAGGCCCTGAGCCGGATGAAGGGCTAAAATAAAAATGAAAACGCGGGCTGCCGAAGGGTTATTCGGCAGTCCGCTTCCTGTTTTCCCGTTGGGGGCCCCTTAATCCGCCGGATCCATCTCCAGCCGGATATCGCCATTGTTGACCTTCACCGACACCTTCTCTCCCAGGCTCATTTCGGGGAGCTCAATATCCTCATTGGTGGTGGAAATTTCCAGGCTGCCCAGCGCGGGCAGCTCCAAAGTCAAGGTGCGCTCGGATTCGTCCGCCTTGAATCCGATGTAGTCGTACCACTTTTTATTGGTCTTGGATTCCACCACCAAAGTATCCCCATCCTGAACCGAAATCTCATAGAAATCCTGACCGGTCTCGCTGTAACCCAGGTGGATCCTTTCATCCGCCGAGGGCTGAACCACGATTTTCCGGTCGCTGACCTCGATCCGCAGGTTTTGAATCCGGGCATCGGCGTCATATCGCTTGACTTCCGCCTGCTCCGCCCAGGCCGGGGCACAACTCATCCACAACATCAGGGCGGCGATCAGCCCCACCATGCTCATTCGGCTTTTTTTCATTTTTCATCCCTCCTGAATTCCGGGCGCCCGGCCCTTGATTTTTTGGGGCCCGCGCCTTACAATAGGCAGTATACGGCTTTGTGTAGCACAAAGGTCAAGCGGGATTTCAAAAAAATTTTATACGCTCCGAGGAGCGGCCCAAGTGGCGCAGATCCCCCGAACCTCCGTACCATGAAGGCCGCAACCCGGGGGGACCGCGATTTGCACGTTTCCACGCTCCCCCAACCATCTTCAAAGGAGGCCGCCGCATGCGCCTGACCCGGCTGACGCTACAAGACTTTCGAAACTATCAAGGGGCGGATATCCGGCCCTGCCCAGGGGTGACGGTCTTTTATGGGGACAACGCCCAGGGAAAGACCAATATTTTGGAGGCCATCTACCTCTGCTGCACCGGGCGTTCCCACCGCACCCCCCGGGATAAAGAGCTCATCCGCTGGGACGCGGAATTTGCCCGGGTGGAACTTCAGGTGGAACGCCTGGGTGGAACCCGGGAAATCGAAATCATCATTCCCCAAAAGGAGCGCAAGACCGTCAAGGTCAGCGGCAATCCCATCGCCCGTTCCGGGGAGCTGATGGGGCATATCAACGGGGTGCTGTTTTCCCCGGAGGATCTGCGCATGGTCAAGGACGGCCCCGCCGAGCGCAGGCGCTTCGTGGATATGGAGCTCTCCCAAATTCGCCCTTCCTATTATTATGCGCTCCAGCGCTACAACCGGGCCCTGGTGCAGCGCAACCGGCTGCTCAGGGAAATCGCCCTGCGACCGGCGCTTCGGGACACCCTGGAGGCCTGGGATGAACAGCTCGCCCGCCATGGGGCCGAGATCATCGAACACCGCCGGCGGTTTATCCGGCGGCTCAGCCGGGCGGCGCTTCAGAACCATTTGGCCATTTCCGGGGGCAAAGAGCGCCTGGAGGTGGTCTATAAGACCTCGCTGGCCTTGAGCGAGTCGCCCCAGGAGACCTTTGAAATCCTGCGCCAGGGCCTGTGCGCCGCCCGGGAACAGGATATCCGCCGCCAGACCACCAGCCTGGGCCCCCACCGGGACGATCTGACGTTGCTTTTGGGCGGGGTGGATGTGCGGGCCTTTGGCTCCCAGGGCCAACAGCGCACCGCCGCCCTCTCCTTAAAGCTCTCGGAATTGGAGGTCATGCACGAGGAGACCGGGGAATGGCCCATTCTGATGCTGGACGACGTGATGAGCGAGCTGGATCCCCAGCGCAGGCGCCATCTGCTCACCCGCTTTGAGCCCATCCAGGTGCTGGTCAGCTGCACGGATATGAGCGACCTGGCCGGGGCCCAGGTGGGCGCGGCCTACCGCATACAATCCGGAACCTCAACGCTTTCCCCCGCCGGCCTTTCATTGCCTTGAGTTTTATTTCATAATACCCTCAGTGTGCAAGGGTCAACACGCCTGGCGGGGTTTGAAAACGGCGCGGACTGTGTTCTCGTCCTCGACTTGCCGCCAGCAAGCCTTCGTCCTGCGGCCTTGCCCGCGCCGCTTTCAATTCCCCGTCAGGTCCGAAGGAGTTTTCCGGAGGCAGGCCGCGTTCAGGGCAAGGCTTGACGACGAAGCCTTACTGGGCGTAAGGTGAGGAGGAAAACGCAGACATGGACGCGGCCTGCCCCGGAAAACCGTATTGCCCCTTGTACACTGAGGGTAAATTTTTCAATTGCAATCCGGCGCGCGCCGGGTTATAATAGTATCATTACGCTACACCGATTGAATCGTCGCGAGGAGGATATTATGCGCAAACTGTTGTTGATCCTGATGGCTGTGGGGCTGGCCGTGGGCCTGTCGGGTTGTATGATGGATATGAGCTCCAACCAGATGCCGGTGGGGGTGGATACCACGCCCATGCCCGCGTTGGAAGAACCGGTCTTCACCGATGCCGAGGCGGTCTATTCCCTTTACAACCAGGTCAGCTTCCAGGATACCCTGGACGGCCTCACCAGCCGGTTGGGCGAACCCCAGGTGGAGACCATCAACGACCAGGATAACAAGAGCTATAACTGGGTGGGGGAAAATGGCAGCGGAGTGGCCTGCGCCTTTTCCGATACCGGAAAGCTGCTGGGCAAGGTGCTGTACTATGAGGATTTCCGCCAGTGCGCCGGGCTGATGCCCGGAGAATTTGACATCAATGCCGTGGCCAGCGTGGTCACCGGCATGTCCCACGAGAATGTGATATCGATGCTGGGCTCGGACGGCATTGAGCTGGCCCAGGTGGCCCAGGACAACAGCGCCAATCCCGCGATATCCGTTTTGTATATGTGGGTCAACGAGCGGGGCGATATGATTCAAATCCTGTTTGACGCAAACGGTCTGGCGCAGCAGGTCAGCTATGCCCGGGTGGTGGAGTCCGATCCCTCCCCCAGCCCCCAGGCCACGCCGGATGCCGAATAAATCCCGTTTGGTTTCCCATAATGCCGGAGCGCGCGATTTGCTCCGGCATTTTTTTGTCCCCACCTCCGCCCCAAATGTTTATTTTTCACAAATTCCTTCCGGCCGGGAAGAAAATGACAGAAATTGGGCGGAATTAAAAGCAATCTGTCATTTTGATGAGAAAGCGGGCGCTGATGCTGAATTTTGCCCGCCACAAAGCCAATTTCCGAATAAATTGCTTTGACAGATTGGATTTCCTCCCGTATCATACGCAGTACAGTATAATCAATCGGAAGGAGACATTTCATGGACATTGTGAAACGGCTGTACGGTATGCTCAAGCCGTACTGGCGCAAGATCCTGGTGGCTCTGGCGCTGCAAACGCTGGTAATCATCACGCGTCTGGTGGCTCCCTACCTAACCAAATCCGTGGTCAACGACGTCATAACCGCCGGGGTATTGGATCTTCTGCTTCCCTTGACCTCGGCCCTGTTGGCCCTGGCCGTGGTGCGCGCGGTGTGCACCTATATCCGCAGCGTGATGTTTGAGCGCATCGGCCAGAACGTGGCCTTTGACCTGCGGACCGGGCTGTACGCCCATCTCGAAGAAATGCCCTACGAGTTCTACGACAAGCACCGCATCGGCGAGATCATGTCCCGCATGACCGGCGATCTGGAAGGCGTGCGCAACCTGATCGCCAGCGGCATCATCACCGCCTACGACAACCTGCTGAACTTTGTGCTGGGCATCATCTGCTTAAGCTCCATGTCCTGGCAGCTGGCCCTGATCATGGCGGTGTTCTGTCCGCTGCTGGCGGTGACCGCTTTCAAATTCAACAAGCGCATCCGTCCGGCCTTTACCGATATCCGCGAGCAGAACGCGGTTCTGAACACCCGAACCCAGGAAAACCTGGCGGGCGTGCGGGTGGTCAAGGCCTTTGCCCGGGAGAATCATGAGAGCGAGGCCTTCAGCGTGGACAATCTGAAGGTGCGCGATTTGAATATCCGGGCCACCATCATCTGGTCGGTGTTCGTGCCGCTGATGAACCTGATGGGCGATCTGTGCACCCCGGTCATGGTTCTCGCGGGCGGCGCCCTCATGCTGAACGGCCGGATGGATCTGGGCACCCTGGTGGGCGCCACCGGCTTCATCTGGCTGATCACCAACCCCATGCGCATGCTGAGCAACATCATCAACATGGTGGCCCAGGCCATCACCTCGGCGGAAAAGCTGCTCTACTATGTGGATCTGGGCGCCTCGATCCGCGAGCCCCAAAACGCCCAGAGCCCGGCCAGGTTCGAGGGCAAGGTGGAATTCGACCATGTGACCTTTTCCTACGGCGGCGAAGTGGTGCTGGACGACGTGAGCTTTGTGGCCCAGAGCGGCCAGACCATCGCGGTCATGGGCGCCACCGGCGCGGGCAAGAGCTCGCTGGTCAACCTGTTGGGCCGGTATTACGATATCCAGGGCGGCAGCGTCAAGGTGGACGGCATCGACGTGCGCGAACAAAAGCTCAAGCCCCTCCGGCGCGAGCTGGGCTATGTGATGCAGGAAACCTTCCTGTTCTCGGATACCATCGCGGACAACATCCGCTTCGGCCGGCCGGACGCGGATATGGACAGGGTGCGCCGGGCCGCCCGGGTGGCCCAGGCCGAGGAATTCATCGAGCACATGCCCGAGAAATACGAAACCATCGTGGGCGAGCGCGGACTGGGCCTTTCCGGCGGACAGAAGCAGCGCGTGGCCATCGCCCGGGCGGTGCTCACCGATCCCAAGATTCTGATCATGGACGACTCCACCTCGGCGGTGGATATGGAGACCGAGTACGAAATTCAGCAGCAGCTCAAGGACGTGCTCAAAGGGCGCACCACCTTTATCATCGCCCACCGCATCTCTTCGGTGAAAAACGCCGACCAGATCCTGGTGCTCAAGGACGGCAAGATCGCCGAGCGCGGAACCCACGCCCAGTTGCTGGATCAGCGGGGCATCTACTTCGGCATGGTACAGGATCAGTACCGCGACTTCCTGAACATCTCAGGTCAAAAGGCAGGTGAAGCGTAATGGCACGGGTATTGAGGCAGATTGACGACGAAGAGCTGGAGCGCCCGTTTAATAAAAGCCAATTTATTCGCTTGATTCGCTACATGTTCCCCTACAAGAAGCAGATGATCGGATCGCTGATCCTGATGGTGGGCGCTTCCTTCTGTTCCCTGGGCCAACCCTTTTTGATGAGCCGTGCCCTGGGTATCCTGGAAAAGGTCGATGGGACCACCTGGCGCAGCCTGATTCTGCTGGTGGTGGGCATGGTGATCCTGGCCGGGCTGGGCGCGCTCTTCCTGCGCAGGCGGGTGCTCTGGATGGATATCTCGGGCCGCAAGGCCATCGCCCAACTGCGTCAGGATCTGTTCGACCACATCCAGGGGCTGAGCTTTTCCTTCTTCGACACCCGTTCGGCGGGCAAAATTCTGGTCCGGGTCATCAACGACGTGAACTCCTTAAACGACCTGTTTACCAACGGCATCGTCAACGTGCTGGTGGACTGCATGAACCTGGTGCTGCTGCTGGTGATCATGCTGGCGGTGAACTGGAAGCTGACCCTGATCTCCATGTGCATCCTGCCCATTCTGCTGTTTATCATCTTCAAGCTCAAACGCGAAATGCGCAGGCGCTGGCAGATCGTGCGCATGAAGACCTCCTCCATGAACGGCTATCTGCACGAATCCCTGGCCGGCATGCGGGTGACCGAGGCCTTTGTGCGCGAGGAGGAAAACCTGGACACCTTTAAAAACGTCAACAACGACATCCGCAACACCTGGATGCGCGCCATCCACATCAACAACGCCTTCTGGCCGGCGCTGGACGTGACCGGAACCATCGGAACCGTGCTGGTGTATGTGTTCGGCGTGTACTTCATGCAGCCCGTGGGCGTGGGCATGGGCCAGGGGCTGGAATTGGCCAACCTGATGCTGATTTTGTGGTATCTGGGCCGGTTCTGGGAGCCGCTGAACAACCTGTCCAACTTCTACAACATGCTGCTCACCTCCATGGCCTCCATGGAGCGCATCTTCGAAATCATGGATACCCCGCCCGACGTCCAGGACAAGGAGGGCGCCATTCCGCTGCCCCCCATCACCGGCAGGGTCAACTTTGAGGACGTGACCTTCAGCTACGACCCGGAAAAGGTGATCCTGAAAAACGTGAGCTTTGAGGTTGAGCCTGGCCAGACCATCGCGCTGGTGGGCCCCACCGGGGCGGGCAAGTCCACGGTGGTCAACCTAATCAGCCGCTTCTACGACGTGCAGGGCGGCGCGGTGAAGATCGACGGCTATGACGTGCGGGATGTGCAGCTGCATTCGCTGCGCGAACAGATGGGCGTCATGATGCAGGACAGCTTCATCTTCTCGGGCACCATCATGGACAACATCCGCTACGGCAAGCTGGAGGCCACCGACGAGGAGGTCATCGAGGCCGCCAAGGCGGTGCATGCCCACGACTTTATCATGGGCATGGAAAAGGGCTACATGACCGAGGTCAACGAGCGCGGCTCCTCCCTTTCGGTGGGCCAGAGGCAGCTGATCTCCTTTGCCCGGGCGCTGCTCAACGATCCCAAGATCCTGATCCTGGACGAGGCCACCTCGTCCATCGATACTCACACCGAAATCCTGATCCAAAAGGCGCTGGACGTGCTGCTCAAGGGCCGCACCAGCTTCGTCATTGCCCACCGGCTTTCCACCATCCGCAACGCGGATTGCATCATGGTCATCCAGGACGGCCATATCGCCGAAGCCGGCACCCACGACGAACTCATCAAGATCCCGGGTGGCCATTACCATGCGCTGTGCGACGCCCAATACCGGTTTATCAACGCGGAATAAGCGCAATTCAAACGCCCTCGCCCGTACACATCGGGCGAGGGCGTTTTTATAGGGGAAAGAAAGTGGATATTTTTCGCTGGCCGTGCTATAATGAAAATATGAGGTGATGACCATGACGTTAGCCGAACAAATCTATGAAGAGGCCAAAAATATGCCGGAGATCGAGCAGCGGCAGATCCTTGACTTTTTGCTTTTTCTGAAGCAACGGGATCAGCAGGTACTTGAGCGGGAAATGGATGAACTCATCGCCGAAAATATGGAGGCGTTGAAGGTGCTCGCCCAATGATCTGGCTGCCAACGTTTGAACAGGTTTGTCTGCTGCATGAAAAAGCCATTGCCGCCACCGGCGGCAGCCCGGCGCTCAGGGATCCGGGATTGATCGAAAGCGCGTTGTTTCGGGCCCGGAGCGCATATGGCGGCGTTGAAGCTTATCCATCGTTGGAGGCGAAAGCGGCCGCGGTGGGGTGCGGCCTTATACAAAATCACGGCTTTATCGATGGAAACAAACGCACCGGTGTGCTTTGCATGCTGCTGATCCTTCACCATAACGGCGTGCAACTCCGCTATACCCAGCGCGAGCTCATTGATTTGGGCCTTCAAATCGCTCAATCCCAAATGGATGCGGAAGCAACCGCGCTTTGGATCGGTCAACACAAGCTCTAAAAGCCGCCCTCGCCCGTACATTTCGGGCGAGGGCGTTTTTTATATCTCCAGAATCATCCCATCCCAGGCGATTTCCACCCCAAAGGGCCGGGCCAATTGCCCCATCTCCTCCAAGGCGCCGTTGCCCTCGTGGGAGATGTGGGTGGCCAGCACCCGGCCCGAGGGTTTTAATATGCCCTGCTGTCTCATGCGCCGGGCCATCCCATAGACCTGGTCCGCGTCCGGATGGCCGCCGGCGTTGAAGCCCGCCCCATAGGTCATGTCCAGCACCGCCGCATCCAGCGGCGCCTCCCTCAAAACCGACCATTCTTCCTCCCCCAGGGCCAACAGGTCGGTGGCGTACAGAAGGGCCGCTCCCGCCCGCCGGATTCGGTAGACCAGCGCCTGCTGGCCGGGGTCATGGCGGCTGTCCAGGGCCGTGATTTCATAGGGGCCCATTTGCGCCCGCTCTCCGGCCCGGATGGGCCGGAGCGAAAGGTTCAGCGCCCGCTGTCCGGCCTCGCTCAGCAGCTCCAGGCCGGGCTCCTCGGTCTTCATCCACACGGCCATGGCCCGAAGGGTTTCCCGGGAGGCCATGACCTCCAAACGCTCCACATCTTTCACCGCGTACTCGGCCATGCGCGTCACCAGATGCCCGGCGTCAAAGTGGTCGGAATGGGCGTGGGTCTGCAAAAGATAGCGCACCCGGCCCAGGTCCAGCCCGCTCTGGGCCATGAAGGCCGGCACGTCCGGCCCCAGGTCAATAAGCAGCTCACCATCCACCAAAGCCGCGGCCCGCCTGCGGATTTCCCTGCCCCCCAGTTTGCGCGCCTTAGCACAGGCCGCGCAGTTGCAAAAGGCCAACGGAATGCCAGTGGCCGCCCCGGTGCCCAAAAATTGAAGTTTCAACGCTCAATCCCCCTGTAATGGTTTTTCCATTCTGATAAACTCGTACATCCCGCCGTTGGTTGGCTGCATGAAGGATCCCGTGCTCGCAAACCCGGCGCGCTCATAGACCCGGCGGGCGCGCCGGTTGAAAGCGGCCACCGAAAGGGAAATCGCCTTCGCTTCGGGATTATGCGCCCGGACAAAGTTTTCGATGGCCGCCAAGAACGCCTGGCCCATTCCCTTTCCGGTGAGGTCTGGCCTGAGGCCCAAGCCCAATTCCACCGCCCCCCGGTTTTCCTCCAGACAGACAAATCCCACCAGCTCCCCGCCTTGCAGAACCTCAAAATACCGCGTTCCCCGCGCTTCGGGCGATATCAATTCCGCGTAATCCTCATCGTCCGCCGCCACATCATAAAAAGCGTATTCCCCCGGATAATGCCAATCGCCGGCGATGCGCTCCGCGTTCCGCTGGCTCATGGGTTGGAACACAAAATCCTCCGTCTGGCAGCGAATCCGCATGAGCATCTCCCGGGCAAAGGCGGCCAGGGCCGCCGGATCCCAGACCGGCTCCCCCCGGCCCCCATAGGCCGAAAGCGCCTGTTCCAGCAGATTTTTATACCCCGCGTC
This sequence comes from Candidatus Faecaligallichristensenella faecipullorum, assembly GCA_018716505.1. Lineage (GTDB taxonomy): Bacteria > Bacillota > Clostridia > Christensenellales > Aristaeellaceae > Faecaligallichristensenella > Faecaligallichristensenella faecipullorum. The sequence goes on along the minus strand of DVJW01000159.1, from coordinate 1,262 downwards.
CAGGTTTTCAAGGCCCCATTCGCCGCCCTGGCGCTTGGAAAGCACCCGGCCTTCCTTCAGATAGGCCAGCACCCGGCACAAGTTGAGGGCGATATACACCGGGTTTTCCAGGATATCCGCCTCCGCGCCCTCCACGTCCCCCCGGATGCTGTCGATGTAGTCCGCCTTGGGCACCGGGGAAAAGACCTGATCCATGGGCAGGCCCCACAAGGTCTTGCCCACCGCCCGGATGACGGTAAAATGGGCGGCCAAATCCGGGTCGCCCCCATGGGGCGAATCCAGATAGCCCTCCATATCCGAGCGAACGGCGGGCAGCCACTCCCCTGAAAAATGCAGCTCAAAGGGCGCGGGATGGTGAAAGTCCCGGCAATCCTTCAAGAGCACCACGCTCATCTCCAGCCCCTTGGGCGGGCAAACCGGGGTGAGCTCCAGCAAAAATTTCAAAATCCCCCGCTTTTCTTCCCGGCTCAGCGGGGCGTGCGCCACCGCGATGAAATCGATATCGCTCTTTTCCCAGGTAAAACAGCCAAAGGCCAGCGACCCATGCAGGTAAATCCCGGCCAGGTTTTCCCCCATAATCTCCCGATAGCCCGTAACGATCTTCTCTAAAAGTTCCTGAGCGTCCACGGCCATACGCCTCCTTGGCCTTGTAGTAATGCCATTATAGCACAGATTTTCCCTGGCGCTATAATTTTTCCCCCTTGAAAATTCCGGCGTTTGCCCCTATACTATCCTTCAAAGGGAGGACTGCCTCATGCAAATCCAAATCCTGTCCCCGATGGATCCCCTGTGGAACGAGCTCATGGACTATGCGGAAAACTGCTCCTGGCGCGCGGGCAAGCGCCTGGCCCAGGAAATGCGGGCCGGAAACTTCACCGGTTGGGAGCGGGTATTGGCCGCGGTGGAGGAAAGCCGCATCGCGGGCTATTGCACCGTGGCCCGGACGGACTGCATTCCGGATCTGCCCTGCACCCCCTTTATCGGCTATCTGTTCGTGGGCGAGGCCCATCGCGGCGCGCGCCTGAGCCAGCGCTTGATCCAAAGGGCCATGGATTATCTTGGGGATCTGGGCTTTGACCGGGTGTATCTGGTCAGCGACCATGAAAATCTGTATGAGAAATATGGGTTCCGCGCGATCGACGCGCGCATGGCCCCCTGGGGCGCGATGGAAAAGATCTATGCGCAGGAATTGAAAACATCGAAATAATCCCCCACACGGAGGTTTCCCCCATGATTATCCTGATCGCGGGCTGTTCCCACAC
>DVJW01000158.1 GCA_018716505.1 Candidatus Faecaligallichristensenella faecipullorum | reverse complement strand
TACGGAAGGTTCCCCCTGGCCCCTCCATAAAACTGCTCCCCGCCAGGGGATTTTGGCATCCCTTTGCAAAAGGGATTCAAAACCTCCCCCTGGCCCTTTCATCCCTCAGCCCACCGTAATCTTTTCTTTGGGCATGGTGGAGATATACCGCCGCTTTTCCGACAGCGCGGCATAGACCAGGGTCAGGCCGCCCACCCGGCCCATGAACATCAAAATCATCAGCACAATCTGGGAGGGCAGGCTCAGGCTGGGGGTTATGCCCAAGGTGAGGCCCACGGTGCCGATGGCCGAGGCGGCCTCATACAGGCAGGTGAGCATGGGCAGGCCCTCCACCTGGCTGATGATGAACCCGCCGGTCAGGAACAGGGTCAGATACATCAGCAAAACCGTGGCCGCGCTGCGCACCGCCTCGATATCAATGCGCCGTCCAAAGCACCGGATGGTCTCCCTGCGCTTGAACACCGAGATGGCCGACAGGATGAGCACCGCCACAGTGGTGGTCTTCATGCCGCCCGCGGTGGATCCGGGCGAACCGCCGATGAGCATGAGGATGGTCGTCAGGCTCTGGCTGGGCTCGCTCATGGACGGAAGGTCCACGGTATTGAACCCGGCGGTACGCGGGGTGATGGATTGGAAAATCGAAGAGAGCACCTTTTCGCCGGTATCCATATCCGTCCAGGGCGCCCGGGAAAATTCGAAGAAATAGAAGAAGACCGCGGGAATCAAAATCAACAGGAAGGTGGTGGACAGAATCACCTTGCTCTGCATGCGGTAGGCGCGCAGATGGAACTTGTGGGTCTTGAAATCCTCCCAGGTCAAAAATCCGATGCCGCCCAGCACGATCAGGCCCGCAATGGTCAGGCTGACCAAGGGATCGGCGCTGTAGGCGGTCAGCGAGCAGAAGTGCGCCCTTTGGCCCATCAGGTCAAAGCCCGCGTTGCAAAAGGCCGAAACCGAATGGAACAATCCAAACCAAAGGCCCTGGGCCCATCCGAAATCCCGCACAAAGGCGATGCTCAGCAGGGCGGCGCCCACCAGCTCGGTGCCGAACACGATCTTCAATATGGAACCGGTCATCCGGACGATCCCGCCCACATGGTGGGCCGAGATGGCCTCCTGCATGGTGCTGCGCTGCATCAGGCTGATCTTGCGCCCGGACAGCATGGCGATGGACAGGGCCACCGTGACCACGCCCAGGCCTCCGATTTGAATCAGCAGCATAATCACCAGCTGGCCAAAGCCGGTCCAGTAGGTGCCGGTATCCTGAACCACCAGGCCGGTTACGCACACCGCCGAAACCGAGGTGAACAGCGCGTCCGAAAAGCTGGCGCTTCCCGGGGCCACCGTGGCCTGCGGCAACGTTAAAAGCAGCGCGCCCGCCAGGATTACCAACGCAAAGCCGATAATGATGATCTGAAACGAGGTTAAATGGCGCTCCTTCATGAACTTTACTACCACAACCGATTGCTCCTCATCTTTTTTGTGATCCTATTTTATCCATTTCGGGGCGGGGTAACCCACCCCAATGCACAGACCGTATTATCGCACACCCCGCATGAAAATTGCATGAGGAATTGCCCCCGGGCATTAAGACGGTCTAAAGACGCGCAGATTTTACCTGGATTTTGAGGCGGCTTTTCCGCCCTTTGATCAAGGCGGCGGGGCGCTTTGCGCTTTTCAGGCTCATTTCCCCACGGAAACATTAAGAATTATTTCGGAACGTGAAAATCGCATTAACCCCCTTGACAGTAAATTTAAAACGCAGTACTATGTTGTTCGTATCCGAACAATAAATTTCAGCATCAGGCCGAAAGGAGGAGTAAGCTGAGGTGGAAAAGGATTGCGGCGCGTGGATCAACCTGCTGTCGCACAGGGTTAAGGCCAGGATGGACGCAAAGTTTCAGGATCTGGGCATCACCGGCGTGCAGAGCCGGGTGATCTTCTACATTTTAAAGCATTGCGAGGACGGCCCTGTGTTCCAGCGGGATCTGGAAAGCGCGTTTCGGATGAGCCGGTCCACCGCCACAGGCATTTTGCAGCTTTTGGAGCGTAACGGGATCATCCGTCGGGAGAGCGTGGAGAGCGACGCCCGGCTTAAGAGCCTGGTGCCCACCCAGCGCGCCTCTGAGTTGGACGAACAGGTCCGCGCCTGCCTGCGCGAGACCGACCGCATGCTGACCCGGGGAATTTCCGACGGCCAATTGCAGCTGTTTAAGGAGACCGCGGCCCAAATGCTGCGCAACCTGGACGAATGGAACGACGAGGCGCCGGCGGACTGAGAAACAAGTTCGCACAAGAACAAATACGGCGCCCGCCAACGCGGGCAGGGCAGAGTTGCCCGCGTTGGCGGGCGCCGTGTAACCCCAAGGGTGCCCCCGCTCATCGGGGGCAAGGCATTACTTCAATAATTAAGGTAAAGGAGGAAACCCACAAATGATAAAAGTCTTGGCTCGCAGCATCCGCGAGTACAAAAAGGCTTCGATCCTGACGCCGCTGTTGGTGACGGTGGAGGTCATTCTGGAATGCGCGATTCCCTTTGTGATCGCCAATCTGGTCAACGAGATGCAGGCCGGATGCACCATGGACGTCATCGTGCGGTACGGCGTGGCCCTGATCGCCATGTCGGTGATCTCGCTGATTTTTGGCGCGGCGGCCGGTTCTACCTGCGCCACCGCGTCCACCGGCTTCGCCCGCAACTTAAGAAAGGATATGTTCTATAAGATTCAGGACTACTCCTTTGAAAACATCGACAAGTTCTCGGTTTCCAGCCTGGTTACCCGTTTGACCACCGACATCACCAACGTGCAGATGGCCTTCATGATGATTATCCGCATTGCCATCCGCTGCCCGCTGATGCTGATCTTTTCGTTCACCATGGGCTTCGTGATGGGCGGCCGGCTGGCCATGATCTTCCTGTTCACCGTCCCGATTCTGGCCATCGGCCTTTGCCTGGTCATCCGCAAGACCATGCCGCTGTTCCGCCGGGTGTTCCGCAAGTACGACGCCCTGAACGATTCGGTGCAGGAAAACGTGCAGGCCATGCGGGTGGTCAAGTCCTTTGTGCGCGAGGATTATGAAAAGAAGAAATTCGGGGCCGCGGCCGAAAACGTGCAGAAGGATTTCACCAGGGCCGAGCGCATTTTGGCCCTCAACAGCCCGCTGATGCAGTTCTGCGTGTACGCGGGCATGGTGTTCGTGATGTCCTATGGCTCCTACGCGGTCATCACCAGCCGGGGCCTGGACCTGAACGTGGGCCAGATGTCCGCCATGCTCACCTACAGCTTCCAGATCCTGATGAGCCTGATGATGGTGTCCATGGTGTTCGTAATGATCACCATGTCGGCCGAATCCGCCGAGCGTATTGTGGAGGTGCTCAGCGAAACGAGCACGCTGCGGAGCCCGGAGAATGCCCTGACCGAGGTCAAGGACGGCTCCATCGACTTTGACGGGGTCAACTTCAAGTATTCCAAAAAGGCCGAGCGAATGGCGCTGTCGGATATTGACCTGCACATAAAATCCGGCGAGATCATCGGCATTCTGGGCGGCACCGGCTCCTCCAAGTCCTCTTTGGTCCAGCTGATCCCCCGGCTGTACGACGTGACCGAGGGCAGCGTCAAGGTGGGCGGCGTGGACGTGCGCAAGTACGACCTGGAGGCGCTGCGCAACCAGGTGGCCGTGGTGCTGCAAAAGAACGTGCTGTTCTCGGGCACCATCAAGGACAACTTAAGATGGGGCAATCCCAACGCCACGGACGAGCAGATGGAAGAGGCCTGCCGCCTGGCCCAGGCCGACGAGTTCATCCAGCAGTTCCCGAACAAATACGACACCTGGATCGAACAGGGCGGCTCCAACGTTTCCGGCGGCCAGAAGCAGCGCCTGTGTATCGCCCGCGCGCTGCTGAAAAAGCCCAAGATCCTGATCCTGGACGACTCCACCAGCGCGGTGGATACCCGCACCGACGCCCTGATCCGCAAGGGCTTCCGGGAGTTTATCCCGGACACCACCAAGATCATCATCGCCCAGCGGGTGGCCAGCGTGCAGGACGCCGACCGCATCATCCTGATGGAGGGCGGCCGCATCGCCGCCATGGGCACCCACGACGAACTCATGAAGACCAACGCGGTCTACCAGGATATCTACAACTCGCAGAACCGGGCAGGGGGTGACAAAGATGCCGAATAACAACAGCATTGCCAGGGGCCGCCGGGCCCCCAAGGGCGTCATGCGCCGCCTCATTCGCATGGTGTTTGAGTTTTATCCCAAACTGCTGCCGTTGGCGCTGATCTGTATTCTGGTCAACGCCATCGTGAGCTCCATGCCCTCCATCTTCATGCAAAACGCCATCGCGGTGGTGGAGGAGCACTTTGCCTCCGGCGACTGGGCCGCCGCCTCGGGCCGCATCTTTTACCTGCTGACCATTCTGATTACCATGTACGTCATCAGCCTGGGCGCCAACGTGGCTTACAACCAGCTGCTGGCCATCATCACCCAGGGCTCGCTGGCCAAGCTGCGCAAAAAGATGTTCAACCACATGCAGGATTTGCCCATCCGCTACTTTGACACCCACAACCACGGCGATATCATGAGCTTTTACACCAATGATATCGACACCCTGCGCCAATTGATCAGCCAAAGCCTGCCGCAGCTGATGATTTCGGGCGTCACGCTGATCAGCGTGTTCTGCATCATGCTCTACTACAGCATTTACCTGGCTTTGGTGGTGGTGTGCGGCGTGGTCGTCATGACCCTCATCGCCCGCTATGTGAGCGGCCATTCCTCCCGCTACTTCCTGGAGCAGCAGGTGACCATTGCCCGCACCGAGGGCTTCATGGAGGAAATGATGAACGGCCAGAAGGTGGTCAAGGTGTTCTGCCACGAGGAGGGCGCCAAGGCCGACTTTGACAAGGTCAACGACGCGCTGTTTGAAAACTCCTGCAAGGCCAACCGCTATGCCAACATCCTGATGCCGCTGTTGGGCAACATCGGCAACGTGATGTATGTGGTGGTGGCTCTGGTGGGCGGCGCCATGCTGCTGAACGGGGCCGGCAACCTGAGCCTTTCGGGCATGGCGCTCGGCATCAGCATTGTGGTGCCGTTCCTGAACATGACCAAGCAGTTCGCCGGGGCCATCGGCCAGGTTTCCAACCAGGTCAACATGGTGGTCATGGGCCTGGCCGGCGCCCACCGCCTCTTCAGCCTGCTGGACGAGCAGCCCGAGACCGACGAGGGCTATGTGACCTTGGTCAACGCCCAGGAGAAGCCCGACGGCTCGCTGGTGGAAGTGGCCGAGCGCACCAACACCTGGGCCTGGAAGCATCCCCATCATGACGGCACGGTGAGCTACACCCGCCTCATGGGCGATGTGCGCTTCTTTGACGTGGACTTCGGCTATACGCCCGAAAAGACGGTTCTGCACAACATCACCCTGTACGCCAAGCCGGGCCAGAAGGTGGCCTTCGTGGGCTCCACCGGCGCGGGCAAGACCACCATTACCAACCTGATCAACCGCTTTTACGACATCGCCGACGGCAAGATCCGCTACGATGATATCAACATCAACAAGATCAAAAAGGCGGATTTGCGCCACAGCCTGGGCATCGTGCTTCAGGACACCAACCTGTTCACCGGCACGGTGATGGACAACATCCGCTACGGCAATCTGGAGGCGTCCGACGAGGAGTGCATCGCGGCCGCCAAGCTGGCCGGGGCCGACGACTTCATCAGCCGCCTGCCCGAGGGCTACAACACCATGCTCACCGGCAACGGCGCCAATTTGAGCCAGGGCCAGCGCCAGCTGTTGGCCATCGCCCGGGCGGCCGTGGCCGACCCGCCGGTGATGATCATGGACGAGGCCACCTCCTCCATCGACACCCACACCGAGGCCATTGTGCAGAAGGGCATGGACGCCCTGATGGCCGGGCGCACCACCTTCGTCATTGCCCACCGGCTGTCCACGGTGCAAAACGCGGACGCCATCATGGTGCTGGATCACGGCCGCATCATCGAGCGCGGCACCCATGAGGACCTGATCAAGCTCAAGGGCACCTATTATCAGCTGTATACCGGCGCGCTGGAATTGGACTAACCAGCAAGCGGAATGAAAAAGCGGCCGCCCGCCTCCCCGGATCGGGGAGGCGGGCGGTGTTCTATGCGATGGAAAATGGAGGGCGCGCCATGCAAGACGATGAAAACACCCCTGAAATGCGCTTGCGCTTCATGAAAATCCGTGAAGCGCCGGGCCTGAGCGCCAGATGCCGCGGAAAATGGGGCTATCCTATTCTTTTACGGAAAACTTGAAACCGGCGAGGGCAAGTTCAACGGGCATCTGGCCGTTTGCATTTGCAGCCTATTCGGCGTAAGAAGCAATTACCTCTTGAAGGGAGAACTTCCAATGTTTGACGAAGAGGCGGTGGGCGCAAAAAAGCCTCTGTCCTTAATCTTCTTCTATTTTGGCTCGGTACATCCCTTTTTCCTTCAGGTTTTCCGCTATGGCAAAGACATCCACGCCCTCAATGGAAACGCGCCTGCATTCGCCAGGCGCCTCCCGCGAAAAGGTATCCCACACCGTAAAGAGCTGGTCGGTTTCCGTAAGACCGTAGCGTTGCAGAAGGGGGATGAAGCGGCGGGGCGACGGGGAATACAGATCCACCAGTTTATACTTTTGAACAAATATTTCCTCATGGCTGAAATGAGAGGCGATTGCGAACTGAGAGATCCCGTCTTCCAACAGGATTTGGCCATATGAATTGAAGATGGAATCCATTTGATCTCGTGTCTGTCCGTCAAGATAGCATACTTCATGATGCAAAATTCCACTGCTTCCAAATTTTCTTTCCTCTGAAATAGAGAGCGGTATCTCCAAAACAAAAAACAGAGGTTCCGGAAGGCTCCGGTAAAATTCAGTAATCAACGGCTTCAATTTTTCAAAGCTGATATTTGCCCGAACGCACTGTTCCTCATACACCTGGAATTGCTCCTGTATCTTTTCCGGAGAGGGGATCGTCACCCCTGATGCCGTTTGGAACATCTGTTTTCCCTCCATTCGCCTTACCGAATAAATCATAAAAAAATGAAGTCAATTATCTTTCAACAATCGACTTCATTTAAAAGATGGTGCCGGTGGCCGGACTCGAACCGGCACGGTATCGCTACCAACGGATTTTGAGTTTTACCGGTTGCGGGGCAATGAGTGGACTGTAATTCCCTATGGAGGTCCCTAAAGACACCCCTAAAGCCCTATCCGTCAAAGACAATCCTGTTCCCACAGGCGAAATACTTTGATACGCCTGCGATTGCGGGCAGTTGAGCTTCTCGACGAAAATGAGGAATACCGGAGGTCCATCAGGAGGCCCCTTCGCTTTCTGGTGCCACATCAGCAGACGCCTTAGATCGTCGATCAACTCACTTTATATTTAAATTATAGCGTAATCCTCTGCCGTTGACAATAGAAAATGGAGGATTTCATTATGAGAACACGCGAACATTATGAGAAACTGTTTGAGGCATATCCCGATGTGGTAACACTTCCCGAATTTGCGAAAATGCTTGGAGGGATTGGCGATTCCACAGCACGGAAACTTATGCGAGGAAACCATGTTCAGCATTTTTGCATTCGGCATACATATTTGATTCCCAAAACCAGCGTAATCGAATATGTACTGAGTGAGCATTATGCTAAATACAGATCCGCCCTGAAAGCTCAAGTTTGATTTTCGCACATTTGCGGTGCAGCAGTCCTTCAACATATAATGAAATCACAAAGGAGGAAGGCCCTATGAAAAAACGGAAATTCAAGATATACCTCACCCCCGCCGAGAACAGCATAGTCATCCAGAGCCTCAACCACCTGCGGAATACCATGCTCCGTGAAAACCGGGACACCGGCTGCCTGGATGAACTTCTGCTCAAAGCCATGTGCGCCCCGGTGAAGAAGATGTAAAATTACATATCGCTGCTTAATGAGCCGCTTATTCTTTTCAGCAAGAGTAAGCGGCTTTTTTCATGCCCATCTTTCGGAGTTCCCCCATACATAGCCGTCCGTCTTGCCAACGGGCGGCTAAATCTAAGAAGAAGGAGGACATGAAAATGCCGGAACAGAGTAGCCGCCCCAGGGATGGCCG
>DVJW01000013.1 GCA_018716505.1 Candidatus Faecaligallichristensenella faecipullorum | reverse complement strand
GAAAGCGGCGACCGGATGGAGCTGGAGGTCAAAGGGGAGGAATACGGCCTGCTGACCGAGGGAGATAAGGGCATTCTGAACTTTCAGGGCAAGCGCTATCTGGGCTTTGAACGCAGGGTTTGAGCAGCTGTTTTGACGGAAAATTTGCAAAAATCCGTTGACAGGGCGCATAAAAAGCGCTATAATGCAGAAAACTGAATAGGATTCCGAAATGAAAAAGACCAATCGCAAAGGAAAACGCCGAAAGAGAGGGCGCGTCGTCGGCTGAAAGCGCGCCTCGGAAGCGCTTTGTGAGCACCAGCTTTGGATCGGAAACGGCGGGGGCCGTTAGCGCCCGATAAAGTGGTTTTCATGCAACAAGGGTGGAACCGCGGGTTTGTGTAATTGAGCTCGTCCCTTTTTAGGGATGAGCTTTTTGTTTTGGTAAGGACGAAGGGGGAAAGAAAAATGGAATTGACGCTCAAGGGAGAAAAACGGATATTTGAAGACGGCATGAACGCCCTGGACATCGCGGGTCAGATCAGCCAGGATTTAAAGAAGCGCGCCCTGGCCGCCCGGCTGGATGGAGAATTGATCGAACTGGTAACCCCGATCCATGGGGATCACGAGTTGGAAATATTGGATTTCAGCGATCCGGAGGCGCGCAAAGTGCTGCGCCATACGGCCAGCCATGTGCTGGCTCAGGCAGTGAAAAAGATTCTGCCTGAGGCCAAGTTGGCCATTGGCCCGGCCATTGAAAACGGCTTTTATTACGACTTCGACGTGGAGAAACCCTTTACGCCGGAAATTCTCAAGCAGCTGGAAAAGGAAATGAACCGCATCATCAAGCAGAACCTGCGTCTGGAGCGGTTTGAACTGCCCCGGGAAGAGGCGTTGAAGCTGATGGAGGAAAAGGCCGAGCCTTATAAGGTGGAGCTGATTCACGACCTGCCCGAGGGCGAGACCATTTCCTTCTATAAACAAGGGGATTTTGTGGATCTGTGCGCGGGCCCGCATCTGCCCTCCACCGGCAAGGTAAAGGCCTTTAAGCTGCAATCCGTGGCCGGCGCCTATTGGCGCGGCAGCGAGAAGAACAAAATGTTGCAGCGGATATACGGAACCGCTTTCTTTGACAAGGCCGAGATGGAAGAATATCTGGCCCGGCTGGAGGAGGCCAAAAAGCGCGACCATCGCAAGCTGGGGCGCGAGTTGGATTTGTTCGCCATCATGGACGAGGGCCCGGGCTTCCCGTTCTTCTTCCCCAAGGGCATGGTGCTTCGCAACACCCTGGAGGATTATTGGCGCCAGATCCATGCCCGCCATGGCTATGAGGAGATCAAGACGCCCATCATGCTGTCCCGGACGCTGTGGGAGACCTCGGGCCATTGGGATCATTATAAGGAAAATATGTACACCACCAAGATTGACGATATGGACTTTGCCATCAAGCCCATGAACTGCCCGGGCGGCATTTTGGTGTACAAGCGCAAGCCCTGGAGCTATCGCGATTTGCCCTGCCGCAGCGGCGAGCTGGGCTTGGTCCATCGCCATGAGCTGTCCGGCGCGCTGCATGGGTTGATGCGGGTGCGCTGCTTTACCCAGGACGACGCCCATATTTTCATGACCCCGGATCAGATTCGCGATGAAATCAAGGGCGTGTATCAGCTGATTGACGAGGTCTATTCGGTGTTCGGCTTTAAGTATCATGTGGAGCTGTCTACCCGGCCGGAAAATTCCATCGGAACGGACGAGATGTGGGAGCTGGCTACCCAGGGGCTGCAAGGCGCGCTGGATGATCTGAAGGTGCCCTATATCATCAATGAGGGCGATGGCGCTTTCTACGGCCCCAAGATTGACTTCCATCTGGAGGATTCCATTGGGCGCACCTGGCAGTGCGGCACCATTCAGCTGGACATGAATCTGCCCGAGCGCTTCGATTTGACCTATGTGGGCCCGGACGGCCAGAAACATAGGCCGGTCATGATCCATCGGGTGGTGTTCGGCTCCATTGAGCGCTTTATCGGCATTTTGATCGAGCATTTCGCCGGCGCGTTCCCCCTGTGGCTCAGCCCGGTGCAGGTGCGCATCATGACCATCACCGACCGGGCGGACGAGGCCGCGCTTTCGCTGAAGGAGCAGCTGGAGAATGCCGGACTCAGGGTGGAGACCGACCTGCGCAATGAAAAGATCGGCTTTAAGATTCGGGAAGCCCAGATGCAGAAGGTGCCCTATATGCTGATCCTGGGCGACAAGGAGGTCGAATCCGGGGTGGCGTCGGTGCGCTCCCGCAAGGAGGGCGATCTGGGCGCCATGAGCCCCGAAGCCCTGATTGAAAAGCTCACCAGGGAAGTGGCGGAAAAGGCCCGCTGATTGGATAAATCCGGGTTAAAAGTTAAATAGTTGTTGACATCGCCGGGGGAGTTGTGGTATATTCTTATAGCAAAGCAGAAGCAGCCACTTCTCACCCGGCGATTCTTGTATCAGCATGGGTTATAAAATGATAGGCAAGATGTTTGTCTGTATGGGAGTGGTGCGCAATGCTCACTCTTTTTTTTGTGTCGACGAAGCGGGGGGTGTATCGGTATAAACAGCAACGATCTGATGATTAATGAAGAAATCCGCGATCGTGAGGTTCGCGTGGTGGACGAGAACGGCGAGCAATTGGGGGTTATGGCCATTCGTCAGGCCCTGGAGTTGGCTGAGGAGAAACAGCTGGACTTGGTGAAGATCGCGCCGCAGGCCCGTCCTCCGGTGTGCAAACTGATGGACTACGGAAAGTATCACTTTGAGCAGTCCAAGCGCGAACGCGAAATTCGCAAGAATCAAAAGGTCATTACCATCAAGGAAGTGCGCCTTTCGGCCACGATTGAGGATCATGACGTGGAGGTCAAGTTCAAGAACGCCGTGAAATTCCTCAAAGATGGGAACAAGGTCAAGGTAACCATTCGGTTCCGCGGCCGCCAGATCACCCATTCCGAGATCGGCCTTGAAGTTATGCAGAACTTTGCCGAGCGGATTAAGGACTACGGCGTGGTAGAGCGCCGTCCCACAACCGAGGGCCGCAACATGTTTATGGTCCTCGCGCCGCGCGATAAAGATTAACGAGAGGAGGAGTACTTATGCCCAAGCAGAAAACTCATCGAGGCGCCGCCAAGCGCTTGTCGCTGACCAAGACCGGCAAGATTAAGCGCGCCCAGGCTTATAGGAGCCATATCCTCACCAAGAAGCCCACCAAGCGTACCCGCAACCTGCGCAAGGCTGCGTATGTGGCGTCCGGCGAGGCCAAGAACATGAAGAAACTCATTCCGTACAAGTAAGGAGGCGAAACCATCATGGCAAGAGTTAAGAGAGCTGTCAACGCGCTGAAGAAGCGCCGCAAGGTTATGAAGTTGGCCAAAGGCTACTTTGGCGCCAAGAGCAAGCAGTATCGCGCTGCCAGTGAGCAGGTTCGCCGCTCGCTGCGCTACGCCTATATCGGCCGCAAGCTGAAAAAGCGCGACTTCCGCCGGCTGTGGATTACCCGTATCAACGCGGGCGCCCGCGCCAACGGCTTGTCCTATTCCAAATTTATCAATGGCCTGAAGGTGGCCGGTGTCACCGTGGACCGCAAGATCCTGGCGGATTTGGCGGTAAACGACGCGGCGGCGTTTGCCCAGTTGGCCGAAAAGGCCAAGGCGGCCAAATAAGCTCAATTTTTTCACAGCCCCCATGCGCGTTGAATGCGCGTGGGGGCTTTTGCCGAGTTTGTTCCTCGCCTCCGCGGGGAAAAGGGGAAAGGGGGGCGTTTCCGTGGAAAATATAGTGAGCGCCCAAAACGCCAAAGTCAAACGCCTCAAATCCCTTCGGGAAAAGAAGGCGCGCGAAGCCGAAGGCCAGATGCTGGTGGAGGGCGAAAAGCTGATTTTGGAAGCGCTTCAGGCCGGGCTTGGGGTGAGCGAACTGGTGGTGGATCAGGAGCGCCTCCAGAGTTTTGAAGGGCTGATCCGCCGGCTGGATCAGGCGGGCGCGCGGATCTATTCGGTGCCCGGGCGCATACTGGAAGCCATATGCGATACCCGCACGCCCCAAGGGGCCTGCGCTGCGGTGAACCTGCCCGCTCCCATGGAAGAGGAGCGCATGCCGGATCTGTTGGTGGCGCTGGACGGCGTTCAGGATCCGGGCAACGTGGGCACCATATGGCGCACCGCGGACGCGGCCGGATTTGGCGGGCTGCTTTCCAGCCGCCAGGGCGCGGATCTTTTTTCACCGAAAGTGCAGCGCGCGGCCATGGGCTCCTCCTTTCGCATCCCCTGTAAAACGGTTTCAGGCCTGGAGGAAACCCTTTTCGCCCTGAGGCAGCGGGGCTTTGAGATTTTGGTGAGCTCGCTTTCGGGCACGGATTTTTATAGCCGGTCTCAAATGGGAAGTCGATTGGTGCTGGTGATCGGCAACGAGGCGCGCGGGGTGAGCGAGGGCGTCATGGAACTGGCGACCCAAAAGCTGAAGCTGCCCATGCGCGGGGGCGCGGAGTCCTTAAACGCCGCGGTGGCCGCGGGCATCATGATGTACGAATTGACAAAATCAATATAGGGAGGTTGGGCACATGGATACTACGGTTACCCTTGGCATGGTTTTGGAGGCGCGGGAGCGCCTGAAGAAGGTGGTTCGCCGGACGGATCTGGTGCCGTACCGGGTGCTGGGTGTTCCCGGGAAAAACGAGATCTTTATCAAGACCGAAAACCTGCAACATACCGGCGCGTTTAAACTGCGCGGCGCTTACAACAAAATCGCTCAGCTCACCGAAGAGGAGCGCGCCCATGGCGTCATCGCCTCTTCCGCGGGCAATCACGCCCAGGGCGTGGCGCTGGCCGCCTCGATGTTCGGGGTCAAGGCCACCATTGTGATGCCTGAGGGCGCGCCGCTGGCCAAGATCGCCGCCACCCGGGCCTATGGCGCCGAGGTGGTGCTGAGCGGTTTGGTGTATGACGACGCCTATCAGAAGGCCATGGAGCTGCAGCAGGAGACCGGCGCGGTGTTTGTTCATCCCTTCAATGATCCTCAGGTCATCGCGGGACAGGGCTCGTTGGGCCTGGAGATCATGGACGACGAGCCGGATATCGGCACCGTGGTGGTGCCCATCGGCGGCGGCGGATTGATCTCGGGCATTGCCGTGGCCATCAAGTCGCTCTGGCCCAATGTGAAGATTATTGGCGTTCAGGCCGCGGGCGCGCCTTCCATGCAGCAGTCGCTCCGGGAGGGCCATCCCATCACCTTAAGCAGCGCGCACACCATCGCGGACGGCATTGCGGTCAAGACTCCGGGCGATTTGACCTATGAGCTTTGCCAGAAGTATGTGGACGAAGTGGTCACGGTGGATGAGGATGAGATCTGTAACGCCATTTTGACCTTGCTGGAAAAGTGCAAGATCGTGGCCGAGGGCGCGGGCGCGGTTTCGGTGGCCGCGCTGTTGCACAACAAGTTCAAGGCCGAGGGCAAGATCGCTTGTCTGGTTTCGGGCGGCAATATCGACGTGACCACCCTGCAGCGCATTCTGGACAAGGGCCTGATGAAGGCCGGACGCCTGGCGCAGGTGTGCACCTTGATCGAGGACCGGCCCGGCCGGCTGCACCGCCTGTTGGCTGTGGTATCTGATTCCGGGGCCAATGTGGTGTCCATCCGCCACGACCGCACCAATATGGAGAGCGGCATCGGCATGGCCATGTTGGAGCTGACGCTGGAAACCCACAACCAGCAGCATCTGGATCAGGTGCTGGCCACCATGGAGCAAAACGGCTATCGCATCATCAGCCATTAAGGCGGAGAGAAAGCGCCCCATCCCAAGAAAATGCGGATGGGGCGCTGTTTTTGTCAGAAGTCCAGCCGTTCCAGGACCACCAGGGTTTCCAGAGGGGCCGGTACCCGAACCGTGCCCTCCAGGATTTGTCCGTTTGCGTCCCGCCAACGCCCATCGGGCAGCCGAAGTTCCATCTCGCGCACGCCCTTTTGCTGCACCGGACACACCAGGAAGCGCTCGCCCAGCATGAACTGACCGATCACCCGTTCGAACCCCTGATGCGGAAATTCGTATTCCAGATAGCGCACGATGGGCGCGCCGCTCAGGGCGGCCTGATGGGCCAACTCGATGATATAGCCGGCCATGCGCCGGTGCATATGCGCGGCCTCCAGGCACAGATGGGCCATTTCCGGAGAAAGGACCCGCCAGGGCGCGGCCGAGAATTGCATCATGGGCATGAGCGCCGCGCACTGGGCATAGCGCACGAACAGCTCCTGATCCAGATGGTCGGAATTTTTTAGAAAGCTCTGGAACTCGCCGCCGCCGATCATGTCCGGGCAGCCAAAGGCATAGCCCTGAATGCCCTGGGAAAGCATGTTGGGCACCAGCGCGCCCATGCCGTTTTCCCGATCCCAGCTATGGGCCTTGTCGGAGAGGCGCTGCACCAAGGGCTGGCCGCCGCACCCAAAGCAGGCCCGGTATTCATTATAAGGATAGTACAGCCCCAACCGGGCCCAGAGTTCGGATTGGCCGTTGGCCGAGACCTTTCCAAAGGTCAGGTCGTCGTCCCGATAAAAATAGGCATCCCCGGCGTCGAACTTAAAACCGTCTATGCCAAAGCGCTCCATCAGCGCGTCCAGTTGGCTCCGAAACCAAGCCTCGGCCTCGGGATTGCTGAGATCCAACACCCCCGAATAGCCGTTCCACCAGGCGCGTATGGCAGTTTCGCCCGAGGCATCCCGAACCAACAGGCCGCGGGATTGAAGCTCCCGGAAGATGCGGCTGTCGGGCGATATGAAAGGGCAGACCCAGAGCATCACTTCAAAACCCCATTGGTGCAGCTGGTCCACCATGCCCTTGGGATCCGGAAACACCTCGCTTCGGAAATTCCAATCGCCGTAATCCCGGTTCCAATTGTCGTCGATCATCAAAATTCCGGGCGGAAGGCCGTTGTCCAGTATGGAGCGGGCATAGTTCAGGATGTCCCGTTGGGTTTGGTCGAACATCAGCTCAATCCAGGTGTTGTACTGGGGTTTGATGAAAAAATCTTCGGGCGGGAGCGTGCCGGTGGGCGGGAAATGGGCCTTGCAGGCCGCGAGATAGGCATGCTTTAAATCGCCGAACCCCTCGCCCAGCGCGATCTCTTGGGGTGCCGAAAGGGTCATCACCCCGCCCTCGACCTTCAGGGAAAAGCCCTGGGCGCTGTAAACATAGCGGCCCTGGCTGCTGACCAGAAGCGGGTTGGCCTGATTGGCCGAGGCATTGGGCAAAAGGCTTGCGGCGAGGGTGCTCTGATGGGTAATGGGCATTTGGGTTCCGGCCTGGGTGCAAAGGCCATACCAGGCCTCCCCGGGCAAAAGAGGAAGGACACACGTCTGCATGGAAAAACCTCCTCGCTGGATCAAAATTTGCGTGAAAACCGAATTTGCGGGTCAATGGCCGCTCGGTTTCTTCCTATTATGAAGCGCCGGTTGCGGCCTGTCAACCGGATGGATCATGAAAGCGCCGCGCCAAATTCCATGAGGGAAGAATTTAACGTTTCATGCTTTGCGCCGCGCCAAAAAGAGCGGCTCACGGCCTTGACAATTCAGGCACACTGTGGTAGGCTTAACGATGGCTGTGAGGTTGCCGGACGGCCGCAGGCGCCTTGTGCGCATGAGGAAAGTCCGAGCTCCGCAGGGCAGGGTGCCGGGTAACCCCCGGTGGAGGCGACTCCAAGGAAAGTGCAACAGAGATATACCGCGGCCCCGCGAGGGGACGTAAGGGTGGAAAGGTGAGGTAAGAGCTCACCAGCGGCCTGGCGACTCGTCCGCTCTGTAAACCCCACCTGGTGCAAGATTAAAAGGGGAGCGCATATGGCGGCCCGTCATGCTCCCGGGTAATCGCTTGAGCCCACTGGCAACAGTGGGCCTAGACAGATGGCCGTTCAAGACAGAACTCGGCTTATAGACATCGCTCACAGCCATTTTTTTTCGCAAAAGGACCTTGCCTCGGCAGGGTTTTTTTGATAATCAAAAGCCCGAAAGAACAGGGAGCGTGGGATCATGCACTACACCTACAGGCACACCATGAAGGCCTGCTATCTGGGGTACATCACTCAGGCCATTGTGAACAATCTGGCGCCGCTTTTGTTTATCGTCTTTCAGAACGAGTTCGCCATCTCCTTTGAAAAGATCGGCCGCCTGGTTCTCATGAACTTTGCCACCCAAATTCTGGTGGATCTGTTCGCGGTGCGCTATGCGGATCGGATTGGCCACCGCCGGCTGGTGGTGAGCGCCCATGTGTTTTGCGTGGTGGGCCTGGTTGGCATGGGCGTGCTGCCCAGGATTTTGCCCGACGCCTATAGCGGTCTGGTGATTGCGGCCATGCTGTATGCGGTGGGCGGCGGATTGATCGAGGTCTTGATCAGCCCCATCGTGGAGGCGTTGCCCGGGGACGCCAAGGCTTCGGCCATGAGCCTTTTGCATTCCTTCTATTGTTGGGGTCAGATGACCGTGGTGCTCATGACCACCTTGCTGCTTTGGGCGCTGGGCAATGCGATTTGGCCGTATCTTTGCGCGCTTTGGGCGCTGGTGCCTCTGCTCAACATATTTTTGTTTTCCAAAGTTCCGTTGGCTCCGCCGCTGGCCACCGGGGAAAAGCGGACCAGCATTCGGGAACTTTTGAAATCCAGGGTGTTCGTGATCGCCTTGGTGCTCATGATGTGCGCCGGGGCTTCGGAGCTCACCATGTCCCAATGGTCGTCGCTGTTCGCCGAAAAGGGACTGGGCGTGAGCAAAGTGGTGGGCGATTTGCTGGGCCCCTGCCTGTTCGCGGTGCTGATGGGCCTGGGCCGGATGCTGTATGGCCTGTTTGGCGAGCGCATTAACCTGGGCCGGGCCATGCTGCTCAGCGGCGCGCTGTGCGTCGTCTGCTACCTGATGACCATCTTTGGAACGCACCCTGCCATTTCACTGGTGGGCTGTGCGGTTTGCGGGCTTTCGGTGGCCCTGATGTGGCCGGGCGCCTTGAGCATGACGGCGGCCAGATACCCCACCGGCGGCACGGCCATGTTTGGCATGATGGCGGTGTTCGGCGATGTGGGCGCCTCTCTGGGCCCCTGGCTGGCCGGCCTGGCCTCGGATCTGGCTCAGGAATCGGCCCTGATTCAGCAAAGGGCCCAGGCTACCGGGCTAAGCCTGGATCAGTTGGGCCTCAAGTGCGGCCTGCTGCTGGGCTGCGTCTTTCCGATCATCATGCTTGTGGGTTTGATGTTGTTTCGAAAATCCAGGGCGTGAGCGCTTTGATTTGCCAAGGGCGCGGATCCATGATACAATAAAAAAGTTGCCTGGGCGCGAAAACGCGGCCGGAATGGACAAAAGCGCGCGTTGAAAGGCTGTGTATTTCTTTGCGATTAAAAAAACTTGAAATATATGGGTTTAAGTCCTTTGCGGAGCGGGTGGAAATGAGCTTTGAGCAGGGGATAACCGGCATCGTCGGGCCCAATGGAAGCGGAAAATCCAATATTTCCGACGCGGTGCGGTGGGTGCTCGGGGAACAGAGCGCCCGGACCCTGCGCGGGGCCAAAATGGAGGACGTGATCTTTAACGGCACCGAAACCCGGCGCAAGCTGGCCTATTGCGAGGTCACGCTGGTTTTTGACAACGAAGATCATGAGCTGCCTTTGGATTATTCAGAGGTGGCGGTGACCCGCCGGGTGTATCGAAATGGGGACAGCGAATATCAAATCAACCGTGCCGCCTGTAGGTTAAAGGACATTATCGACCTGTTCCGGGATACCGGAGTGGGCAAGGAGGGCTATTCCCTCATCGGACAGGGGCGCATTGACGAAATTCTTTCGGCCAAGTCTGAGGAGCGCCGCCAGGTGTTTGAGGAGGCCGCGGGCATCAACAAATATAAGGCCCGCAAGGATGAGGCCCAGCGCAGGATGGAGAACACCACCCAGAATCTTTCCCGGGTGGAGGATATTATCGGGGAATTGGAGGGCCGGTTGGAGCCGCTCAAGGCCCAGAGCGAATCGGCCCGGGAGTATCTGGCCCTGCGCGACGAGCTCAAGGAGTTGGACTTAAACGCCTTTTTGATTCGCAGCGAGCGCTATAATGAGCGCATTTCGGAGCTCAAAGATTCGGTAAACACTTTGGCCGAATCCTTGGCTCAATTGAATCAGGCACAAGTCAAAATGACCGAGACCCGCGCCCAAATGGAGCAGACGCTGTCCAGCCACGAGCAGGCTTCGGCGCAAGCCCGGGAACAGGTTCAGAGCCTGATTCAGCAGGTGGAGTCAAAAGAGGGCTCGGCCGCGGTGCTGAGAGAGCGCATCGCCGGGGCACGGCGCGAATGTGACCGGCTTAAAAAGGAGATCGCCCAGTCGGACAGCCGCGCCCAGGAGTCGGATAAACAGCTCACGGTGCTCAACGAGCGGGTGGCTTTTGAGCAAAAGGAGCTGGAGGGCATGCGCGCCCGGCTTGAGGTGGAAGAGATAGACCTCAAGGAGGCGGAGGAAAAGCTGCTGTCCGGCGAGCGCGAGCTGGAGCAGGTCAAGGCGCGCATCATCGAATCCATGAACCGGTTGAGCGACGTGCGCAGCGAGCAATCCAGATTGAGCGCCATGGAGCAGCAGCTGCTTCAGCGCATCGGCCAGCTTGAGCAGGAGGCCCAGCGCGACGCCGGGCTGGATGAGGAGTTTGAACAGAAGGTGGAAGCGGCCCGGGAGATGCTGGGCGCCGAGCGCCAGAGCCGGGAGCGCATCAATCAGGAGGTTCGCCAGGCGGACGAGGCGGTTCAGCAGAACGCCCGGCAGGGAGAACAGCTGACCAGGGAGATTTCCTCGCTTTCCGCCCAGAGGCAGTCCACCGCCTCCAGGCTCAAGGTGCTTCAGGAAATGCAGCGCGACTATGAGGGCTATCAGAATTCGGTCAAGCAGGTATTGATGCAGGCCCGGCGCACCCCGAACAGCGGGGTTCACGGGGTGGTGGCCACCCTGATTCAGGTGCCCAAGGAATTGGAACGGGCCATTGACATGGTGCTGGGCGGGGCGCTGCAAAACGTGGTGGTGGACGCCGAAGAAAACGCCAAGCGCATGATCGACTATCTGCGCGCGGGCCGGCTGGGCCGGGCCACCTTTTTGCCCATCAGTTCGGTGCGCGGCCGCACGTTAAACCGGGAGGAGCGCCAGGTGCTCAACATGCCGGGCTGCGTGGGTCTGGCCTCGGAGTTGGTTCAGTATGACGAGCGCTATCGGGGCATTGTGGAGAACCTGTTGGGCCGGACGGTGGTGGCCCGGGACCTGGACGCGGGCATTGCCATACAGCGCGCCGGGCGTCACGCCTTCCGTTTGGTTACCTTGGAGGGCGACGTCATGCACTCGGGGGGCTCCATGACCGGCGGCAGCGTGCAGTCCAGGATGACCAGCCTGCTCAGCCGGGAGCGCGAGGTAAGCGAACACAAAAAGCTGTTGGCCGATTTGGAAAACCGGCTGGCCCAGAGCCGCCAGGCCGCCCAGGACTGCGAGGCTCAGCGGGCTCAACTCAAGCAAAAGCGCGGCGCGTTGTATGACCAATTGCATCAGCAGGACATTTCCTGTGCCCGGGAAGAGGCGCATGTGAGCGCGGCTCAGGCAGAACTCAGCGCCCACCGCCAGCGGGTGGCCGGGCGTCAGGCGGAATGCGAGCGCATGAGCGCCCAGTTGGAGGATGTGCGCGCCGAACTCAAGCGCATGGACAGCCAGCAGGGGGATGTGGAGCAGGACAGCGCCGAGCATCAGAGCGAGATTGCCCAGCGCCAGAATGAATTGAATGAACACCGGGAGGCCTTGGGCAAATTGCGGGACAAGGTGACCTCGGACAAGATCGCCACCGCGGCCCGGGAGCGCGGGTTGAGCGCGCTTATGCAGGAACAACAGCGCGCCACGGAAGAGCGCGGAACTTTGCTGGAGGCCATGCAGCGCAACCGGTCGCAGCTTCAGGAAAGCGAAGCGCGGCTCAACCAGGATTCCGCCCAGCTCAAATCCGAGGAGCGCGCCCTGGAACAGTTAAAGGGCGAGCTGGATGAGCGAAGGGGCGAATTCAGTCAGGTGGATGAGCAGCGCACCCTGATTCAGCAGCAGATCAGCGAGATGAGCAAGCGCATGGATGTGTCCCGGGAAGAAGAGGACCGGCTCACCGAGCGCCATCACCGTTCGGAGATTCAGCTTTCCAAGGTGGAAGCCGAATTTAAGCAGATGCAGGATCATATCTGGGAGGATTATGAGTTGACCTACGCGGGCGCTCAGCCCTTTAAACGAGGGGATTTTGTGCTGAATGAGGCGGAAAAGCGCATGACCGCCATTCGCGCCCGGATCAAAGCCATGGGTTCGGTGAATATGGCCGCCATGGACGAATACCGCCAGACCCAGGAGCGGTTCAACGATTTGACCAGCCAGCGCGACGACCTGAACCGGGCCCAGCTGGATTTGCAGCGCATCGTGGAGGAGCTCCAGGCCAAGATGGAGGAGCAGTTTACCGCCCAGTTTGCCCACCTGAACCGCTATTTTAAGCAGACCTTTGTCAAGCTGTTTGGCGGTGGCCAGGCCGAGCTCAGGCTTTCGGATCCCAAAGACGCGCTCAATTGCGGCATAGAGATCGTGGCCCAACCCCCGGGCAAAAAGCTTCAGATGCTCTCGCTGCTTTCGGGCGGCGAGCGGGCGCTCACGGCCATTGCCATATTGTTCGCCATGCTCAAACTCAAGCCCACGCCCTTCTGTTTCCTGGACGAAATAGAGGCCGCGCTGGACGACGCGAATATAGATAATTTCGCCGATTATCTGGCGGAATACAGCAAAAAGACCCAGTTTGTGGTGGTGACCCACCGCAAGGGCACCATGGAGCGGTGCGACGCCCTGTACGGCATCGCCATGGAGGAAAAGGGTGTTTCAAAGATGGTTTCGGTGAAGCTCAGCGAACAGCAGGCGGGCTGAGCGGATGCAATCAATTGGGAAAGGGGATATGCGTATGGGTTTGTTTAATAAGCTGAAGGAAAGCCTGAGCCGCACCCGGGAATCGCTGTCCGGCCGCATGGATGAGCTGGTTACCGCGTATGTGGAGCTGGACGAGGATTTTTATGAGGATTTGACCGATATATTGATTATGGCTGACGTGGGCATGAAGACCACCGAATTGGCGGTGAGCCAGCTGCGCAAAAAATGCCAGACCGAGAAAATTGGCGATCCCAAGCAGGCACGCGAGGAGCTCAAAAAGATCCTGGTCGACATCATGGGCAGCGAGCCCATGCGCCTGGAATCACCCATGGTGCTTTTGATTATCGGCGTCAACGGAGTGGGCAAGACCACCTCCATCGGCAAGCTGGCCAGCCGCATGAAGACCGTGGGGCGGCGGGTGGTGCTGTGCGCCGCGGATACCTTCCGGGCCGCAGCCGCCGATCAGCTCACCATCTGGGCCCAGCGCGCCGATGTGCCCATCATTAAGCAGCACGAGGGCGCCGACCCTGCGGCCGTGGTGTTTGACGGCATTCAGGCCGCCAAGGGCCGCCATGCCGACGTGCTGATTGTGGATACCGCCGGACGGCTGCACAACAAGGCCCATCTGATGGAAGAGCTCAAGAAAATCAGCCGGGTGGTGGAGCGGGAATACCCGCAGGCCAAGATGAAAGCGCTGTTGGTCATCGACGCCACCACCGGCCAGAACGGCCTGTCCCAGGCCGCCACCTTCCGGGAGGTGACCGATTTGGACGGCATCGTGCTCACCAAGCTGGACGGCACCGCCAAAGGTGGCATTGCCATTGCCATTCGCCATGAGCTGGGTCTGCCGGTGCGCTATATCGGGGTGGGCGAGCAGCTGGACGATTTGCAGCCCTTTGACGCCCGGGAGTTCATTGACGCGATTTTTTAATCAGACTTGTGTAAAACGCCCCTCTGCCGGAGTGAAAAACTCACACAGAGGGGCGTTCGCTTTATGCTTTATTCTTTTCTGGCCCGGGCCTCGTCCTCGTTGCGGATTTTTACCCTTTGGATCTTGCCGGAAATGGTCTTGGGCAGCTCGTCCACAAATTCAATGATGCGCGGGTATTTGTAGGGCGCGGTGACCCGCTTCACATGATTTTGAAGCTCTTTTTTCAATTCCTCGCTGGGCTGGTAGCCGGCGGCCAGCATGATGGTGGCCTTGACCACCTGGCCGCGGATGGGATCGGGCACGCCGGTAATGGCGCATTCCACCACCGAGGGATGTTCAATCAGCGCGGATTCCACCTCGAAGGGCCCGATTCGGTAACCCGACGACTTGATGACGTCGTCCGAACGCCCGATGAACCAGTAATAGCCGGCCTCGTCGCGCCAGGCCATATCCCCGGTATGGTATAACCCGCCCGCGAACACCTCT
>DVJW01000157.1 GCA_018716505.1 Candidatus Faecaligallichristensenella faecipullorum | reverse complement strand
GGAGGAAACGCCCATGAGCAGCCTGATGCGCTGTATCAACGTGACCGCCCGGTGCGCCACTTTGCGCAGGAGCGAGCAGCTTTTTCCGGTGGGCCTGACGGGCGGCCAGCATACCTATGTGCTCAACATCTGCCGGAACCCCGGCATCACCCAGGATCAGCTGGCCAAGATGATCTACATCAACAAGAGCAACGTGGCCCGTCAGGTGGCCCAGCTGGAACAGGCCGGGTTCATCGAGCGCCGGGTGGATAAGCAGGACAAGCGGCAGATGCTCCTGTATCCCACCCAAAAGGCCAAGGACGCCCTGCCGGCCATCAGCCAGGCGCTCAAGGAATGGAACGACTATCTGAACGCCGAATTCACCGAGGAACAGCGAATAATGCTGGAACAGATGATGGAAAAGGTCATGAACCGGGCCAAGGCCTTCATCGACGCCCAGCCGGGCCGGGAGGGCAGCGCGAAATGAGAAAGATTTTGAGCTATGTGCGGCCGTATGCGTTCTATATGAGCGTGGGCATGTTCATCAAATTCGTGGGCGCGCTGATGGATTTGGCGCTGCCTTACATATTGGCCTATCTGATTGATGATGTGGCCCCCACCAAAAATGTAACCGCCATTTACCTGTGGGGCGTGGTCATGTTGATCTGCTCAATTATCGCCTGGGTGACCAATATCGTGGCCAACCGGATGGCCTCCAAGGTGGCCCGGGACACCACCCGATCCATCCGCCACGACCTGTATGAGCGGATCAACAACCTGTCCTGCCGCCAGACCGACGAGTTCACCATTCCCAGCCTGATTTCCCGGCTGACCTCGGATACCTACAATATCCACCGCATGCTGGGCATGATGCAGCGGCTGGGGGTGCGCGCGCCCATACTGCTTTTGGGCGGCGTGGTGGTGACCTTGATTATGGAGCCCAAATTGGCTTTGGTGCTGGTGAGCACCTTGCCCATCCTGGCGGTGGGCGTGGTGTATATCTCCCGAAAGGGCATTCCCATGTATCGGGTTTTGCAGACCGCCATTGACCGCATGGTGCGGGTGGTGCGCGACAACATCACCGGCATCCGGGTTATCAAGGCGCTCTCCAAGACCGAATATGAGATGCGCCGCTTTGAGGGGGTAAATGAAGAAGTTTCCCGGAAGGAGCGCCGCGCCAATATTGTGATGGGCGCCACCAACCCGCTGATGAACCTGGTGCTCAACTTTGGGCTGACCGCGGTCATCGTGACCGGCGCGTTTTTGGTGAACTGGGGCCAGACCGAACCGGGCAACATCATCGCCTTTTTGACCCTGTTTACCATCATTTTAAACGCCCTGATGTCCATCAACCGGATGTTCGTCATGTATTCCCAGGCCAGCGCCTCGGCCCAGCGCATCACCCAGGTGTTGGATGCGCCCATGGATCTTGAGACGGAAGCGCCGGACGTGGTGGATACCGGAGACCATATCCGCTTTGAAAACGTGAGCTTTTCCTACAATGGCAAACAAAACAATCTGGAGGGCATTGATTTTGCCCTGAAACACGGCCAGACCCTGGGCATTATGGGGGCCACGGGCAGCGGCAAGACCACCTTGATTCAGCTGCTTCAGCGCTTTTACCCGGTGAGCGGGGGCGCGATTCGCATCGACGGGGCCAACGTAAACGGCATTGAGCCCAAGCGGCTGCACACCATGTTCGGGGTGGCCTTCCAGTCGGACACCTTGTTTGCGGATACCATCTATGAAAACATTGATTTTGGGCGCAACCTGCCCAAAGAGCAGATTGAGCTGGCCGCCCGGTGCGCCCAGGCCGCGGATTTTATCGACAAGCTGCCCGATGGCTATCAGCACATGCTGACCAGCAAGGGCACCAACCTTTCCGGCGGCCAAAAGCAGCGGCTGCTCATCGCCAGGGCCCTGGCCGGCCGGCCGGAGATATTGATTCTGGACGATTCCAGCAGCGCCCTGGACTATCAGACCGACGCCAAAATGCGCCGCGCCGTCCGGGAGCACTATCCGGAAGTCACCACCATCCTCATCGCCCAGCGGGTGAGCTCGGTGCGCACATCGGATCTGATCCTGGTGTTGGACGAGGGCAAGATGCTGGGACTGGGCAGCCATCAGCAGCTGATGGAAAGCTGCGAGGTCTACCGGGAGACCAGCTACATACAGATGGGAGGCGGTTTGGATGCCCAGGCGTAGCGATGTTCAGGAAAAGCCCAGGGATCGAAAGGGCACGCTGATCCGGCTGGGCAAATACATGGCCCAATACAAGATGTTGATGTTGCTGGCGCTGGTCCTGACCGTGGGGAGCAACCTCCTGCAGCTGTTGGGCCCCATGCTGTCGGGCTATGCCATCAACGCCATCGAGCCCGGGGCCGGCAAGGTGGATTTTGGCCGGGTGTTCTATTACGCGGGCTGGATGCTGGTTTTTTATCTGGTCAGTTCGCTTCTGTCCTACGCGCTGTCCGTGCTGATGGTGTTCATCAGCCAAAAAATCGTGGTGCGCATGCGCAAGGACGTGTTCGACAAGCTGATGGAGCTGCCCATAAGCTTTTTCGACCGGTATCAGACCGGCGATATCCTGAGCCGCATTTCCTACGATATCGACACGGTGAACGCCTCGCTGTCCAACGATCTGGTTCAGATTTTGACCAGCATCATCACGGTGGTGGGCTCCTTTGGCATGATGTTCATGATTTCCAAACAACTGGTGTTGGTCTTTGTGTTCACGGTGCCGGCCTCCATCCTGTTTACCCGGTACATGACCCGCAAGGTTCGCCCGCTGTTCAGCAGGCGGTCCTATATGCTGGGGCGCCTCAACGGTTTTGTGGAGGAGATGGTCTCGGGGCAAAAAACCATCCGGGCCTACAACCGGGAAAAGGTGATTCTGGGGCGCTTTGACAAGCAGAACGACGAGGCCGTGGAGGCCTATTACCGGGCCGAGTATTACGGCAGCATGACCGGCCCCTCCGTCAATTTTATCAACAACCTTTCCCTGTCCCTGATCAGCGTGTTCGGCGTGCTTTTGTATCTGGCCGGTTCCATGGTGTTGGGCGATGTGTCCTCCTTTGTGCTGTATTCCCGAAAGTTTTCCGGCCCCATCAACGAGGCGGCCAACATCCTCTCCGAGCTTCAGAGCGCCATGGCCGCGGCCGAGCGGGTGTTTCGGCTGTTGGACGAGCCCATTGAGCCCGCGGACGCCCCGGACGCCCAGGTGCTTCAAAAGCCCGAGGGCCAGGTGGATATGGAGCATGTGAGCTTTGGCTATGATGAAAAGAAGCTGATTTTGAAGGATTTGAGCCTGACCGCCCGGCCGGGCAGCCTGGTGGCCATCGTGGGCCCCACCGGCGCGGGCAAAACCACGCTCATCAACCTGCTCATGCGCTTCTATGATCCGCAAAAGGGCGAGATCCGCATTGACGGGATCAACACCCTGAAGCTGACCCGGTCCAGCCTGAGGGGATCCTTTGCCATGGTGCTTCAGGATACCTGGCTGTTTAACGGCACCATATACGAGAACATCGCCTATGGTTCGCCCGGGGCCACCAGGGAGCAGGTGGAGGCCGCGGCCCGGGCCGCGCATATCCATAACTACATCATGAGCCTGCCCGACGGCTATGATACCGTGCTCAGCGAGGACGGGGTCAACATCTCCAAGGGCCAGAAGCAGCTGATGACCATTGCCCGGGCCATGTTGCTGGACACCCATATGCTGATCCTGGACGAGGCCACCTCCAACGTGGACACCCGAACCGAGCTCAGGATTCAGGCCGCCATGCGCAAGCTGATGGAAAACAAGACCTGCTTTGTGATCGCCCACCGGCTGTCCACCATCCAAAATGCCGACTTGATTTTGGTGGTTCGGGACGGCAACATCGTGGAGCAGGGCAAGCATCAGCAGCTGCTGGACCAAAACGGTTTCTATGCCCAGCTGTACAGGGCGCAGTTTGAGTAAAAACAAAAATCCGTTTCCGGAGGAATTCCGGGAGCGGATTTTCTTTGGCTATGGTTTGGCATAGAACACTATGTCCATTCCGTCCTTGATGCGCTGGGTTTTTCCGGTCTTTCGGTAGCCCATTTTCTCGTACAGATGGCAGAGCTTTTGCTCCTGAAGAATGGTATCCAGCTCCCACCGCCCGGCGTTGGGATAGAGGGATTCGGCGATGCGCATGGCCTGCTGCGCATAGCCGCGATCCTGATACTCGGGCAGGATAAAAATCTGCTTCAGTTTGCACAGCTGACCGAAGTTGCACACCCTGAGCGCCCCGATATGCTTTCCGTCCAAGGTGATGAAGTAAAAATCCGTAAAAGGTTCGCTGAGCCGCTGGAGGGTGCGCTCCAATTTTTCCGCGCCCGGACTGTAGTCGTAATCCTGGTATTTGCTCAGCAGGGCGGCGAACGACGCAATTTGCAGCGCGTAAATTTCCTGGGCCTGGCTCAAATCAGCTTTTTCCAAGAGAATGGCCATGGGGGTTCCTCCTTTTTGTAAATTATCACTTAGGGATGGGCTTGGGTTGGCTTTAACCTTTTTTGAATAGCCTCAATGGCCTCAAGAATTTTTTGATCCCATTCGTCGTCCTGTTGTCCCACGATGAACACCTTAAAGCCGTGGGCAATACCGTTTTGCGCCACCGAAATATCGTCGTCCACATGCAGATCAATGCGGTATTGGCTGGGATATTTGGAAGGCATGATTTCCCGTTTGTTGCCCTGAACCTGTTCCGCATGCCTGTAGCCATTTACAACGCCGTCGATTTTCAGGCCATAGCATCGAAAGTGATGGCGGATATGGCGTTCGGAACGAAAGGAGGTCGTATAGATCCAAAGTTCTATGCCCTGCGCCTGGATGGATTGAAACAGCGCGATCGTCCCATAGCGCAGGCGCTCTTTATAAATCCTATTGAGCGGAAAAGGCAACGCCCGCTCGGTTTTGAACTGGCCCGGGGGCACAAAGATCGTATCATCCAGATCAAAAGAAACCCGCATCAGCACCACCCGCCA
>DVJW01000156.1 GCA_018716505.1 Candidatus Faecaligallichristensenella faecipullorum | reverse complement strand
CCGAATAAAGCGATCGTTTAATCCCTTTTCCGCCCGATCCGCCGTTGCATATTTATAGCCGCCCTTTTCAGAGAGCACCTTCAAAAGGCGCAACTCCTTTATATCCCGGGAAACCGTGGCCTGGGTCACCGCCACCCCGTGCCGCCTGAGCTCGTCAGCCAGTTCTTCCTGGGTTTCTATATCCTTAGAATCAATAATTTCCAAAATCATGGCATGTCGAACTGTCTTCATCGCTTTCCTCCCGTAAAATCAATGTTTCCAATCGGAGAGCTTTCCCCGCAACACCCGATAAAAATCCCGCTCATGCAGCCGGATAAATCTGGCGCACCGCTTTGAACGCGCGATGCAAACCTCCCTCGTTCCCTCGCTGAGCTGGACCGAATGGCGTCCATCAAAGGCCGCCTGAACCGCTCCGGGCTCACCCAGAATTTTTACCGTAATCTGTTCATCCGCCGGTAAAATCACCGGCCTGCTCTGAAGCGTGTGGGGGCAAATCGGAGTGAGCAACATGCAATCCACCCCTGGGGCAATCACCGGGCCACCCGCCGAAAAGGAGTAGGCGGTGGAACCCGTGGGGCTGGCGATAATCATGCCGTCCCCGGCAAAGCGGTCCACCAGCATGCCCTTGGCTTCAATTTCCATGGTGATGATGCGGATGGCCGACCACCTTCGGGTAAAGGTTACCTCATTGAGCGCGAGCATGGGCTCGTGTCCCGGAATTTTTGCCTCCAGCATCATCCGGGATTCAATGGTATATTCTCCACGCACCAGCTGAGCCACATCCGATTCAATGTCGTCCGGTTCCACTTCGCAAAGAAAGCCCAGCCTGCCCAGATTGATGCCCAGAAGCGGTATATCCCGAGGCACCGCGATATCCATGCCCGACAGCAGCGTCCCATCGCCGCCCAATACCACCAATACATCGCATCCCGAAAAATCATCCGCCCCGGCCCCCACCGGCCTGCCCAGCGCCTGGGCCAACGGCTCGTCCATGCAAACCTCAATGCCGTGGTCCTCAAAGGCCCTCACAACCCGCCCGGCAATGGGCAGCGCGCCTTCCTTGGTGGGATTCCACCAGATTCCCACGCTCTTTATCTGCATGCCGTTCAACGCCTTTCCTTATCAGTATACCAGAAGCGCATAATTATACAAGTGACAGCGCTAACATTTTATAAAATTGTCATATGCCTGTTTCATGACTTCAAGAATTTGTTCATTTTCCACCGCCGCGCCGGCATCTTCTTCGGGCCGGATATCCAACAGGAACTCGATATTTCCCTCCGGGCCGGTGATGGGCGAATAGGACAGTCCCTGGGCCCGCCAGCCCAGGCTGGGCAGGAAATCCACAATCCCGCGAATGACCTCAAAATGCACTTCCGGGTCGCGCACCACGCCCTTTTTGCCCACCTGTTCGCTCCGGGCCTCGAATTGCGGTTTGATGAGCGCCACAAAGCGGCGTCCTGGCCCTTCGATGCAGGCAAACGCCGCGGGAAGCACGGCCTTCAACGAGATAAACGAAACATCCGTAACCCCAAGGCTGGGACGCGGATCAAATTGGGCTGGCTGTATGCGCCGGGCGTTGGTACGCTCCATCACGCACACCCGCTCATCGCTTCTGAGCTTCCAATCCAACAGTCCATAGCCCACATCCACCGCATACACCTTTCGGGCGCCTGCGCGCAGCAACACATCGGTAAAACCGCCGGTGGAGCTGCCAATATCCACGCACACCCGATCCTGGGCGTCAATATGAAACACCTTCATCGCCTTATCCAGCTTATGGCCGCCCCGGCTTACAAAGGCATTCCGCTCGCCGCGCACCGAAAGTTGGTCCGTCTCCTGAACCATTCGGGAGGGCTTATCCGCCTTCTCCTCAAAGATATACACCCGGCCTTCCATGATCAACGCCCGGGCCAAATCAAGATCTTCAGAGAGCCCGCGCTCCACCATCGCCTGATCCAACCGAATTCGGCTCATTGTGCGCGCCCCCTTTTATCCAAAATCGCCTGGGCAACCTGCTCCGGCGTCAGTCCGCATTGCTTTAGCTGCCATTCCAGGCTGCCATGCTCCACAAAGCGATCGGGCACGCCCAGGTTCAATACCGGACATCGTACGTTGGCCGCGGCCAGAACCTCCAACACCATGGATCCAAAGCCGCCCTGAAGGCAAAAATCTTCCAGCGTAACCAGAAGGCGCGCATGCTTTGCCGTCTGCAACAGCATTTCCCGATCCATGGGCTTTACAAACCGCGCGTCAATCACGCCGCAGCAGATCCCATTCCCGGCCAGGATAATCGAGGCTCTGAGGGCGTATTTCACCATGCGGCCCACGGCCAAAATGACCACCTCGTCGCCCTCGATGAGCCGCTGCCAACTGCCCACCTCCAAATCGCCGGTTTGGCGCATGCCTTCGCCCAAGTCCTCCATGGCCTTTCCGTAACAGACAGCCAGGGGGCCCTCCATCTTTCGGCTGAGCTCCACCATGCGCTTGAGCTCATTCCCGTCCCTGGGCAGGGCAACGGTCATATTGGGCGCATGGCGCAAATAGCTCAGGGCGTACACGCCCTGATGGGTGGCGCCATCCTCGCCCACCAATCCGGCCCGATCCACCATCAGACAAACCGGCAGCTTGTCCAGACAGACATCGTGCAGAATCTGATCGTAAGAGCGCTGCAAAAATGAAGCGTACACCCCAAAATACGGCCGCATACCCGAGGCCGCCATGCCGGCCGCCAGGGTGACCGCATGCTCCTCGGTAATGCCCACGTCAAAAAAACGCTCAGGGAAAATCTTTTCAAATTTATCCAACCCGGTTCCGCCGGGCATGGCCGCGGTAATGGCCACAATCCGGCTGTCCTGTTTGGCCAACTCCACCAGTTTGCGCGCCATTACGCTGCCATTGGTCTTTATTTTTTTGCCCATAACCTGGCCGCTGTCCACATAAAAGGGCGCGACCCCATGAAACACATCGGGATGGTTCTCGGCATAGGCATAGCCCCGTCCCTTTTGGGTTACCACATGCAAAAGCACCGGCTCCTGACATGCCTTGGCACGGGTCAGCACCTCGATCAGCTGTTTTAAATCGTGCCCATCCACCGGTCCTTGATACTCAAAGCCCAGGGCCTCAAAAAACTGATCGCTCACCAGCATGCTCTTTAACGCCTTTTTGAGCCGCTCCAGTCCTCGCGCCATGCGCACGCCCACCACCGGAATTCTCTCCAGCGCGCCGCGCACCGTGCGCTTGGTGTCCCGATAGGCCGGACTTTGGCGCAACCGGGTCAAATGCTTGGCCATGGCGCCCACGTTCGTGGAAATGGACATGGCGTTATCGTTTAAAATCACAATCATAGGGGTATGGGTATGGCCCGCGTCGTTAAGCGCCTCATAACACATACCGCAGTTGAGGGCTCCGTCGCCCACCACCGCCACCACCGAATATTGGCGGCCCATCAAATCACGTGCCCTGGCCATGCCCAAAGCCGCCGAAATGGCTGTGCCCGCATGGCCGGTGGAAAAGGCGTCGTGTTCGCTCTCCTTGCGGCGCGGAAAACCGCTCAGTCCGCCCGCGCTGCGCAAGGTTTCAAATCTTTCATACCTTCCAGTCAATATTTTATGCACATAGGCTTGGTGGCCCACATCAAAAATCAGCTTGTCCTCCGGGGAATTGAATACTTTATGCATGGCCAAGGTGAGCTCAACCATACCCAAATTCGGCGCCAAATGACCGCCCCGTTTGGAAACCGTATCAATCAACAGCCGTCTGATTTCACCGGCCAGCGTCTCCATTTCTTTTATGGACATATCCTTTATCTGACCAGGTTCATGAATGTTTTCCAGCATTTTCCCCCGTATTCCTCCAATAAGCGCCGGGTTTCCTTGAATATTTCAGCGGATCCGGCATAAGAATATCAACCGCGCGCCCTTTTTCCCTGGCTCAAACCAGCCAAAAAGCCAAGAGTATGCCCAACAGCGCGCCTACCAGAACCTCAAAGGGCGAATGGCCCAACAACTCTTTCAGCGTTTCGTAGCTAAAGCCTTTTCCGTTTTCCATCAATTCCTTCATAATGCGGTTGAGCGCAGCGGCCTGCTTGCCTGCCGCCCGGCGCACTCCAGCCGCGTCGGTCATCACAACCATGGCCAACATGGCGCTTATGGCAAATTCCACGCTATGAAATCCGCTGGCAATGCCAACGCCCGTGGCCAACGCACAAACCACCGCCGTGTGCGAGCTGGGCATTCCGCCCAAGCCAAAGAAACGCTTTAAATCCAGCTTGCGCTCCAGGAGCAGGGGAAAGACCACCTTGAGCGCCTGCGCGGCTACCCAGCCCAACACAGCCACCCACAGCACACGGTTTTGAGCCATTTCGGAAAATACCTGCAATCGTATTCCCTCCCAGAACGTCGCATCGCCTGTTTATCGGACTCGATGGGACATATCTTTCAAAAGCGTTACAAAAAAACCGGCATCGCCGCCAAAGGGCCTGAGGGTATCCATGGCCTGCTCAGTTAAGCGTTCCGCTTCCTTGCGCGCGCCTTCCAACCCATAGCGGGTCACCGCGGTGAGCTTGCCGCTTTGGGCATCCTTGCCTACGCTCTTGCCCATTTCGTCCGCATTGCCCTGAACATCCAGAATGTCGTCCACCACCTGAAACAGGCGGCCAAACAGGGTGCCGTATTCGGTCAGCGCCTGAAGGGACGCTTCATCTGCATCGGAAAGCCTGGCGCCGGCACGCAGGGCCGCGATAAACAGCGCCGCGGTCTTGTTGTGCTGAATATAGGTCAGCAGCTCCTCGCTCCAATCCTCATTGTGCTCGGCGTACAGATCCATGCACTGTCCGCCCACCATGCCGCTCACCCCGGCGCCCCGGGCAATTTCATCCATGGCCCGAAGGTGCTGAAGCGCCCGGGCCGGATAGTGCAGCGCGTTTTTCAGCATGCACTCAAAGGCGAAGCTCAACAGTCCATCTCCGGCCAAAATGGCCTGGCCCTCGCCGAACACCATGTGGCTGGTGGGCCTGCCCCGGCGCATGCTGTCGTTGTCCATGCCCGGCAGATCGTCGTGAATCAGCGAATATGTGTGAATCATTTCCAACGCACAGGCCGGCAAAACCGCCTGATCCATGGGGCCGTCCAACATCTCCACCGCGCCGATGAGCATGGAGGGCCTTACCCGCTTTCCGCCGGCCAACAGGCTGTACCGCATGGACTTGGCCAACAGCGCGGGCATCTCGCCCAATTGGGGCACCCGCTCCTCCATTTGGGGAACCAGCGCCTCCAATCCGGCTTGAATTCGATCTACATATTTGAGCATTGCCTCGTTCATAATTCCACCTCTTCCAGCGGCTCCTCCGTCACCTCACCATTCTTTTCGGTGAGCTGCCGCATGCGCTTTTCTCCTTTATCCAGCATGTCCTCCAACTGACGCCCCAGGGCCATGCCCTTTTCATAGGCTTCAAAGGAGGCCTCCAGGCTCAACCCGCCGTTTTCCAGCTGATCCACCACCTGGCTCAAAAGCGCCATGCCCTCTTCGAAGGTTTTAACTTCTCCCTTTTTCCTGGCTGCCATCCTGCTTTTCCTCCTTTTGCCTCAGCGAAAGTACCTTTACATCCGCCTGGCCTCCGCGCATATGCAGGGTAAGCTCATCTTCCCTGTTCAGCTCCGACGCCGACCCGATCCATTCCCCCCGCCGGCTGACCAGCGCATAGCCTCGCTCCAGCACGGCGTTGGGATTAAGCCCGCTCAAGGCCTGCATTTTAAGGTTGAATCGAGTTCTTCCATCGGCAAATACCTTTTCCATGGCCGCGGACAGCGCCTTTTGCCATCGCTCCAACTCATTTTTCCGGCTTTCAATGAGCATCTTTTCCGGCCGGGTCAGGCTGGGCGCGCTCAAGAGCAGCTTAAGCTCCTTTCTTAGCGCCGAAAGATACCCCTCCTGGGCCCGTGTCAGCCGCAAACGTATCTGATCGATCTCCCGTTTCAGATCCTCATACACCGGAACCGCCAATTCCGCGGCGGCCGACGGGGTGGGCGCGCGCACATCCGCCACAAAGTCCGCTATGGTAAAATCCGTCTCGTGCCCCACGCAGGACACCACCGGAATCTTGCTTTTGTGAATGGCCCGGGCCACAACTTCCTCGTTAAAGGCCCAAAGATCCTCCATGGATCCGCCGCCCCGGCCGCACAGGATGACATCCACCCCGCCATGGCGGTTCAAAAGCTCAATGGCCCGGGCGATTTCCTGGGCCGCGCCCTCGCCCTGCACCGCCGCCGGACAGAGCAAAATATCCACCAACGGGTATCGCCTGCGCGCCACCCGCACAATATCCCGAAGCACCGCGCCGCTCTTCGAAGTGACCACTCCAATGCGCCTGGGCAACAGGGGCAGCGGCTTTTTGACCGCCGGGTCAAACAGCCCTTCGCCGGACAGCTTTTGTTTGAGCTCCTCAAAGCGCAGATAGAGCTCGCCCACCCCGTCCTGACGCATGGCGTCGCAGTAGACCTGATAGGCGCCGTCGCGCACATACAGCGACACATTCCCGGTAATCACCACGCGCATTCCGTCTTTGGGTTCAAAATTTACCCCCAAATTGCTCTGGCGAAACATTACGCAGGCCACCCTGGCCTGATCGTCCTTGAGGGCAAAGTACCAATGGCCGCTATAGTGGCGTTTAAAATTCGAAATTTCGCCCCGAATGCGCACCGAACGCAGCATGGGGTCGGCGGCCAGCTGACGCCTGACGTATTCGTTGAGCTGGCCCACGCTCAGCACCCATTCAGCGGCCATGGCGTTCGGCGGCCTCCAGGGTATTTTTCAGCAGCATGGCGATGGTCATGGGCCCGACGCCGCCCGGAACCGGGGTGATCCAGCCCGCAATGGGTTCCACCTGCTCATAGTCCACATCGCCACACAACTTGCCGTCCGCAAGGCGGTTAATGCCCACATCGATCACCGCCGCGCCCGGCTTGACCATATCCGCGGTAATAAATTTAGGCCGGCCAATGGCGGCCACCAACACATCGGCCTTTTGGGTAAATTCCTTTAAATTTCGGGTCTTGGAATGGCAGATGGTGACCGTGCAGTTTTCCCTGAGCAGCAGCATGGCCATGGGTTTGCCCACGATATTGCTGCGTCCCACCACCACCGCGTTGGCTCCGCACAGTTCCACCCCCGAGCGCTTGAGCAGCTCGATGCAGCCCTGGGGCGTGCAGGCCACCGGCGCTTTTTCGCCGTTCATCAGCGCGCCCGCGTTGATGGCGTGGAAGCCGTCCACATCCTTTTTCGGATCAATGGCCTTGAGCACCTGGGCCTCATCCAAATGTGCCGGCAGCGGCAGCTGCACCAACAGCCCGTGCATTTTTTCATCCCGGTTGATCTCGTCAATCAGCGCCATCAGGCTTTCCTGCGGGGTGTCTTCCGGAAGGCGGATGACCCGGGAAGCCATGCCCGCCTGGATGCAGGCGCGCTCCTTGTTGCGCACATACACCTGAGAGGCCGGATCTTCTCCCACCAGGATCACCGCCAGGCCGGGCGTGACGCCCTTCTGCTTCAACACCGCCACCCGTTCGGCAATTTCCGAACGAATCTGCTGGCTGATCTGTTTTCCGTCAATGCGAATCGCGCTCATTGTGTATAACCTCCTCAATCATTCGGGTTCCATTTATGCCATTCGCTGCCAATGAGCGCAACCCCTGCGGCGTTGTCCCCCGACAGTTCAGGCTTTCCCCAATGAA
Source organism: Candidatus Faecaligallichristensenella faecipullorum (assembly GCA_018716505.1). Taxonomy (GTDB): domain Bacteria; phylum Bacillota; class Clostridia; order Christensenellales; family Aristaeellaceae; genus Faecaligallichristensenella; species Faecaligallichristensenella faecipullorum. The sequence goes on along the minus strand of DVJW01000156.1, from coordinate 7,695 downwards.
GCGCCGCGCGGACGTGCGCCCGCTCCATGCGCCCTGGAAGAATCTCTCTCAAATAAGTGGAGGACGCCACGCCGCCGGACAGCAGGATATGCCCAAGCCTGGTCTGGCGAACCGCTTCGCCCAACATCTTGGCCAAGGTTCGGGCGATGCAGGAAAACACCTCGGCGGCCAGGTCCTCATGCGATCGTTCGCCCTGTTCAATCAGGCGCTGGATCTGGGTCTCGGCCCCGGAAAAGCTGCAATCCATGCCCCGCACCCAGCTGGGCAGAACCGATTGCGCCTTTCCCTTTCGGGCCAGGCGCTCCAATTCGGGCCCGGCCGGAAAGCCCAGTCCCATCCTGACGCCCGCGCGATCCACAAACTGACCGGCGTGCAAATCCCTGCTTCCGCCCAACAGATCGATATTCAGGCCCTCTACCTTGAGCAGCTCGGTGGTGCCTCCGGAAAGATGAACGGCCAAAAAGGGCTCGCCCTCGGGCAGCCCCGCGTCCACCATGGCCGCGCGCACATGGCCCTGTTGATGACTGGTCAGGTACAGCGGCACGCCCCTCGCCGCGGCCAGCGAGCGCGCCAAACCCACGCCGGCCAAAAACACCGGCATATAGCTCTCCTCATGGGGCCGGGGCCGGGCGCTGGCGCACACCGCTTCAATTTCAACCCCCCGGGCCTCTTCAAAGAGCATCTCCATCAAATCCGGCAAATTCTTTACATGTTGAAAAACCCCGGCCGACTGCTGAAGCCCACGCTCGCCCTTTTCCACCTTAAGCAGCCTGCGCTTTTGCAGGATCAGCCTGCCCTCATGAGCCAGGGCCAGCGAGGTGGTGTAACAGCTGGTATCCAGGCCCAAAACCGCCCTCATTGATCCTGAGCGCGCAGAAAACTTCCCAGCACGCCGTTTACAAAGGAGCCCGATTCCGGCCCGGAAAAGGTCTTGGCCAGTTCCACCGCCTCATTCACCGCAACGCCCCCAGGCACCCCCGCGCCATAAGCGATTTCATAAATGCCCAACCGCAAGATGGAAAGATCCACCCGGTTGATGCGCGATATCGGCCAGCCGATGGCGTATTTTTCAATCTGACCGTCAATTTCCTGAACGTGCTGCTGAACGCCCGACACGGTCTCCTCCATGTAATCGGCCTCTTCCTCGCCGGGCTGAATCTCCAACAGTCCAAGCCGGGTATCCTCTCCGCCGTTTCCTCCCATTTCCCACTCATACAGCAGCTTCATGGCCGCAGCGCGCGCCGCCGATCTGTCCATCCCGCTCTCTCCTCACATTTTCTGTCTTATGATTTTTTCTTCTCTTCGTCCCAAATAACAGCATTTGGCCGCCCGATGCGAACACCGGACGGCTGCAAAGGCTTATTCCCGATTGCCGGGTATCTGTATCCGATTTAATAGGGCAATCAACCAGTGCGGAAACTTGCGCTCGCCCATGAGCCACCAGCCCGCCGCCGAAAGCGCAACCAGCAGCAATGTCTTCCAAAATCCGATGGTCAAAAACAATATCCCCACGATGAGCCCCACCAGTGCGCCGATGATCTGTTTTATGTATTCCTTCGGCATCTTCTCTCCTCCATCAAATCCCGCACGTCGCCTTAGTTATGCTCCGGCTCCCCCTCGGGCGCTTCCGTTGCCCCACTTTTATCTGTTTCCGCATTCGCCTGTTCTTCCGGCGACTCCCCCGCCGGTTCCTTGGACTCCTCTTGAATTGGTTCGGTTTGATCCCCGATGGGTTCGGTTACAACCTCCGCTACGATGGGTTCCGATTCGCGCTCCACATCCTTGAGCACCGGTTGAATGACCGGAACCGCCATGGCCGAAACCGGGCGATCCACCGGTTTGACCGCGCTCACCAGAATTTCCACCTCGCGCACCGCAATGCCGGAAAATTCCTCGATAAAATTCTTGATGCTGCGCTGCATGCGCATGGTTACATTGGGAATATGGACGTCGGCCTCCAAGGTCATATCGATCTTAACGGTAATGGAATCCTCATGATTGATAATTTTCGTCTTGAGGTCCACCACGCCCTCGGTCTGAACGATGGCCTGCTTGACCAGGGTATCCATGGCCGCCACGCTCACCCGAACCGCGCCGTCTTCGGTATGCTGAATGGATACGCTGGATTTATCCGTCTTGGGCTCGCGCCGGCAGGAAATCATAATCAGCCTCACCGGCCAAACCAGCAAAATAACCATCAACAAACCCAACGCCACATAGGAAAGCACACCGAATCCGCCGGCCCAGAGGATGGTCTGATTCAAGATATTCAGCCAATCCGGCCAGATCCAGCAGCCGATGCCCCCGAGCAACAGCGCGATCCCCAGAAGCGCATACAGCGCCAATAAAATCCGATCTGCCAACTTTAACTTCATAATTTGCTCACCGCCTTTGTTTCAATTCCAATTTTCCGTCCCTTGCGGCGGTTCGCCTGGGCCGTACCAACGCGCCCCGGATCAATCCTTCCTTCGAAAGCCTCTTTCAGGGAAACATCCGTAAAAAAGGCGCGAGGTTAGACGTTTTCCGGGGTTTCTTCTTCATCCACCTCTGGCAAATCCATCTCAAACTCATCCTCTTCCGGACCCGCCGGCTGCTCCTGCGCAGGCTCCTTAACGGTCTCGGGCTCGCTCTGCTGCCTGAGCAGCAGCTTTTGTTGCTCCTCCAATTCGGCCGCGGTGCGGTTCTCCTTTTCAAAGCTCACGCCCTGAACCTGCACATCCACCCCCGACACCTTGAGCCCGGTCATGGTTTCAATATTCTTTTTTACGTTTTCCTGAATCTTCCCGGCCACCTCGGGCACCGGGAAACCATAATCCACCACGATGGAAACGTTCACCGCAACACTGTCGCCGTTGATTTCCACTCGAACGCCCCGGGTTAAATTGCGGGCGGGCTGCATTTTCCGGGTCAGCATATCGGCCAGGCCGGTGGTGCTCCACATGCTGGCCACGCCCTCCACTTCGGTGGTGGCCAAACCGGCTATGGTGGCCACCACGTCGGTGGCAAAGCTTACGGTACCGTTTCCATTTGAATCCAACTGTACATTGGTTGGAAGATTCTCATTCATCCGAACAAGCACCTCCTTGTGTTCTGCTTTCTATTATATCAGATTCACGCATACGTTTCAAACCCTCCGGCCACTAATTTAACGGAATGATTTTGATATTGCCTCCTGTTTGACCGGTTTCCCGGCTGACCAGTTCCAATATCACCGCGGAATCGCTCTTTGAAAGGCTCACGGCCTTGACCAAAACGTTGACCGAATCCTGATGAACCGTGACCACCGCGTCCTCATATCCCCGCGCGCGCAACACCCCCTCCAAGGTGGTTTCCTGCTCGGCCCATTCCAATAGATCCATTTTTCGCGATTGAGCCTGGGCGCGCTCGGCGGTCTGCGTGAGCTCGCTGTCGATGATGGCCTGCAATTCGGCCAATTCCCTGTCCCGAACCTGGGCGCGTTCAACCCTGAAGTCCTCCAAAGTATCGCCCCCCGTGGCCCCAACCTTATCGGTTTCCAGGTCTTCCGCAGGCGCCTGAACCGGAAGCGCGGACTCCTTGGGCCGCGAACCGTCCAGGGCGATGGCCACCCCAACGCAGAGCAGCAGCATGACCGAACAAATGACCACGCTCCTGGCCATCTTGGCGCGCTTCTCTTCAATTTGTTGCCGGTTCATCCGTTTTCCTCCTCCATCTTCAAAATTTCCACAGACGCGGCGTCCACGCCCAACAGCGCCTGAACCGCCCGGGAAAGCTCCATGCTCACCCCAATATCCCCCGCGCCCTGGGCTACCACCAGCACCCCGGCCGGCTTATTCTCACTGTCCTGGCTCATAAAGGTGGCCTGTGCCGCTTCGGGTTCATTGATCATGACCCGCACCTCGCCCGCCCCTTCCACCGCGCTCAAAACCCGTTCCAACCGGGCCTCCAGGCTGCTGACGTTTTCCGCCGGTTGGCCATCCGACAGCCCGGCCACAAAAATCAACAGCGCCGCGACCGCGAAAATCGCGAGAATCCACTCCAAATGCCGAACGCCTCTGAGCCTTTGAAACAACTGATTCAGCATTTTTCCCTCCTTTAGCCCATGAGCCCCATCAGCCCGTTGAGCATGGTGGACAGCACCGCTATACCCGCAATGAATCGGACGCTCTCCTTGAGCCGTCCATCCGGCAACATGACCTCGCCCAATGCGCTGAGCGCGGTCAGCGCGGATAGGGCATACAGTCCTTGCCAAAGCGCCTGCATCGGAAAATTCCCCCTCATCTCATCCGGGCCAGCGCGTTTCCTGCCCCCAGCGAAGCGCCCACCAACACCATAAACAGCACCGCCGCACAGACAATGGCCACCAACAGACATCGCATAACTTCCGAAAACTGGTTCATGCAGGACAGCACCGGACCGTCGGCCACCGGCTCGGTAAGGGCCGAAATGACCCGGAGCATCAGCATCACCGCCACCAAATGGAGCACCGGCTCCAGGCTGATCTGCAAAAGCAAAATCAGCCCGGTAACGCCCGCCGCATTTTTGACCAAAAGCGCGCTGGAAATCAGCACATCCAAGGTATCGGCCACCTCTCCGCCCACAATGGGCATCAGGTTGTCCACCGCATAGCGCACGGTCTCCACAGAGGCGCTGTCATAGGCTGAGCCCAGCATGCCCTGCACGCTCATGACCCCTAAAAAGGCCACCATCAGACAGCCCAACAGCCAATTGGCGCAGGATTTCGCCAATTTGAACAGCCCGTCCAGGCGCAGGCTGGGGCTCAGATTCCCGATGACCGCCAGGATTGCGGCCATACTGATAATGGTCATGGCGGCACCCTGCACCAGCTGGGTCAAAATGGCGCTCGCCGCCGCCGCCCCCGGGCTGAGCATGCCGGACAGTCCCGCGCCTCCGGTGGCGGATAAGAGGGTCATCAAAATCGGAAACAGGTTTTGAGTCAGCCGGCCAACGCGATCCACCGCCTCCTTGGTGCGCTGAATCTGTCCGGCAAAAATCGTAAGCAGCGCCAGCGCGGTGATCAGATAGCACACATAACCGGCCGCCTGGCTGATGCCGCCCTGCCCTCCCTTGAACTGTCTCAATACGGCCCAAAGCAAAACCGGCGCGGTCAACGCCGCGGCCAAGGGCCAAAGGCCGGTGAACTCGTTCCAGAACAACCGGCCCACCTGGTCAATCAGGTTTTGCGGCGAAAGTTCCATCTCGCCCCGGGCCAACTGGCCCAGCAAATCCGCAACCTGTAAATCCCCGCCCGTCTCATCCTGAAGTTCCTGAAGCCCGCTCACATCCAACCCATCGAGGATTTTGTCGGTATTTTCCTCGCCCAACGCCCGGCCGGGCCAAAGGGCAATCAGCAGCATCAGGGCAATCAGCGCCAGCCTCATCCCATAAGACCTGTAATTTTTCCCATCAGCTGGCTCATCACCGGAACCGCCATGCCCAATAACACCAGCCGCCCGCAGAGTTCTATCCTTCCGGCCAGGGCGCTCTCCCCGGCGTCCTTGCATAACTGGCAGCCAAATTCGGCGATCAGCGCAATGCCGGTGGCCCGAATCAACATGCTGCCGGTCTGGGTGGAGATGCCGGTTTGGCCGATCAGCCCGTTCATGGCCTGAACCGCCTGCTCCAACGGCTCCATGACCATGGAAGTGGCCACAAGCCCGGCCACAATGGCCACACACAGGGCCAGTTCCGGCCGGTGGGCGCGCAGCACCATGCAGAATATGGCCGCCGCCACGCAGATCAACACCACTTTCACCGCGTCCATTCACAGCCCCTCCCGCCCCTCGTCAATACAGTTGAAAAATGCTCTTTACGCTCCCGAAGAAATCGCTGACCAGGTTCACCACCATGAACAGCACGATAATCAGCCCGGTCAAGGTGGTGAGCATGGCGATATCATCCCGCCCCGCCCGGGTCAGCAACTGGCTAAGCACCGTAACCAATATGCCGATGGCCGCGATTTTAAACACCAGATCAATGCTCATCGTCCATTCCTCCCCTACAATATGCAGACCGCCAGCGCCAGACCGGCCAGCGCCCCCAAGGACCCATACAGCTTGCCATGTTCGTCGTTATCCCGGCGCGCCGCCTTCTCCAGCTCCTCCAGCTCCTTTTCCACCTTTTCCAATAAAAGGCGCTGATCCACGCGCCCGCTCAACCCCAGATTCTCAAACAGCCCGTCCAACACCCGCAAATCCTCTTCTCTCAGGGAATCCAGCATCCCCCCGCGCCGGCAAAGGGCTTCGCGCGCCCGCTTCCAGGCTGCGTCCAGCGGCTCGTTGGGACGCATCTGAGCAGCCACTCCCCGGGTAAGCGGGCTGTCCATGGAGGACAGCGCATCCTGAAGCGGCATGATTTCCTCCAGCATGCGCACCTGAAGCCGCCTCAGAACCTGCGTAAGCTCGCTCAAGGTCTTTGCCCGGCTATGTCCCGCAAAACAGAGCGCCTTGCCCATCCAAAAGCACCCGGCCACCATCAGCGCGGCTGCCCAAAGCTTCATCTGACTCAACCGCAATCCCCCCTATGGCCCGCCCCTCGCCGTCCAGAATGGCTTCCACCCGACCGGGCCGGCCCGAAAGGACCACCACCCGTTCAAAGGCCCGCGCTTCCATGAGCCGCTCCAATCCCGGCCGCCGCACGGCCTGTTCAAAGCGCTCGGCATGGGCTGAAGCCGCCAGGGTTACCCCGCTCATCAGGGCCTCCATGGCCGCGCACGCCTGTTCCTCATCCCCCAGTTCGTCGGTTACCAGCACCTCGGGCGCCATGCTGCGCACCATCATGCGCATGGCCAGGGGCTTGGGCACCCCCTCCATGACGTCGGTGCGCAAGCCCACCGAAAAATAGGGCATGCCCCGCAGGCTTCCCGCGATCTCGCCCCGCTCGTCCGCCACGCAGACCGCTTGGCCCAATCCATCGGAAATCGCCCGGCAGAGGTCGCGCAGCAGACTGGTCTTGCCCATCCCGGGCGCAGACAGGATCAAGGTGCTTAAAAACCGGCCTTTCCGGCTGAGGTGGGGCAAAATTTCGTCCGCGGCGCCTTCAAAGGCTCTGGCCATGCGCACATTGAGCCCCGAAAGCTGCTGCAGCGCGCAAATTTCCCCATTTCGAACGCCAAACCGCCCGCTTAGCCCCACCCGGCACCCATTTTCCAGCGTCAGATAACCCGCCAGCATCTGATCCTCCCAGGCGTAGACCGAATGGTTCATCAGGTTATCCGCGAACCGCTTCAGCTCCGCCATCTCCACCGGACGCGCGCTCAGGTATTCCCAGCCCGTGGCCTTGAGCTGCATGGGACGGCCCGCGCGCAGCCTGAGCTCTTCCACCCTGCCTGTCCATCCGCCCTCTTGGGGCAGCATCTTTTTCAGTTTATCGGGCAGCAGCGCGGCCACTTCTCCCCAGGGCTCCCGCATAGCCAGTCCCCCTTCCACTAATTGGAATATATGGCGGCGGGAAAAAAATAGAACCCTCCGAATGCGTCCCGCCGCATCCAAAGAGCATAAAAAAGCGGCGCGTAAAGCGCCGCCAGCGTGTCGAAAAAGTCGACACGCTGTCAGGAAAATGAATGCTTCATTTTCCTGAGTTACATCATTTTCCTTAGTCGCCCGTATCCGTCCGATGGACGGCTCCGGGTACGGCCCTGCGGACTTCCTTCGGAGTGTCCTCGGGCCTAGTCGGGCTAAAGCCCTCCCTCCTTTG
>DVJW01000155.1 GCA_018716505.1 Candidatus Faecaligallichristensenella faecipullorum | reverse complement strand
GGGGTTACGGGTGGTTTGGAGGGCCCTAAGGGGGGAGATTCGGAATCCCCCCTGGGCCCTCCAAGAAAACCCCTTCCCCGCCAGGGGAAAATTTCCCTTCCTTTTTAAAGGAATTTAAAGGAAGAAATCATCAGGAGTTCAGCTCAATCGCCTTTTGCAGCGCTTTTTTCGCCAGGGGCGCGGCCACCCGGCCGCCGCTTCCGCCCTGTTCCACCACCACGGCCACGCAATAGGGATGTTCCTCGTCGTCAATAAAGCCCACAAACCAGGCGTTGGTTTCCACGCTCTTGTCGTCGCTGGTCTCGGCCGAGCCGGTCTTGCCGCAAACGGTGTAGCCCTCAATCTGGGCCGCGGTGGCCGTGCCGCTCAAAACGGTTTCGGCCATGTATTGCTTGATCACCTGGGCGGTTTCCTCGCTCATGGCCCGGCGGTACACCCCGGTGGAGGTGCGGAAGCGCTCGATGCCGCCCACGCCGGTAATGGCGTCGATGAGCTGAGGTTCCATCATGTTGCCGCCGTTGGCCACGCTGCCCGCGATCATGCACATATGCAGCGGGGTCACCAGCACCCGGCCCTGGCCCACGCCCGACCAGACCAGTTCGCTGACCTCGGTGGTGTCCTCGGGCAGGCTGGATTCGTAGAGAATGATATCCCGGAAGCTGAAATTGTCGTTAAAGCCCATCTGTTCCGCGGTCTTCAAAAGCTTATCCAGGCCCAGCTCATAGGTGATGCCGGCGTAGGTGATGTTGCAGCTCTTTTTGAAGGCGGTCATCAGATCGATTTCCCCGTGCACCGCGTTACCGGCGTCGGTGACCTTGCCGTCGCCGAATATGGCCTCGCCGTCGCAGGTAAAGGTGCGCCGGGTGATGCCGTTTATATTTTCCAGGGCCGCGGCGGTGGTCACGATTTTCATCACCGAGCCCGGGGCGTATTGGCCCTGGAGCACCCGGTTCAGGTAGGCGGTGTCCTCGGTCTCGGAGCTGGAGCGGTTGCTCAGGTTGTTGGGATCATAATCCGGCTTGGAGACCATGCTCATGATCTCCCCGGTTTTGTAGTTCATCACCACCACGGCCCCGCGCTTGCCGTCCGGGAAGGCCCGGGAGATATAGCGGGAAAGCTGGCTGTCCACGGTGAGGCGGATATTTTCGCCTTTATAGGTCTCGCCCTTCAGCCATTGCCAGACCCTGTCCACCAGGTTGCCCGAAAAGCCCAGCAGCGTTCCGGAATGAAAGACCTCCACCCCGGTGCCCGACATGCCCATGGTATCGCCCACGGTCTGGCTCATGGCCCGGCGGGTGTACTTATCCTCATTATATTGGCGGTTGCCCTCAGAATCGGTATAGGCCAAAACCACCCCGTTGACGTCGGTGATGGAGCCCATATCCACCTTGCTCTTGGCCTCGTTGAGCCGGGTGTTGCTGGAATTCATCATCCATCGGGAGCCCTGGGAATACACGGTGTAGCCGAACCATCCGCCGGTGCCGATAAAGCAGCACAAAAGGAGGATGCCCAGAATGCGGATATTGCGCCTCATCTCCTTCATTCGCGCATCGCCTCCCGCCATTCCAGTTTATGCAGATCCTCGATTTCGTCCTGGGCATTGATGGAAGAGATGCCCAGCAGCATGCCCATCATGCCCATGCAGGCCACCATGGAGCTGCCGCCCGAACACACGAAGGGCAAGGTCACCCCGGTCAGCGGGATCAGCTTGATCACCCCGCCCACGATCACCAGGGTTTGCAGCCCGATCATGGCCACCACCCCGAAGGCGGTCATGGCATGGAACGAGGTGCGGGCGCTCATGGCCACCGACACCCCGCGCATGATGATCAGCACATACACGGCCAGCACGCACACCGCGAAGATCCAGCCAAACTCCTCGCTCACCGCGGCGAAGATGAAGTCCGAATGATACAGCGGGATATTCCGGGGCATGCCCAGGCCCAGGCCCATGCCGAAGGCCCCGCCGCTGCCGATGGCGATCAGCGCCTGCACGATCTGATAGCCCTTGTCCTGGGGGTCGGCCCAGGGATTTTGCCAGATCTCCACCCGGGTGCGCACATGGTCAAACAGATAATAGGCCACCACCGCGCTGGCGGCGCCCGCGCCCAGTCCCGCGAGGGTCAGATACAAATTCGAGGTGGCCACATAGAACAAAAACACCGTGAGCAGAAAATACAAAAGCAGCGCGCCCAGATCCCGCTCAATCAGCAAAAGCCCGCAGCAGCAGGCCGAGAAGGCCAGGGTAATCAGCATGGACTTCCAGCCGGCGTGGCGCGTAAAGCTGGAGGCCAAAATCACGATCAGCGCCACCTTGCCGAACTCCGAGGGCTGAACCGAGAAATTCTCCCCCAACTTGATCCAGTTCTTGGCGCCGCCCTGCCAGGAGCCCAGCACCAACGGCGAGGCCACGGCCAACAAAGTCAGGCCCATCAGCCAGGGCGTCCATTTCTCCCAAGAACGCAGCCTTCGGATAAACACGATGCCCGCCACCATGGCAAAGATACCGGTCAGCACAAAGATGGCCTGGTTGCGGGGGGTAATGGGCGAACGGGCGATGTCCTTCAGCGTCACGATACCCAGTGAGCACAGGAACAAGGTCAAGGTCAAAAGCGCCCGGTCAATGGGCCAGATGCGCGGCAAAATGCTGGTCACCAAATAGGTGCCCACGGGCAGGGCCACGGCCAGGATCAGGGCCTGGGTATCGATGGGGTCGGTTTTGAAGGTCAACAGCAGCAGGGCGCTGAATTGAAACAGCATAACCGTAAAGATCAAAAGCGAGGTATTGGCGCGCAGCACCACTTTGCGAAGCAACGCCGCGTTGGCCCGATGTTTTTTGAAAGCCATGGGGCCTCCTTTCTTTCAATTCGCAAAAATGATGAATCATTTTTGCGAGAAACATCATTTTCCTGTCACCTTTGGTGACGGCCGGAAAATGATAGAGGAAGCGGCCACTTGGGCCGCGTCCTCGGCCCGGCGAAGCCGGTCCTGCGGATGAAACGGGGCTACGTTGAGGGGCGTACACGCCGCCAACGGTTGAACCGGGCTACGTTGAGGGGCGTACACGCCGCCAACGGTTTGATTAAGCTACATTTATGCGTTTGCGGTTTATATTTAGGGCTGGTTCGGGGTATCGTCCTCCCAGAAATCCTCGAACTCCGGATCCTGGGGTTGCGGCTGGGGCTGAGGCTCAGGGGCCTCCCTTCGCTGGGGCGGCGAAACCTCGCCCGGCCGGGGCTCAAACTCCTCAAAGGAATCCGGGTTGTCCTGGGCCTGGGCGTCGTACAGCACCAGCATCAAGCGGACGGTGCCCACGGTAAACTCCATGCCGTCGCGCAGCAGCATCTTGCGCACATTGCCCTGGCCGGGCAGGGAAAACTCGGCGTTCTGCATGCCCCGGGCCAACATGCCGCCCTCCCTGAGCTCCATATGGATATGGGCCTTTTGTATGCTGGGATGGGGAATGCGGATATCCGCGTTGCGCCCGCTGCCCAGCACGCTTTCCCGAAGCACCGGGAAGCGCTCGCCCTTTTTGAATTTTTTGCCGCCGGTTAAGGCGATCAACTCGCCCACGCAGCCGGTTTCCGGGGTCCAATCCCGGAGCACCTTGGCGCGCCGGTTATCCTGAACCGTGCACCGCCAGGCGCGAATCACGATCAAGAGCGCCACCCCGGCAAACCAATAGCGGGCGGCCAGGGCGATCAGCTCATAGGTTGCGCTTGACACAGTGTTGCTCCTTTCATTTTTGGAGGGTCCAGGGGGGTTCCCCTGAAATCCCCTTGGGAAGGGAAGACCTTTTATGAGGGGGCCAGGGGGAGTTCCGATTCCCATCTTCGCCCGTCAAACGGCTTCGCCGTCCGCCGGGTACGGCGGCGCAAATCTTCGATTTGCAACCGCCTAGTCGCGCTGCGCGCTCCCTCGCCCCTTAGGCCCCCTCATGCACCCCCTAACCCCCTTCAAACGGCCGGGCGCTGCCCGGACCCGCTGGGCTGCCGCCCAGACCCGCATAGCTCGGTGCAATAAAGGAAATTATTTCCCACCTTTATCAGGTCGGTTTCTTTCCGGGGGAGCCGGTTGCGGCGGGGGCCGTGAGGCCCCCTTGAGCAGCCCGTTTCAGGGGGGTTACGGGTGGTTTGGA
>DVJW01000154.1 GCA_018716505.1 Candidatus Faecaligallichristensenella faecipullorum | reverse complement strand
TGCGCACCGGCCGGCCCAGCATCCACTGGGAGAGATACATGGGATGGGCGCCCAGATCCATCATGGCGCCGCCGCCGGTGGTTTCCGGGTCATACCAATAATCGGGCAGCCATCCGGCCAGCGCGCCGTTATGGCAATTGCGCACCCGGAGCACCGTTACATCGCCCAGCAGCCCGCTTTCAATGGCCTGCTTGATAAACAGATTGCGCGGCTCGCACCGCTGGAATTCACAGATGGTGAACTTAACGCCGTTGGCTTCCACGGCCTGAATAATCTCATCGCAATCGGCCACGGTGAGCGCCATCACCTTTTCGGTGAAGATATGCTTTTTGGCGTTGGCCGCTTTGATCATGAGTTCCTTGTGCATATTGGTGGGGCTGCAAATCGAAACCGCATCCACATCCGGGCGCTTGAGCAAAGTATCCAGATTCGCCTCAAAATCCAGTCCCAATTCCTGGGCCCAGGCCTGGCCCCGGGCCGGATCCTCATCCCAGACGCAGGTGAGTTCCACGTCGTCCATTGCCTTGAAACGGTTGGCATATTCCACCGCGTGTACATGCCATTTGCTGAGCAGAGCGACCTTCAACATGATCAATTCCTCCCATAGATTCTTTTTAACCATATTTTAGAGTTAGGTCAAGCAAATAAGGGTAATTTCAGGGAAAGCTGGCGCCTGAAGCAGGTCGTCAAAGCAATTCCGCCCGCTCCATTTTCATTTCCGGAAGCGGGTTTACTCTGTCGGTTCTCCATGGACGTCGCGGACTTCCAACCTAGACTTTTTTTAATACAACCGCGGTGCGGTTGGGCAGGGTGATGAGAAAACCTATGCCGCGCTTTTCCACCGCAGAAGCGGAGTGCAGCGCTCCCAGCTCTATGCGGGCATGGCCGCCGAACTCGGGCTCGTCGCTGGAAAATATCGCCTGATAATCGCCCACGCCCTCAATATGCGCCGGCACAAAGAAGTCCTCGGCCGCGTCGGAAGGGTGGAAATTAAAGACAAAGATCAATCCGCCTTTATTAAAGGCCAGGATTTTCTTTTTATCGTCCATCCAAAGGTTATAGAGCGTCTTTTTGCTGAGCAGGCGGTATTTCTTGGCAAATTTAATCATCGCCCGGTCAAAATTGCCCAGCCATTCATATTTTAGATAGCCGTTTTCCGACAGCGACCATTGGCGGCGGGCGTATTGATAGCTCCACCCATTGCCCTCCCGGGGAAAATCGATCCATTCGGGATGGCCGAATTCATTGCCCATGAAGTTCAGATAGCCATCCCCGGCCAGCGCCAAGGTAATAAAGCGAATGAGTTTATGAAGCGCAATGGCCCGGTCCAACACCGGACTTTGACAGGCCTTGTCCATGCCGGTGTACATCTCGGCGTCAGCCAGGCGGAAGATCAAGGTTTTATCGCCCACCAGCGCCTGGTCATGGCTTTCCACATAGCCGATGCACTTTTCCTGGGGCCTGCGGGTGGTTAGCTCATACCACATCTTTCCCAGATCCCATTGTTCGTCGGTGCGTTCCTTCAGGGTTTTGATCCAGAAATCCGGAACGCCCATGGTTAGCCGGTAATCAAAGCCAATGCCGCCTGAACGCACAGGAAGGCACATGCCGGGCATGCCGCTCATATCCTCGGCGATGGTAATGGCGTGGGGATTGACCGCATGAATGAGTTCGGTGGCCAACTGAAGGTAGGTAACCGCCTCGGTATTGGTGTTTAGGCTGAAATACTTATCGTATCCGTCAAAATTCATGCCCAGCCCATGGTTCCAATACAGCATGGAGGTTACACCGTCGAAGCGGAAGCCATCAAAATGATATTCCTCCATCCAGAATTTGATGTTGGAAAGCAAAAAGTGAATAACCTCATGCTTTCCATAATGAAATAACCGGGAACCCCAGGCCGGATGATCCCCGCGCTCGTCGGCGTAGGAAAACTGAGCGGGGTCGCCGTCAAAGGCTTCGATGCCTTCGGCGGTGTTTTTGCAGTAATGGGAATGAACCAAATCCAACAAAACCGCAATGCCCATCTGGTGGGCGGTGTTGATTAAATATTTCAGGTCATCCGGGGTACCGTACCAGCTGGAGGCCGCGAAGAAATTGGAGACCTGGTAGCCGAAGGAGGCATAATAAGGGTGCTCCTGAATGGCCATGAGCTGAATGGCGTTATAGCCCGCCCGCTTGACGCGGGGCAGCACATTGTCGGCAAATTCCCGGTAGCTGCCAATGCCCTCTTTTTCCTGGGCCATGCCCACATGGCATTCATAGATAAAGAGCGGCTTGCATTTGGAACAGCTAAAGTCCGCATCCGTCCAGGGATAGGCCGGGCGCGCCCAGATCTGGCCGTTGAAGCCCCGGGTATTGGGGTCTTGAACCACCCGGCGGATATACAGGGGAATCCGGTCGCGCACCTGGCCGGAGGCCTCGGTGACCTGAACCTTTACCAAGGAAAGATGGGGAAGCGCATTTTTTCCGGGCAGCGAGATTTCCCATGCTCCGTTCCCCATGGGCCGAAGGGGATGGCTCTCCCGGTTCCAATGGTTAAAATCACCGATGAGATGCAGGGCCCTGGCATGAGGCGCCCATTCCCGATAGACCCAACCATCCCGCGTCCTGTGGAATCCGTAATATAAGTATCCGTTGGCAAAATCCGGAAGGGAAGCCCTTTCGCCCAAAATCGCCATTCGGGTTTGATTATAGCGCTCCATGCGCAGCTGGATATCCTGCTGATAGGGCGCGAGA
>DVJW01000153.1 GCA_018716505.1 Candidatus Faecaligallichristensenella faecipullorum | reverse complement strand
GCGTCAAAATCTTCGATTTTGCCGTCGCGGTCGGCGAAGCCGACTTGGAAGCCCAAAGGGCTTCCAACCTTGAACCGCAAAGCCGGTTCTGCGGATTAAATATGAAGGGGCTGCGGCCCCTTCATGCATCCCCAGAGCAAGGAATCAGGTTTTTTGACAGTCTGATTTTTTATCTTCCCAAATTATTTCCCCGCTTTACCAAGTTTTGCTGTATTTTTGCGCGGAACCGTGATACAATTAACAAACATCCATTATTTGATTAGCGCCGATTCGCTCGGCCGGAAAGGGGAAATCCACCCATGCAGACAGAAGAAAAACGCGCCAGCAATTTTATCGAGGAATTTGTGGAACAAGATCTGGCCAGCGGCCGTTGCGACCATGTGTATACCCGCTTTCCGCCTGAGCCCAACGGCTATTTGCATATCGGCCATGCCAAGGCGCTGTGCATCGATTTCAGCATCGCCAAAAAGTACGGCGGCAAGTGCAACCTGCGCTTTGACGACACCAATCCCACCAAAGAGGACACCGAATACGTCACCGGCATCCAGCAGGATATCCATTGGCTGGGCTATGATTGGGCCGAGCTGCACTATGCCTCGGACTTCTTCGGAAAGCTGTACGAGCTGGCCCAGGTGTTGATCAAAAAGGGCGTGGCCTATGTGGACGACCAGACCCCGGAGGAAATGCGCAAAAACCGGGGTACCCTGACCCGGCCCGGGGTCAACAGCCCCTATCGCGACCGCAGCGTGGAGGAGAACCTGGATCTGTTCCGCCGCATGAAGGAGGGCGAGTTCCCGGACGGCTCCCGGGTGCTGCGGGCCAAGATCGATATGGCCTCGCCCAACATGATCATGCGCGACCCCACCCTGTACCGCATCCTGCGCCATCATCATCACCGCACCGGGGACGAATGGTGCATTTACCCCATGTACGACTTCCAGCACCCGCTGCAGGACGCCCTGGAGGGCATCACCCACTCGCTGTGCTCGCTGGAATACGAAATCCACCGGCCGCTGTACGACTGGGTGGTGAACCAGGTGGGCTTTGAGCATCCCCCGCGCCAGATCGAATTCGCCCGGCTCAACATCACCCGCACCATCATGTCCAAGCGCTATCTGCGCCGCCTGGTGGAGGAGGGCTATGTGGCCGGCTGGGACGACCCCCGCATGCCCACCCTGGTGGCCATGCGCCGCCGGGGCTATCCGCCCGAGGCCATCCGGGACTTCATCGACCGGGTGGGCGTGAGCAAGGCCGACAGCACGGTGGACGAGGCGCTCTTGGAGCACTGCGTGCGCGAGGCGCTGGGGGACAGCGCGCCCAGGGCCATGGCGGTGCTGGATCCGCTGAAAATCGAGCTCATCAATTGGCCCGAGGACAAAGTTGACGAGATCGAACTGGAAAACCATCCCGACCATCCCGAGATGGGCAGCCGCAAAATCCCCTTCGGCAGGGAGCTCTATATCGAGCGCGAGGACTTCATGGAGGATCCGCCCAAGAAGTTCTTCCGCCTGGCCCCGGGCCGGGAAGTGCGGCTCAAGGGCGCTTACATCATCAAATGCGAAGAAGTGGTCAAGGACGAGGCCGGGAATATCGTTTCTCTGAAATGCTCGGTGGATATGACCAGCCGTTCGGGCAGCGAGGGCAGCCTGCGCAAGGTCAAGGGCACGCTGCACTGGGTGAGCGCCCTGGCCGCCCAGGAATGCGAGGTCCGGCTGTATGAACCCATTTTGATGGACGAGGAATCCATTGAGGAGGATGTCGAGACCGAGGAGGGCGCGGAAAGCGAGGCCGCCCCGGCCAAGGACTTCATCAGCCGCCTGAACCCCAACAGCTTAACCGTCAAAAAAGGCTGCATGGTGGAGCCCGCCATTGCCCAGGCCCAGATTGGCGACCGCTTCCAGTTCCTGCGCATGGGCTATTTCTGCATGGATCCGGACAGCAGCCAGGGCAAGCCGGTGTACAACCGCATCGTGTCGCTGAAGGATTCCAAGCCCAAGGAGATCAAGAAATAATTACACAGGGGCCGGGCCGCGCGCCCGCGCCCCTGAGTTAAACAAGGAGTTGTTACCATGAACGTGCGCACCCGCTTTGCGCCCAGCCCCACCGGCTATATGCACGTGGGCAATTTGAGGACCGCGCTGTTTACCTATCTGCTGGCCAAACACGAAAACGGAACCTTTATCCTGCGCATCGAGGACACCGACCAGGGCCGCGAGGTGCCCGGAGCCACCGAGCTGATCTACAAAACCCTGCGCCAGGTGGGCCTGAATTACGACGAGGGCCCGGATGTGGGCGGGGATTACGGCCCCTATATCCAGACCCAGCGGCGGGATATCTATAAAAAATACGCCCGGGAATTGGTGGAAAGGGGCGGGGCCTACTACTGCTTCTGCACCAAGGAGCGGCTGGACGCGGCCCGGGAGGAAGCCGAGAAAAAGGGCGAGACCTTTAAATACGACAAGCATTGCCTGAACCTGAGCAAGGAGGAAGTTGAGCGCCGCATCGCCGCGGGCGAGCCCTATGTGATCCGCCAGAACATCCCCACCGAAGGGGTGGCCAGCTTTGACGACGTGCTGTACGGCCATGTGGAGGTGGAGTGCAAGACCCTGGACGACAACGTGCTCATCAAGGCCGACGGCCTGCCCACCTACAACTTCGCCAACGTGGTGGACGACCATCTGATGGGCATCACCCATGTGGTGCGCGGCACCGAATACCTGTCCTCGGCGCCCAAGTACAATCTGCTGTATGAGGCCTTTGGCTGGCAGCCCCCGCTGTATGTGCATGTGACCCCGGTGATGCGGGACAGCCAGCACAAGTTGTCCAAGCGCAACGGCGACCCCACCTTTGAGGATCTGCGGGAAATGGGCTATCTGGACGAGGCCATCATGAACTACCTGGCCCTGTTGGGCTGGAGCCCGTCGGACGACACCGAGTTCTTCACCCTGGAGGAACTTACGCGCGCCTTTGACCTCAAGGGGCTCTCCAAGTCCCCCTCCATCTTCGATATGAACAAGCTCACCTGGTTCAACGCCGAGTACATGCGCAAGCTGAGCCCGGAGAAGTATCTTGAGATCGCCACGCCCTGGTTTGAGAAGGTGCTGGACAAGGAGAAATTCGACTTCAAGCGGCTGGCCGAGCTGTTGCAGGGCCGCACCGAGGTGCTGAACCGGCTGCCCGAGATGATCGACTTTTTGGCCCAGATGCCCGAGTTTGAGCGCGATCTGTACACCCACAAGAAGATGAAGACCAACCCCGAGGTGGCTCTGACCGCGCTCAAGGCCATGAAGCCGGTGCTGGAAGGGATTGCGGATTGGCGCGAGCCGGTGCTGCACGATACTTTGATGGCCGCCATCCAGGAGAGCGGCATGAAGAACGGCCAGGTGCTCTGGCCGCTGCGCATCGCCATTTCGGGCAAGGCCTCCACCCCGGGCGGAGCCATCGAAATCGCCTATCTGTTGGGCAAGGACGAGACCCTGCGCAGGCTGGATCAGTCCATTCAAAAGTTGGAAGCGGAGCAATAAAACAGCGGGACTGCCCGGAGGAAACGATTCCTGTTTCTTCCGGCAGTCCCGTTTTTAAATGGCTTTATTTCTTTCTCCATGCCAGAATCAGCTTAACTATGCCAACCGCCAGCAGGATTGCGGCCAGCACGGCCAGCGGAAGGCTCAGATAGCGCCCGACCTGAGAAAAATACTCGCCGTCTGACTTGTCCGATATCTCCGACAATCTGGCGTAGCAAAGGTTGATTCCGTGGACCATCGCGGCAAATGCAATCAGTATAAGTCCTTCAAAATCTATCTTATTTCGCATAGTTTTAATCCTCCGATTTGAACACTTTATGAATTTTTGATGCATAAACAAACCGTCCCCGTATGGATTGTACCACACGAGGACGATCTTTGTCATCTCTTAATGCGTCATAATCTCATATGTGCTTCCCTACCCATGCAATTTAATATCGGATAAAACATACTCCTTTCCATTCCACACATATTCTTCTGCTCTATATGGTGCAGACACCGCACGAGCACTGCTACCTTTATGATATTCCAACCCCAACCCAGAAAGCAAGATAACGTTTAAGGCTGGTTTACAGTACCCTCCAGCTTAATGCCTAAATTTTGCCTATTTTTCATTCCATATTTGAACTAAAATTTAAATAAAAAATTAAAAATTTATTTTAATGTCAAAAAATATTGATTATTTTTTTGTTCCGCATTATAATAAAGCCGTAGCAAACAATGGAAGGAATGATTCCAATGGGCAAGTAATAATGGTTCCAAAATCACATGGATTTCAATAATAAGCTTTACAATTCGGCCAACCACAGATGAATACACACGACATAATCATATCATTAACATACATTGTAGGAGGTATTCCAATATGAAGAAGACGTTATGTGTTGTCATGTTGCTCTTGGTTGTCTCGATGAATATATTTGTTGTTGGCAGTGCTCAAGAGGAAGAGTCACCATCAGGTCTGATCGCTCGAAAGTACAAAAATACTTCAAGCGTTAAGAATGATGTTCCAGCTGATAATAGTCCCCTCATAACTCCTACATGGGAAAACGGAGTATGTACCTTTATTGATCCCGATGGGATAAGGGTCTATGCGTATGTGCCTTATACGCCTTCCATTGTTCCCTATGGGCGGGTACTAATCAGTGAAGAATCCATGCCTTTGCCCGAAGGCGGAATGTATTATGAGCGGTTATATACTTCGAAGAGCACGACCGCCTTTAAGTTTAAGAAGTACATGACCAATGCTTGGGCAAAAGCGGATAATTACACTGTGACTTCAAGCACAACGGTCAATTGGTCGCACAGTGGTTCGCTGGATCTTACGCTGAAAAAGGTTGTCGTGGCTCATTACGGTTTAAGTTACTCCAAGTCTACTCAAAGCTCAATAGGGACCAGTATTCCTGCCGATCCAAGCAAGTACAGCAAACTTGGTTTATACGTTAAATACATACACAATGACATATCTTTCCAAGAATATGTTGTACGGAATGGGGCAACGGTGCGAAATGACTGGACATACGGCAAGACTGACAACCCTCATGATTATCTTTTGAAGCCTACATACAAGTAAGCGTTATTCCTATCTAAGGAAGGTGATCTCAGGTGAACAGCGCTCGATTTTTCAAGTCACCCTTGTTCCTTTTTCTCCTCTTACTATTTACCTGCTGTCCAGTAGAGGCTCAAGAGGATGAAGCGCCCTATCCGGATTCGGCGCTGAAGGACTTCCCGGCCACCTTCTTTGCCCCGGCGGATAACTACATGGCCGTGCTCAAGGATTCGGAGCACCCCATCAGCTTTTACGCGGTATATCAGGGAAAGCAGCCCTTTGAGGGCCGAAATGTCGAGCAGGTGATCATGACAAATGATGAGAACATACAGTTTACGCTTAACGAGGAACAGAATGGCTCGCTCAGCGATCGCATACAAACCAGAAGCCTGCTCACCGAGGCCACCTTTCCGGAGGCCGGGCGCTTTGAATTCGACCGCATCACCCTTTTGTTTACCGACGGAAGCCGTGAAACCTACCCCATCGGCCGGTTTGTGATCGAGGTCTTTGACGATCAGGACAGCGATGTGCTCAACACCTATACGACCACGGCCATGACCAGCAACAACACCTATCTGCCCTGCGAGTATGTTTGGCAGCGGGATGATTTGGCCTTTGCCGGCCTGGACATGGATCTGGCGGCCGAGCACGAGCTGCTGTTCGCCCGGGAAGAACCCTTTGTCTATGCCAATGAGGATTCCCCCGAAGGCGGCGGCAAGGCCACCTGCTTCGCCATTGAAACCCAACTCATGGCCGAGCGGCCCACGGTTTATCACTTCATCCTGCCCCGGGTGCGCGTGCGGGTGGATGGGGTGGAACAGGCGGTTTATCCCAAGCTGGGCTGCTACTGCGGTGGCTTGGAGATTACGGAAACCGAGGTGCTCGAGGCCTATGAGGCCTGGTATCTGAGCTAGGCCCATTTTGAGGGCCGCCGCAATTTCCTGCGGCGGCCCTCTTTGCTTTTGGGGGAGCCCCGGGTAAAAAATTCATTTCTTGCAGGAAAACACTTTTTTTGCGTAGAATAATGCAGGTTATGGCGCGGGGGGGCCGCGCCAAAAAACGCGCATGGGCGGAAGCGTGCCCGGCGTTAAGGAGGAATTCCCATGGGTATGACACAGACACAGAAGATTTTGGCCAGGGCGGCCAACCTGGACTCGGTGAAGGCCGGCCAATTGATCCAGTGCAGCCTATCGCTGGTCATGGGCAACGACATCACCGCCCCGGTGGCCATCAACGAGTTTGAAAAGGTGGGCGCAACCAAGGTGTTCGACAACACCAAAATCGCCCTGATCCCCGACCATTTCACCCCCAACAAGGACATCAAATCCGCGCAGCAAGCCAAAAGAATGCGCGATTTTGCGAAAAAATATGAAATCCAACACTATTACGAGGTGGGCCGCGCGGGCATCGAGCACGCGCTGCTGCCCGAATTGGGCCTGGTGGCCCCGGGCGACGTGATCATCGGCGCGGACAGCCACACCTGCACCTACGGCGCGCTGGGGGCCTTTTCCTCCGGCGTGGGCTCCACGGATATGGCCGCGGGCATGATCACCGGCCAGGCCTGGTTTAAGGTGCCCCCGGCCATCAAGGTCCATCTGACCGGAAAATTAAAGCCCCATGTTTCGGGCAAGGACGTGATTTTGACCCTGATCGGCATGATCGGGGTGGACGGCGCCCGCTACCGCTCGCTGGAATTTACCGGCGAGGGGGTGCGTGAACTCAGCATGGACAGCCGCTTCACCATCGCCAACATGGCCGTGGAAGCCGGGGCCAAGAACGGCATTTTCCCGGTGGACGAAAAGACCATCGAATATGTCGCCGGCCGGGTCAACCGCCCGTATCAGGCCTTTGAGGCCGATGCGGACGCCGAATACGAGCGGGAAGTGCACATCGATTTGAGCCAGGTGGAGCTCACCGTGGCCCTGCCCTTCCTGCCGGAAAACGCCCGGCCCGCCCGCACCCTTTCGGAAATCAAGATCGACCAGGTGGTCATCGGAAGCTGCACCAACGGCCGCATGGAGGATATGCGCGCGGCCGCGCGGATTTTAAAGGGCAAGGCCGTGCATCCGGAGGTGCGCTGCATCGTGATTCCGGCCACCCAAGCCATTTACCGCGCCTGCATCGAGGAGGGGCTGACCCAGATCTTCCTGGACGCCGGGGCCATGGTCACCATGCCCACCTGCGGCCCCTGCCTGGGCGGGCATTGCGGGGTGCTGGCCGCCGGGGAAAAGTGCGTCTCCACCACCAACCGCAACTTTGTGGGCCGCATGGGCCATTCCACCAGCGAGGTCTATCTGGCCAGCCCGGCGGTGGCCGCGGCTTCGGCCATCGCGGGCCATATCGCGGTTCCGGAGGACTGACCCTCATCAAATCCCGGCTTTGTCCGAAGGGTTCCGCCCATGGAGCGGATCCTTCAATATTTCCGAAAAAAGTATATTTGCGAGGTGTAAGCTATGCGAGCTCACGTTATAAAATACGGCGATCATGTGGATACCGACGTCATCATCCCGGCGCGCTATCTCAATACCAGCGACCCCAAGGAGCTGGCCAAACACTGCATGGAGGATATCGATAAGGATTTCGCGGAGAAAAACAAGGACGGCTGCATCATTGTAGCGGGCAAAAACTTCGGCAGCGGCTCCTCCCGGGAGCACGCGCCCATCGCCCTGAAGGCCAGCGGGGTGCCGCTGGTGATCGCGGACAGCTTTGCCCGGATCTTCTACCGCAACGCCCTGAACATCGGACTGCCCATCATCGAATGCCCCGAGGCCGCGGCGGAAATTCAGCAGGGCGACGAGCTGGAAGTGGATCTTTCCAGCGGTGTGATTGAGGATTTGACCACCTCCAAGCGCTATCAGGCCATGCCCATTCCCCCGTTCATGCAGCAGCTCATTCAAGCGGGCGGGCTGATGGCCTACTTAAAGAGCCGGCAACAGGCGGAGGGCTGAAAGTATGGAATTTAAGATTACCGTTCTTCCGGGCGACGGCATTGGCCCGGAGATCATGGCCGAGGCGCTCAAGGTGCTGACCGCGGCGGGCGCGAAGTTTGGCCACAAATTCCGCGTCAAGTCCTGTTTGATCGGGGGCGCGGCCATCGACGAAACCGGCGAGCCCCTGCCCAAGGAGACGGTGGACAATTGCCTGCGGGCCGACGCGGTGCTCTTGGGCGCGGTGGGCGGGCCCAAATGGGAAAATCTCCCGGTAAAACAGCGGCCCGAGGCCGGACTCTTGGGCATCCGCTCGGCCCTGGGGCTGTACGCCAACCTGCGCCCGGCCCGGCTGTTCGCCCCGCTCAAGGCGGCCTCCCCGCTGAAAAGCGAACTGATACAGGACGGCCTGGACGTGCTGGTGGTGCGCGAGCTCACCGGGGACGTGTATTTCGGCCGCCGCTTCCGCAGCGAGGACGGAAACACGGCCATGGACGAGATGTGCTACAGCGTGCATGAAATTGAGCGCATCGCCCGGCGGGCCTTTGAATGCGCCAAACTGCGCTCGGGCAAGGTGACCTCGGTGGACAAGGCCAATGTGCTCACCACCTCCCGGCTGTGGCGCGAGGTGGTGACCCGGGTACACGATGAGGAATATCCGGATGTTCAGCTCAGCCATCTGTATGTGGACAACGCCGCCATGCAGCTGGTGGTCAATCCGGCCCAGTTTGACGTGATTTTGACCAGCAACCTGTTCGGGGATATCCTGTCGGACGAGGCCTCCATGATTACCGGCTCCATCGGCATGCTGCCCTCGGCCAGTTTGGGCGCGGGCCCGCTGGGCCTTTACGAGCCCATTCACGGCTCGGCCCCGGACATCGCGGGCAAGGGCATCGCCAATCCGCTGGCCACCATACTGTCGGTGGCCATGATGCTGAGGCATTCCCTGCGCCTGGAGGACGAAGCCCGGGCGGTGGAGGACGCGGTGAACGCGGCGCTGGAATCCGGACTGCGCACCAAAGACCTGGGCGGCGGGGACCGCTCGGTCAGCTGCGAGGAAATGGGCGACGCGGTGATGGGGCATCTAACTGCGAAAAAGTGACCGGCCTTTTGGGGCAGGGGATTATGGCCCCATCCTTCACACAAAAAAAACCCCGCCCGCAGGCGCACCGGCGCCTTTGGGCGGGGGGATATCTATGACCTATTCCATGATTGAGCTATTCCATGATTTTAAGCGCTGGTGGTGCCGTCAGTGGTGGTATCGCCCTCCACGGTCACCGAGTTCATCAGATCCAGGCACAGGGTTTGATCTTCCTGGCTGAGCGCCTCGCTGGAGGTGGCGTACACATCCACCATGGTGCCGTTCACCAGGGTGATGAAGTGGGTTTGAGTGCCGGTCTCAGCCTCCAGGGTGTATTGCAGATGGTCCTGCGCCGGGGCGGCCGGCTGGGTTCCGGTGGTGTCGTCGGTGGTGGTGGTATCGTCGGTGGTGGTGGTGTCATCGGTGGTGGTGTCATCGGTGGCGGTGGTGGTGTCGTCGGTGGCTGTGGTGGTGTCGGTGGCCGTGGTGCCGCCGGTGGTGGTGTCCGCCGGGGCTTGGCCTTGCGCCGGGGCGGTTTGCTCCACGGCGTCAGGCAGGGCTTGGGCGACGGCATCCTTGAGGGTGGTCAGTTGATCCTCGGTCAGGTCTTGGAAGTTCAGGCCCTCCAGTCCGGAAACGGCCATGGTTTGATAGTTAAAGCTCACCGATCCGTCGCCGTTTTCATCGCTGAGCACCCATTGATAATCAAACGAGGATCCGCTGTCCCCCTCCACCGCCTGGGCGGTGATGCCCTCGGGCAAGGTGATGGTCAGGCCGTTGTCCGCCGCCAGTGTTTCCGCAAAGCAGGTGGCCGGAGCCAGCACGGCCAAAGAGAGCAGTCCGCAAAACCATTTTTTCATCATATGAATTCCTCCGTTCGTTCCGTTTGTTTTTTTAAGCAGCCGTTTTTTCCCCGGCATGGGTGTATTATAGCACCCTTTTCCCCTTAAAACCGAAAAACACAGAAATAGGCCGCAAACATAAAACTGTGGGCGGAGGGTTGAACGAACGGTGAACGAAGTATGAACACGCGCCCGCGTGTAAAATTTGAAAAGCGCCGTTGCGAAATTAACCGGTTTCTGCTATAATTCTTAATTAGCGCATCCTTGCCCTGACGAACCGGGTCAGGGCCGCTAAGTCCATAAGGAGGTGAAAGAAATGAACCAATACGAAGTTATGTACATTCTCGATACCACTTTGGAGGATCAGGCCCGTCAGGATCTGATCAACCGCTTTGCCGCGGTGGTAACCGCCAACGGCGGCCAGGTGGACCGCATCGATGAATGGGGAAAGCGCCGTCTGGCCTATGCCATCGATTACAAGACCGAAGGCTATTATGTGCTGATGTACATCACCGCGCCGGCCGAGCTGCCCCGCGAGATGGAGCGCAATCTGAAGATTGCCGATGCTGTTCTGCGCTATTTGGTGATCCGCTTTGAGGGCGAACTGCCCGCCAAACGTGAGCCCCTGAAGCCCAGCGCCCCCGCCCAGAGCGTTGCGCCCGTGAGCGAAAAGGCGCCCGAGGCAGCCGAAGAGGCTGCGCCCGAGGCTCAGGAAGCCGCCCCGGCCGAGACCGCCGAGGCCGCTGAACCCGCCGCTCAGGAATAATCCCATTCGCCGTACAAAAGGCAGGTAATTGCGATGAACAAAGCGTTTTTGATTGGTAGATTGGCCCGCGATCCCGAGCTGCGCACCACGCCCTCCGGCGTGTCGGTGTGCACCTTCCGGCTGGCCATCTCGCGCCGCTTCGCCAATCAGCAGGGCGT
This sequence comes from Candidatus Faecaligallichristensenella faecipullorum, assembly GCA_018716505.1. Lineage (GTDB taxonomy): Bacteria > Bacillota > Clostridia > Christensenellales > Aristaeellaceae > Faecaligallichristensenella > Faecaligallichristensenella faecipullorum. The sequence goes on along the minus strand of DVJW01000153.1, from coordinate 835 downwards.
GCGCGAGGCAGATTTTATCAATATCGTCGTCTGGCGCGCCCAGGGCGAAAACTGCGCCCGGTATCTGACCAAGGGCAGCCAATGCGCCGTGGCCGGAAGCATACAGACCCGCTCCTATGATGCGCAGGACGGGACCAAGCGGTATGTGACCGAGGTGGTGGCCGACGAAGTGGAGTTCCTCGCCCGTGCCCAGGGCTCAAGCGCAATGCCCGGAGACGAGTTTGCGCCCCCGCCTCAGGCGCCTTCCCAGGCCTACACCGGCGACACCGGATTTACCCAGGTGGACGACGACGAGCTCCCGTTTTAACGGCAGAGACCATTTTGCGCGTTCCGGCGCGCCCGAAAAGGAGGATTCATCATGTCTGAAGACAGAGGCGAACGTACCCGCCGCCCCCGTGGCCGCAAGCCGCGCCGCAAGGTGTGCACGTTCTGTGTAGATAAGGTTCAGCATATCGATTATAAAGATGTGAACCGCCTGCGCCGTTTCATCAACGAGCGCGGCAAGATCCTGCCCCGCCGCATGTCCGGCACCTGTGCCAAGCATCAGCGGCAGCTGTCCGTGGCCATTAAGCGCGCGCGCACCATTGCGCTCTTGCCCTACACCACCGACTAAGGATTGATGTTCGTTCCCGCTTTCCTTGAAGAAGGAAGGCGGGGATTTTTTTGGGGTGTTGACAAAGTCAACACCTTTCGAAAAAATGAATTTTTCATTTTTTCGAGTTGCATCATTTTCCTTTGTCGCCCGTCAAAGGGCTTTGCCCTTCGCCGGGTACGCTCGGCGAATTATTGAATCGCCCGCCCCGGCCAGAAGGCCGTCGCGGGTACGGGGCGCAAA
>DVJW01000152.1 GCA_018716505.1 Candidatus Faecaligallichristensenella faecipullorum | reverse complement strand
TCGTCGTCCCGGTCGTCATCGTCGTCCCGGTCATCGCCGTCGTCCCGGTCATCGCCGCCGTCCCGGTCGTCATCGTCGTCCCGGTCATCGTCGTCGTCCCGGTCATCGTCGTCGTCCCGGTCATCATCGTCGTCGGTCACCACGATGCCTTCCTGATTCAGCCTCTGCTTGACCTGATCCTTGGAAACCACGGCGTTTTCGCCCAACTGCTCGCGCACATCGTCGTCATCCGCCCAATCCAGCTTCCAGCCGGTTTCCCGAGCCCAATCGTCATCGTCATCCCAATCATCATCATCCCAGTCATCGTCCATGATGAGGAATTCAACGAAAGTCGAGGGCAGCCCGTAGCTCTGGGCAAAACTCTGAATTTCCTCCTGGCTGATGGCCTGGCGAATGGCTTCGCGCTCCCGGTCATCCAGATCGCCGTCATCCGCCCCGCCGCGCATATTCAGGAAAACCAGGAAAACCTGCTGCAGATTCCGGCGCTCCTCATCCTGAGCCGGATTGAGTTCGATTTCGGCAGCCAAGGCATTGGCCAGCGCTTTATAATAGGCGTGGCGCACCATTTCCACCGGCATCTGATTCCGGCCGGCAAATCCGGCCAGGTCGGCGGTGGTAATAGCCGCCAGGGAAGTCAACGCCCCGGACAGGTGGGCGGAATCCTTATCCGCGCCGTATTCTCCGTTCATAACCCCGGTGAGCAGCTGATCCGCCGGAGACTGCTGATCCGCAGTCTGGTTACCCACCAGCGCCCAATAGGCCCGCAGGGTGCCGTACTCGCCCACATCATCGGCCAGCGCCGCCGTGGGCAGAAAGAGGGTCAGGGCCAGCAGCGCGGCCAGCCACCGTTTCCGTTTTCCCATAGAGAAATTCCTCCTTCGCATAACGCGTTCGTAATCTGATGCGTATTATACCGGAGGCCCTCCGAAATGGGAAGCAAACGGACGCTTTCCTCACATTTCCCTTACAAAGCGGATTTCAAAGCGCGAGCCCTCGCCCAGCCGGCTCTCCACCTTCACCTGCGCCCGGTATTTTTCGGCCAGCTTTTTCACGATGGGCAATCCCAGCCCGGTTCCTCCGCCGCGGCCGCCGGCGCCCTCCACCCGGAAGAACGGCTCGAACAGCAGCGGAATATGCTCCGGAGCCAGGCCGGCGCCGTTGTCCTCCACCGCGATAAGCCCAGGTTCCAGCCGGATATGCACCCAACCGCCCTCCCGGCCGTAACGAATGGCGTTGTCGGCCAGGTTGTACAGAATCTCCCATATATCCTTTTCCACGGCCTCTACCCTCAGCTCCCCCTGGATCTCGAGCCGTATCGAGCGCTGCCGGGCGCGCACGCCCAGGGCGCAGGCCACCTCCTGCGCAGTACGGCGCACTTCCACCGGCTGAACCGTCTGCTGAACCGGCGCGCCGGCCCGCCCCAGCATGAGGATATCTTCTATCACGTCCCGCATGCGGTCGCACTCGTTTAAGATGCATTCCAAGTACATGGCGCGCTCCTCAGGGCTATCGTCCATGCCCTCGCTCAGCAGCTCGGCGAATCCCCGGATGGAGGTAAGGGGGCTTTTGAGTTCATGAGATGCGTTGGTCACAAAACTCTCCCGCAAGCTCTGGGTCTTCTGTATCTGGCGCACGTCCTCGTTGAGCCGCCGCACCCGATACTCGATGGCTCGCATGGCCGGGCGGAATTCCTCAAAGCCCTCCTCCTCCAGCCGCGCGTTTTCCCCGTCCAGAAGCCGGCCCACCGCCTCCATCTGCCCCACCATCCGGCGGGCAAACCGGGCGAGCATGCCGCGCTGAATCCCGTACAGCCCCAGGAAAAGCACGCCCACGCCCAGGGCGCACACCTTCACCAAGCTCATGATTTCCTCCAGCGGATAACTCAGCCGTAGAAACAGCCGGGGCGATATCCGCACCGCCGCGTAGAGGGTCAAAATCCCCTCGGTCTCCGACCGGCGCATATCCTCGCCGATGCCCCCGGAGCGGGCCTCCACAATTTCCGGACGGTTCATGTGGTTCTCCATCTGGCTCAGGTCAGCCTGGCTGTCCGCCAAAACCAACCCCTGTTCCAAAATAAACGTCACCCGCAGCGGCGGCGCCGCCGAGGCTATGCGGCCGGCCAGGCTATGCAGATCCTCGGTGGATTCCTCGGTCCAAGCCGAGGCGGTGTACAGTATGGAGCGCATGCTCTCCCGGGTATCCTGCACCCGCACATACACCAGCAATCCCACCGCCGTCAGCGCCATAATCACGGTAATCCCAATGGCCATCCAATAGATGCGCTGCAACTGCCGCCTCATGGTTGTTCCCCCGCCACGCAGCGGTAGCCTACCCCGCGCACAGTCTGCAGTATGCGCGGCTGGGCCGCCGGATCCCCGAGTTTCATGCGCAGCATTTTGATATGATAATCCACGGTTCGGGTGGGATCCTGCTCATACTGGGAGCCCCACACCTCCCGAAGCAGCTGCTCCCTGGACACGGTCTGCCCCGGCCGGCGAACCAGGTAAAGCAGCAGTTCAAACTCCCGATACGTCAGTTGCACCCGCTCGCCCCCCATCAGCACCGTCCGGCTGTCCGGATTCAGCACCAGCGGCCCGGCCGAAACCGGCGCGTTTTGAAAAACGGTGCGCCTGAGGGCGGTATTGACGCGCGCCTGAAGCTCTCGCACCCCAAAGGGCTTGGTCATATAGTCCTCGGCCCCCAGCTCCAGACCGCGCACCTTGTCCGGCTCGGAACTGCGCGCCGAAAGGATGATGACCGGTATGTTCCGGGTGCTTTTCCGCTCCTTCCATTCCCGCAAAACGGCAAAGCCGTCCTTTCTGCGCAGCATCAGATCCAACAGCATCAGATCCGGCGTCTCCTCCTCCAGGGCGCGCTCCATTTCCTCCGCGTCCTCCAACCGGCGCGGCTGATGCCCTGCCTTGCTCATGGCAGTTTGAATCAACAGTCCAATCCTGGGGTCATCCTCCACAATCCAAATCCGTGCCATACGCTTTCCTCCCCGGGCAGGGCGGTTTATCCCGCCCGCGAATTTCCATAGTTTCGCCCTTATTTTACCATATGTTCACTTCTGGGAAAAGAACGTATTCCGAAACGCGGCCCAACAATAGATCAGGCCGCTCCCCCTTTTCAAGGAGAGCGGCCCTCAGAAAATACATTTTAGGCTTTATGCACGCAGGCCGCGCCGGCCTCCATGGCCTTGCGGTTGAGCGGGATCAGCTTTTCCTTGGACGGGCCCAGCTTATGGCGCAGGGCCTCCACCAGGGCGTCCATGGGGAACAGCTTGGTCAGCTCGATATACGCGCCCAGCATGACCATGTTGGCCACCCGCGCGTTGCCCAGCTCCTGGGCGATATCGTTGCAGGGCACGGCCACCACCCGGATATCGTCCCGGGTGGGCTTGACCTCGATCAGGGAGCTGTTGTAGAGCAATCCGCCGCCGGGCACCACGTTCTTTTCAAACTGCTCCATGGAGGGGCGGTTCATGGCGATGACCGCGGTGGCGTCCTCCACCTTGGGGGAGCCCACCGGACGGTCGGAGATCACCACCGCGCAGTTGGCCGAGCCACCGCGCATTTCCGGGCCATAGGAGGGCATCCAGGACACCTCTTGCCCCTCCAGCATACCGGCGTAGGCCAAGAGCTGGCCCATGAGCAGAACGCCCTGGCCGCCGAATCCAGCCACAATAATCTGTTGCTCCATGGCTTACTCGACCTCCTTCTTCACGCCCAGCGGATACTGGGGAATCATGTTCTCTTCCAGCCACTTCAGGGCCTCGGCCGGGCTCATGCCCCAGTTGGTGGGGCAGGTGGACAAAACTTCCACCAGGGAGAAGCCCTTGCCCGCGATCTGCATCTCAAAGGCGCGCTTGATGGCCTTCTTGGCTTCCATAATGTGCTTTACGTCGTGCACCGATACCCGGGCGATGTAGGCCGGGCCGTCCAGGGTGGCCAGCATTTCGCTCATGCGCACCGGATAGCCGTTCTTTTCCACGCTGCGGCCCAGGGGCGCGGTGGTGGCCTTCTGGCCCAGCAGGGTGGTGGGGGCCATCTGGCCGCCGGTCATGCCGTAAATGGCGTTGTTGACGAAGATCGTGGTGATCTTTTCCCCGCGGGTGGCGGCATGCACGATCTCAGCGGTGCCGATGGAGGCCAAATCGCCGTCGCCCTGATAGGTGAACACCACGTTGTCGGGCAGGCAGCGCTTTACGCCCGTGGCCACGGCCGGAGCGCGGCCATGGGCCGCCTCATACATATCACAGTTAAAATAGTTATACGCGAACACCGCGCAGCCCACCGGCGCCACGCCGATGGTCTTTTCCCCAACGCCCAGTTCGTCAATGGCCTCAGCCACCAGCCGGTGGATAATGCCATGGGTGCAGCCGGGGCAGTAATGCAGCGGCACGTCGGCGAGCATTTTGGGCTTTTCAAACACAACGGCCATCTTATTCCGCCTCCTTCATGCTCATGATTTGGTTATAAATTTCCCTGACGCCCGGGATCACGCCGCCGGTGCGTCCATAGAAGCCCACCGGGCAGGCCCCGCAGGCCGCGGCGCGCACGTCTTCCACCATCTGGCCCATGCTCATTTCCACGGTGAGCATCTTTTTGACCTGTTTGGCGGCCTTGGCGATGGTCTCGGTGGGGAAGGGCCACAGGGTGATGGGCCGGATCAGTCCGGCTTTCACGCCCTGCTCCCGGGCCTGGCGAATGGCGGTCAGGGCGATGCGCGCGGTGGTGCCGTAGGCCACGATGGCATACTCGGCGTCCTCCATCATCTGGGTTTCCACCATGAGCTCGTTCTGCGCCATCTCGTCATATTTCTTCTGGAGGCGCTTATTCATATCCTCGCAGTCCTGGGCCTGGATGTAGAGCGAGTTGATGACCGCGCGGGGGCGGCTGCCGTCGTTCTTCCAACCGGTGGCGGCCCAGGTCTTTTCGGGCAGATTGCGGGGCTTGTAATCGGGCATGGTCACCGGCTCCATCATCTGGCCGATGATGCCGTCGCCCAGCACCATCACGGGATTGCGGTACTGATCGGCCACGTCAAAGGCGCGCTGGGTCAGCTCCACCGCCTCCTGAACCGAGGCCGGGGCAAAGACCACCATGTGGTAATCGCCATGTCCGCCGCCGCGGGTGGCCTGGAAATAGTCGGACTGGGCGGGCTGAATGGAGCCCAGGCCGGGGCCGCCGCGCATCATGTTCACGATCACGCAGGGCAGCTCGGCGCCCACGATATAGGAGATGCCTTCCTGCTTTAAGCTGATGCCCGGGCTGGACGAGCTGGTCATGCAGCGGGCGCCGGTTCCGGCCGCGCCGTAGACCATGTTGATGGCCGCGACTTCGCTCTCGGCCTGGATGAACGCGCCGCCCACCTCGGGCAGACGCGCGGACATATACTCGGGAATTTCGTTTTGGGGGGTAATGGGGTATCCGAAGAAGTACCGGCAGCCCGCCTGAACGGCGGCCTCGGCAATGGCCTCGTTCCCCTTCATCATTTGTCTTGCCATAGGGCCGTCCTCCTTATTTTTCTACGGTAATTACGCAATCGGGACACATGCGGGCGCAGAACGCGCATCCAATGCATTCCTCCGGCTTGGTGCATTCGGCCGGATGATAGCCCTTGGCGTTGATTTCGCCGGACAGGGCCACAATCTTTTTGGGACAGGCCAAGGCGCACAGGCCGCAGCCCTTGCATGCCTCGGTGGAAAAAGTCACTTTTGCCACGGAACATAGCTCCTTTCTCTGGCTATTTGTTTTATCAGTATACATTCATCATGTTAAATTCAGTAGATGGGCGCGCGGCCAGGCATGAATTTCCGGTGGAGCGCATACAATTTTTCGAAAAACTCCATGGAGACTTAAAGGGCGCCGCCGCGGCAAAACCGCGGAAGCGCCCGAAGAGACCGTCCCGCAAAACGCCGGGCAGCCTCTTTTGGGGCGGGTCTTTTCCTGGGTGTTGACAAAGTCAACACCCTGACTATAACATTATATAATGCAATAGTCTATATCTTGGGAAGACGGGCACTCTATTATCTAATTGACACATTAGATAATGGAGGCATTCATGATGGTAAAATTGAATGTCATGGCTCTGTTGGAGAAAAGAGGGAAAACCAAATACTGGCTTTATAAACAGTTGGGCATGAGCTATCAAAATTTCAGCCGGATGGTCAACAACGAAACTTCTTCCATTAAGCTGGAGCGCATTGAGACGCTTTGCCAGCTGTTGGAATGCACGCCAAATGAGCTTTTCCTCATCGAATGGGATAAAGCTGAAAAAGCGCGGCGTACCTGACAGGAATTTTCTGACAGGACAATTTTCCCATTCCCTTAAAAGGGACGCTGGGTGTTGACAAAGTCAACACCCCAGACTGCCAAAAAACCTGATTTATTACTCCGGGGATGTATGAAGGGGCCTCGGCCCCTTCATACATCCCCGAACGAAGAAAACAGGTTTGTCAATGCTCTCTGGTCTTTTCCTTCAGCCCCTCAGGAAAGCCTCACCGCCATCTGCTGGCCTTCCAGGGGGGTAAAGCGCATGCCCTGATCGGTGTATTCCACCATGCCCGGCACAATGGTAAATTCATCGGGCAGGCCGCCGTACCCGCCCTCGGACCAGAATTCCACCGAGCTGTCGTCCTGCATGGAGGCCATGCCGCTGTCCTGGCCGCCGATCCATATCTGGAACATCAGATCGCCCCCGGCCAGCTCCGGAGCGCCCCACTTCAATTCGCATTTTATCTGGGCGTTCACCCCGGTGAAACAGGCCTCGGTCACGGTGAGCGCAAAATCTTCCCGGTTAAAGCTTACCGGCTCGGTGAGCCGTTTTCCCTGAGGCGCGCCGCCCTCCACCGGAAAGCTGAGCTCGATTCGTTCCACGACTTCCCCCAGGGAATCCAGATTTTCCCAAACCGTCTGTTCCGCCGGGACGCTCGTGCGCACCAACGCCAATTGAAACCTGACCTCAAAGGGTTGGCCGCTGTAGTCCTGACTCAAATGCCCCTCGTTCATGCCGGACAGAACGCCGTCCTTCAGCTCGGAGAGCCTGACGCCCTGACCGCCCAGGGATCCGGGCGCGATGGGGTCGCTGAGCCCGCCCGTCTCCGGCGATGCCTGCATGGGGCTGGCCACCAGCATGAGATCCTCATCCGTCAGGGACTGAACCGTCCAATCCACATACAAATCGCTTCCGTCGATCAAATAGTCGTTGACCGTGAAGGCAAACCGCTCGCCCGTCGCGGTCTTGTTCACCGGGCGCACCATTTCCCGGGCCTCAGACGAGGGCGCGCTCCGGGTGAAAATGCGGCCGATGAGCCCGGACCGCGCCGCGGCATAGGCGATGCCCGCCAAAAGCAGCGCAGCGGTCAGGGCAGCGGCCAAAGACGCGGTCAGCTTGGCCCGCTTCTTCAAACGCATGGTCTCCGCCTCCTTAAGGGTATGTTCGATGGTTTTCAGAAAGTGTTCGGGCATGGGCGGAACCGCGCCGGCATAATCGATCTTTTTCATGGCCTTGCTCATTGCTCCTCTTTTAAAACCTCCCCTAACTTTTTCCGGGCGGTATGCAGCCGCCATTTCACCGTGCTGGGCGGAAGCTTCAGCAGGGCCGCGCATTCCTCGATGGAATATCCCTCGATATGGTGAAGGATCAGCGGCAGCCGAAGCTTGAGCTCCAGGCCGCGGATGGCGTCCCGCAATTCCGGATTTTGGGGCTGCGCCGGGGCCGGAACAGAGTCGGGCAATTCGCCCGCCGCCCTGCTCCGGCCGCGCAGCATGGTGCGCGAGACGTTAATTAGGATGCGCACCAGGTAGGTTTCAAACCATTCGGGATGTTTGAGCCGGCCGCGATGGGTCCAGGCGCGGATCAGCGCTTCCTGAACCGCGTCGTCGCACTCCGATTCGTTGCGCAGGATCAAATACGCGATGCGCCAAAGGCGCTGGGCGCAGCGCATAACCCGCTCCGAAAACTCTCTTTCGTCCATGGAGGCCTCCGTGTCCTTTGATGATTCATCACCCATTAGACTCTGGCAAAGGGGCTCAGGATAGGGCAAAATGAAAATAAAAAAAAGAGGGAACCTTTCGATCCCCTCACAAAAGCTTCTTAGGCCCGGCATAATACCCGGCGTTGTCGCATAAAATCTGATACATATTCTCTTCCTCGGAGCCCAGGGAGATCAGCTGCACATCCCGCATGCGCAAAATGGAGGGGGCCATGGGCTCGCCCATATAGCTCAGCGGGCGCAGCCTGACATGCAGCTCGTCCACCCCCTCCACCAGGGCGCTCACCGCGTCGGCCTCGTCCCACAAAGTGACCACCCGCCCCTCTTTCAACGCGGAAGCCAGCAGCCCCCGCATCAAATCGCCGTTTACGTCCACCGAAAGGGGTTGGGCGGTCTGGGCGTTGAGTTCCACCAGCCTTTGCAGCCGGTTCTCATATTCGTCGCCGCTCATGATATTTAAAATCGCGTCCAGCCGCACGGCCAGAAAGCCGTCGAACCGGCCCCAGGGCGTGATGGATTCCAGGAGCGCCTGCCGCTCGTTCACCGCGCGCACATAGCCGGCCATAAAGTTGTCGGGGTTTTGCTCATCCAGAAAGACCGAGGCGATTTCCCCCCGGGCCATGATGCACCGAAGTTGATAGCCGTTCAATCCGGCCTGATTGGTATATCGCACGCCTTCACCTCATAGTTATTCGATCACATAATAGAAATACCGGCCCATGACGTCGCTGACCCGAATGCAGGGTTCGCCGCTCAAAACCGGGATCTCCAACCGGCCCTTGAGGGCCGGGGCCTGTTTGGAGCGCATTTCATGGGCCAAAGAGAGGAACTCCCCGCCCCTGAGATAGCCCGCCGACCATCCGTCCACCGCGTCCAGCCCGGAAAAATTCCGGGCGCACACCCCGCCTTCCATCACATAGCCGGTGAGGGAAATTTCATAATAGGCGATGCCCGAATACATTTCGGCGGACACCGTGGGCTGGCCCGCGCAGGCCGGGGCAAAGTATTCCACCGGGCAGCCCACCAGCCGCCGCCGCACGGTCTGAAGGGAGAACGCCCCCACATCCCCGCCCACGAAACGGCGCCCGCTGAGCATGGCCGCCTCCAGGCTGGTGCCCGAACCGGAGAAAAAGTCCATCACCAGATCCCCGGGGCGGGAGGAGCTCAAAATAATGCGCTCCAGGAGCTTCAAGGGCTTTTGGGTGTCGTACCCGGTGCGCTGGGGGTCCTTCTGCTGAAGGTGGCTGACGTCGTCCCATACGTCCCCGGGATAGGCGGGTTCATCGTCATAATAGGTATAGATTTTGCCCCCGGAGCGAATGGAGCGGTATACCCGCCCGTCCGGGTCCACATGTTTCTTCATATGGTTGCGCCGGGTCTCCACCCGGTTGATGGGCACGGCCTCGATATTGAAGTAATACCTGGGCGAGCGGCGGTAAAACAGGATGATATCGTGTTTCCGGCTGAAGTAACGGCGCGCCCGGCCCCCGGTCTGATAGGTCCAGATGATCTCGTTGAGCAGATTGCTCTCCCCGAAGATCTCGTCCATCATCAGCCTCAAATGGGCGTGCATCCGGTAGTCGATGTGCAGGTAAATGACCCCGGTCTCGCTGAGCAGCTTTTTGCACTGGGTCAGCACCTGGCGCATCATTTCCAGATATTTTTCCCCGCTCATGCTGTCGTCATAGGCCGATTGGTTCAAGGTGCCGTTGCCGCTTTTCCATTCCTTTTCGCCCACCCTGACCCGCATGGAAAAGGTGTGGCCGGTTTGAAAGGGCGGATCCAGGTAGATCAATTGCACCTTGCCCGCGTATTCCTTGAGCAGCCTGGGCAAAAGCGTGCGCACATCCTCCCGGTAGAAAAGCCCGCCCGCGCCCTGGCCGCGCTGTATTTCGTGGGTTACCTCTACTTTTCTCAGCTGCATACGCCGTCCCCTTCCTTCGGATTTCGGCCCGGCCCTTGGTTGTCAGGCCCGGGATTCCCCATGGGCCGCCGCCCAGGCGTCCTCCAAATACTGCTTGGCCATATTCTCCTCGGTCATCACGCTGGCGGTCTTATAGGCGGCCTCCCTCAGACGCTTTCTCTCCTCGGGGCTCATGCGGTAGACCCGCTCCATGAGCGCGGTCAGGCCCTTTTCGTCCGAGCTGTCCAGCAAAAAGCCGTTCTCGCCGTCCACGATCACCCCGTCGATGCCCTCGTTTTTCGAGCCCACGGTGATGAGTTTTTGGCTCATGGCCTCCAGATAGACCAGGCCAAAGGTCTCGCCGCTGGACAGCATGACGAACATATCCGCGTCCGCCATGTGCTCAAGGACCTCCTCCCGGGTCACCGGGCCGGTGAGGGTCACCTTGTCCTGAAGGCCGTTTTCCTTTATATACCCTTCAAGCTTTTCCATGAGCAGGCCCTTGCCCACCACCTTGAGGGTCCAGGGCACGCTCTCGGGCAGGGCATGGCAGGCCCGCAGCAGGAGATCCGAGCCCTTGCGCTCGATCAGGCTGCCCACATAGATGACCTTCAGCGGGCCCTGCTCGTCCCGCTCCTTGGGCGGCGGGCCAAAGGTGGGCGCGCCCGAATACACCATGAACTCGGGCAGGCCGGGATCGGCCATGGAATGCAGATCCCGCTGAATGGCCCGGGACCGGAAGCCCAGGGCGTCGTAACCCTTGACCATGCGGCGGAACATGCCCATGCCCCAGCGGCGGATCTGATGGGGGTCGGTCCAATGCAAAATGCCGGCCTTGGGGCAATCAAAGGGCAGCTTGTCCGCGAATCCGTCCAGGATGGTGGGAAAATGGGTCAGGATGATATCCGGCTTGTCCTTGATCTTCTTCGAATATTTCCGGGCCAGATGGCCCATGAAAACCCGGTTGTGGGTAATGGGCAGCTGTTTGATGAGCCGGGTTTCCACCAGGTGGATCTTGGCCCCGTCCAGCTCGTGATAATAGTAGCGCGAGGTAAACCAGCGGGGCTTTTTGGTGAGCCGCTCCCACATGGTGCCCTGGTTAAAATGCAGATACAGGTGCAGCACCGTCACATTGTGGCCGGCCTTGATCCATTCGGTGGTAAAATGATGCAGCGCCAGCACCCCGTCCTTTAAGTCCTTGCGGTCGCCCACCATGTAGCGAAAGGTTACCAATAATATATTCATGAATCCTCTCTTCCTAGCGCACGGTCATGGCGCTCAGATAGGTATTGCCCCACAGCCGGGTCTGCCACACCCCGCCGGTGGCCTCGGGGCTGTCGATAATTTCAAAGCGAAACACATCGTCCAGCCCGTCCAACACGGTGAAGCGCCCGCTGCCGTCGCGCTGCATGAGCAGCAGCTTGGCCTGATACTCCCCGGGGGCCAGGCCGTCCAGGGGCTGGCTGCAGTGGCTGAGGCCGCTGTCGCCGGCCTTGGGATTGGCGAAGATATTGCTGTTGGCCATGGCCACCGGCTGGCCGGTGGGGGTGTTCACGATCATGCGCGCGCACAGATCGCTGATATTCCGTTCGGCCTTCCATTCCAGATCAAAGGTAACCGGTTCACCCATGGCGTATTGGCAGCTGGTGGTGCCGGTGAGGCGCAGCCGGGTCATCTTCACCGCCCCGCCCACCCTTCGCCGGGGCAGGCTTTCCAGTTCGAATTCCAGCTTCTTGGCTTCCCGGTCGCCCATGTAATACTCAATGCCCTTGTCCACCGCGCCGTCAAAGACCACCTTTCCGTGGCTTAAGCACACCGTGCGGTTGCACAGCTGCTCAATGGTGCGCATGTTGTGGCTCACATAGATCACGGTGCGCCCGCCGCTGGCCACCTCGCTCATTTTGCCCAGGCATTTTTGCTGAAAGCGCACGTCGCCCACGGCCAGCACCTCGTCGCAGATCAGCACGTCCGGCTCCAGATGGGCGGCCACCGCAAAGGCCAGCTTCACATACATGCCCGAGGAATAGCGCTTGACCGGGGTATCGATAAAGGTTTCGATCTCGGAAAAGTCGACAATCTCGTCCATTTTCTTGGAAATTTCCGACCGGCTCATGCCCAGAATCGCGCCGTTCAAATAGACGTTTTCCCGCCCGGTGAGCTCGGGATGAAAGCCGGTGCCCACCTCCAGCATGCTGGCGATGCGGCCCTTTTCATAGATGGTGCCCGAGGTGGGCGCGGTGATGCGGGCGATGAGCTTGAGCAAGGTGGATTTGCCCGCCCCGTTGTGGCCGATGAGGCCCAGGCTGTCGCCCTGGTTGATCTTCAGGTCAATATCGCTCAGCGCCAGGAAGCGGGCGTTTTTCTCCTTTACGTCCGGGGCGTTGAGCTTGCGGTTGGGGTCTTCCTTGCCCCGCTTGCGCGCCCACCAGCTCTGCAGGTCCCGGGTAAGGGTGCCGCCGCCGATCATGCCCAGCCGGTATTCCTTGGACACATGGTCGATCCATATGGCTGTGTTTGACATGGGAACGCCTCCTTACACGGTATCGATAAAGTTCTTTTCAATCTTGTTAAACAGCAAAATGCCCACCACCAGCACCACCAGCGTGGTCATAACGCTGATGAAGTAGGTAACCGGGTCAAAGGAATTGACCCCCAGATAGGCCGAGCGGAACAGCTCGATGATGGGCGACATGGGGTTGAGCATGTACACGAAATAGTACTGCTCCGGGATCATGCTGGAGGCATAGGCCACCGGGGTGGCGTACATCCACAGCTGCACCCCAAAGCTCACCAGCATTTGCAGATCCCGGTACTTGGTGGTGAGGGCGGAAATGATGATGCCAAAGCCCAGGCCCAGCACGGCCATTTGCACCAGCGCCGGAATGGTCAGCAGGATCAGGCCGGGGTTGGGATGGATCACCGAACCCGGGGCCAACAGAAAATACACCATCAGCACCAAAAACAGCGCGAACTGGATGAAAAAGGTAATCATATTGGTGAGCACCGTGGAAATGGGCATCACCATGCGGGGGAAATACACCTTTTCAAACACCTTGGCGTTGCCGATAAAGGTCTGGGAAGTGCCGGTCAGGCAGCTCTGAAAATACGTCCAGGCCACGTTGCCGCACATGTAAAACAAAAACGGCGGCATATCGTCGGTGGGCAGGTTGGCGATATTCCCAAAGACCACGGTAAAGATCAAGGTGGTCAACAGCGGCTGGATGATGGCCCAGGCCGGGCCCAGGATGGTCTGTTTATAGAGCACCACAAAGTTGCGCTTTACCAAAAGCCAGATCAAATCGCGGTACTGCCACCATTCCCGCACATTGACCTCCCACAGGCTGTAGCGCGGCTTGATGACCGTGGTCCACTGCTCGTTTGTCTTTTTCATGTACTCTTCTCCATCACACGGTTTTGGGGCGCCCAAAAGTGAAATCGGGCGTGTCTTTTTTATTATAACACAGCCCGGGTAAAGTTTGTATTCTTTTTTCTGGGTGTTGACAAAGTCAACACCCTTCGAAAAAATGAACTTTTCATTTTTTCGAGTTGCATCATTTTCCTTTGTCGCCCGTCAAAGGGCTTTGCCCTTCGCCGGGTACGCTCGGCGAATTATTGAATCGCCCGCCCCGGCCAGAAGGCCGTCGCGGGTACGGGGCGCAAA